>CAYUYL010000264.1:0-2925 GCA_964449195.1 uncultured Filomicrobium sp.
GATCTGAATCATAAGTGATTCTGATGACTCAACATTTTTACGGACAGGCTCTTATCTCTTTGTTAACCCAATTTAACAACGTTGCAATAACATAACACCACGGTTTACTCTTCACCACATGGATATGACGGATGCTGAACAGTCTGGCAACATTCACGAAAAATAATAGCGTACCACTTTACGTGCTGACCATTGTTGGGATTGGGCTTGCCATTGCCGCCAACCTCAACAACCACACAACCAAAGCTGTCCCCTTAACTGCGAAGCCCCGCAAGCTTCCAAATAGCACTACTCATGACACGCCTCTCTTGCAACCAGCAGCAGCTTCAGCAAAACCACTGCTTCAATGGCGGCCACTACCACCTCAAAATAAAGTTCTGACAAAAATCGCTTTTGGATCGTGTTTACACCAGAACAAACCGCAGCCGATCTGGCAATCGATAGTAGCAGACAGGCGGGAGCTGAAATCGGCCTACACCGAGCTTGCTGATAGACCGGAATTCGAATTGGCCCGAGATGCATTTCCAATATTGGCGACATGGGATGACCATGACTATGGCGGCAATGATGCAGGCGCGGATTTTAAACATAAAGAGGCAGCACGCGCCCTCTTTATGAAATTCTTGAACGGGTCCGGCAGCACCTCCACTACGGCACCTGATGGTATTTACTATGCCAAGCTCTTTGGTCCTGAAGGCCGGCGAATACAAATTCTGATGCTTGATACCCGTAGTTTCCGGTCGGATTTGCTGAAAACTCCAACCCAACAGCCTGGTAAAGGGCGCTATCAACCAGATCCATCACCCGGCAAAACGCTGCTTGGCGCACAGCAGTGGGCGTGGCTGGAACAGGAACTGCGCAAACCTGCCGCCCTGCGCATCATAGCTTCAAGCATCCAGGTGTTGGCGGACGGTCATGGCTGGGAGCGCTGGGGCAATTTACCTGCTGAGCGCCAGCGCCTTTTCGACCTGATCAAAAAAAACAAAAGCCAATGGTGTTGTCTTCCTGTCTGGAGACAGGCACCAGGCCGCAATCTACCGCAAAGCGCACGGCATGCCCTATCCGTTTTATGAAATTACCTCAAGCGCAATGAACTTACCATCTTCCAGGCCATCAGACGAAAGTGGTCCTCATCAACTTGATGCCATGTATGCGAAGGAAAACTTCGGCATCCTGAGCATTGACTGGGACGCGAACACACTGGATCTCAGCATCTGTGACATGAATGGCAAAGCCGTGCGTTTCCACAGCCTGGATTTATCTGTGTTGGCAGTTGACTGATCTTGAATACTGCGTACGTCTGAGACTTTTGACGCATCCTATAAGCAAGAGACCTCTATGGCTGCAGCCCTTTCCGCTCTGATAATTTTAACCGCATCGGTCTTCATCACCAGGCTTGGCGCCATTGCACTCCGCATGACCGGCATGCCGGAACGTGTGGCACGCTTCCAGTGCCTGACGGCTTTGAGCGGCACCGGCTTTACGACCAGCGAATCAGAAATGATCATTAATTATCCAACCCGGCGCCGCATCATTGCGTTGCTGATCATTGCCGGAAATGTCGGATTGTTATCGCTGTCTGCAACATTGATTGTCTCGCTTCTGAATACAGACGGGCACCCGGAGGCGGTGGCACGGCAGGTGCTATGCTGGCGGGCGCGCTTGCTCTGGTCTGGGTGCTCATGCTCAATCCGCTGGTCGACAAAGCGCTATGCCGTTTGATGGGATGGGTCCTGATCTCTATGACCAGCCTTGGACAACGCCGCTATCTGCGCATGCTTCAAGTCAGCAATGGCCTGAGTGTTGCCGAACATTATCACCATGGCGAAGGTCTCGACACCGTCGCTTCACTGCAGCTTGACGAAAACAGCCTGAGCCTTCTGGCCCTGCTCAGAGACGACGGTTCAATCGTATCGGTACCATCGCCGGAGACATCCCTATCCCATGGAGATCGTCTCGTGCTTTACGGCCCGGACGACGCCCACGAAGTATTTGAGGACTTTCTCGACGCGCAAAGCTGAATCCCAAAGTGTTCAGCAACCATTCTATCGTAGCCCCAAGCATATCTATAAAAGCCGGATGTACGAGCCAATCGTCAAAATCCGGCAATCCATAATGACTATAGCCTAAAAAAAACTGCGCCTTATAATGCGCTTATCTGACACAGATACTACGACTGTTCGCAATCATTCAAAAGAGAGGCGCAGGAATGTTGTTTTCAGCACGGCAAATACCAGCTATAGCAATGGCCATCTTGATCGCAACCGCATGGCTGCCCGCGAGTGTCCAGGCTTCGCCCAAGGGTTGGCGTTGTAGCTATACGGTAAGATTACCCAAATTCACTTTACGTTATAATTATGAGAGAATGTGGGATTACGCCTGTTATGGTAAAAGCCTGCGGGCCACAAGAGCACGTTCACGATCACGCTGCCGGAAGCTTTACAATTGCACCACCGGCGCATGTATACCTGATAACTTTGTAACCCGCAGCTACTGCGAACGGTAATCGCAAACGCTTCCGGCTCGTGGCTCATCCGATGACTGACAGACGCCCCACAGACGATGAAAAGCGAGGTCTGCGCCGCGGCTGGACAACAGGCGCATGCGCGGCCGCGGCGACAAAAGCAGCACTTGAATTGCTGATGACGGGCAGAGCACCTGACCCGGTTAGCATTACATTGCCCAAGGGCGAACAGCCGGCCTTTGCTCTGGCGGTGGAAGAAGCCGGTAAGGGATGGGCACGCACCGGCATTATCAAAGATGCAGGCGACGATCCCGATGTCACCCATGGTGCACTGATTATCTCCACAGTCCGGCACACCCCCTCCGGTAGCGGCCTTACCTTCAAGGCAGGCCGTGGCGTTGGCACAATTACCAAGGCCGGCTTGCCACTGCCCGTGGGGGAACCGGCCATAAATCCTATGC
>CAYUYL010000265.1:0-2912 GCA_964449195.1 uncultured Filomicrobium sp.
ACGACGGCACCGCGCCGCCGTTTCACTGGCCCAATATTGCTCCGGCACGCACACCATTCCGCATCGTCAAGCGTGGCGGCCGTAAGGAAATGGTTCTACCGGCCAATGCGCAGACCCAGCGCAGAACTGACAACACAATCGTCAAAGCACTGGCTCGTGCTTTTCGCTGGAAGCGTATGCTCGAAGCCGGCGAATTCGCCACCATGGCTGAACTGGCCGAGCGTGACGGCATTGCACCGTCATATATGACACGTGTTCTGAGGCTGTCGTTGCTCGCGCCGGATATTGTCGAGGCGATCCTGGACGGACGGCAAGGGCCGAAGATGACACTGGCGCAACTGCTTGAGCCGTTTACGGCCAGTTGGGCCGAGCAGAAAGATATGTTCTCCGGCATGTAACTAATTATTGTTTCTGATGATCTTTTCAAACTGCTGTAAGGTGTTGTAGCTATTTGTCCACAGCTTTGCTGTGAGCACCGGCAGATTATGGATACTCAATTTTCGTGAACCGGATAAAATTAATATGTAAAGTGCAAAATTGGTAAAAGGTTAATTCGTAATGCTGGTATTTGGCGAAGCAGAAATCGTACAAACCATCGAACCAGCCACATTGCAACGCGGAAAACGTATTCATGCCAAAGGCAATGTGCTTGAAGCGAAGTTAGATACCAGCGGCACTGTTATCGTAGGCCGTGTGCAAGGAAGTAACAAGCGACCGTATAAACAAAAGATCACGTTGCGTCTTGGTAAAACTGGAACCTTGATCCACGGAACATGCTCTTGCCCGGTTAACACCAACTGTAAACATGTGGCTGCCGTGTTGCTAGAGGTTTCACAACAGCATCTTACACAAGCTCAAACATCCGATAATATTTCTGACGCAAATGGAAATGCGTTGTCAACAAATCTCAAACTTTGGATCGAACGTCTTGATGAAACCATTGACAGAGAGGATGGCAACAAAGGTTATCCTGAAAAAGTTAATAATCGTATCATCTACGTTCTCAAGATAGAGTCAGCGCGTGGAGGTGGAACACTAAAGGCGCATGTCGTGCCAATGGTTGCGAGGCTGAACAAAAACGGCACGTTTGGAAAAGATGTTAGGGAACTCAATCTCAGTCAGACCTTGAGCTATTCCGCCCATAACAGGCCAAAGTATATCCGCCCAATCGACATTGAGATTTTACGTGAAATGCATCTGGTGATGCAGCACACGCGCCAGCGCAGTAATTCTAGATTGCTGCTTGATTCACATTCGCAAATTGTTCCGCTCCTCTCTAAGATCTTAATAACAGACCGCTGTCACTTTGACAGCGTTCATAGGCCCGTGCTCCGCCAGGGTGCGGAAATTGCGGCTGGCCTCAACTGGACCAGCGATAAAGAATCGTCCGGTCGCCAACGCCTTTCCATAATGCCAAGACAGGATGCAGTAGAAGATGAGACAGATCATTTCGATGCTGTTTTACCCACTGCCCCGCCATGTTACATAAATACGGAACAAGGTGTTTTAGGAACGCTTGATCTGGGCTTGCCACTGGCCTTAGCAGCAAGGCTTGCTGAAGCTCCTGAGGTGTCGCTATCGGAAGCGGCGCAACTTTCTGCATTGCTCGACAAACGATTTGCGAAGTCCGGCATAAAGGAGGTCCCTCTACCGGAAGCACCGCAAAAGACTAAGAAGCGTGAAGTCGAGCCGATCCCACGCCTTGAACTCTACCAGGGGCAGGTTCGTTTTAAAGAGCCTTATTCGTGGTATGTGAAAGATGCTGAGTGGCGAGGTGATTTTAATTTCCCGCTTGCGCGGCTGAGCTTCGATTATGATGGCGAGATCGTACAACATGAAACAAAGTCAGAGTACCTTGAACGCTTAGATGGCGATGTTCTCATTTTGACACCGCGCAATACGACAGCCGAGTTCAATGCACTTAAACAGCTTTCAAAGCTGGGACTTGAACTGATGGAAGACTGCCCACTGATAGCGGTGGGAGAGAAAAATACTCCATTGTATTTTGTGTCCAACGACGAAGCAACTGGAAGCTTTGACCAGTTTTTTGAGGCATTCAGAGATCCGAACCAGTTTATAGCTTTTTCCAGTCATGCTGTTCCCAAGCTTATCGCTGATGGCTGGCAAATCCAATATTCTGATGATTATCCTTATCAGATTGCCGAGGGTGAAACAGACTGGTGGGCGGACGTCGACGAAGGATCTGGAATCGACTGGTTCTCTTTCGAGTTGGGCGTCGAATTTGAAGGTGAGCGCATCAGCTTAGCGCCTCATCTTGCTTCCTTGCTGGCGCAACTGCCTGCCGAATTCAAAGACCTGATGCGCTCCGATGCCCTCAAGGATATCGCAAAACTACACGAACTCGGAAACTCACTGAATGTCCATCATAAATTAAGCGATGGCCGCTTGCTGCCGCTTCCGGCAAATCGCTTAATGCCCATGCTTAAAGCGCTCCTGGAACTTATTGGCCCTCGCTTTGATAAACTGGAAGATGGTAAAGTGCAGTTGCATCGCGCGGAAGCAGGGGCCTTGGTGGAAGCTGCGGACTTGCTTGGCCAGAACCTAGAGTTGACGGCGAATGCTGAGCGCCTGATTAAGCTTGGCAAGGATTTACAGCGCGGATATTCATTGCAGGAAATTGCGCCACCTGCTTCATTTGGCGCTGAACTTCGACCATACCAGTCAATAGGCCTGTCATGGCTGAACTTCCTACGCGAAACAGGCCTCGGTGGTGTTCTTGCTGACGATATGGGACTTGGTAAAACGGTTCAGACACTTGCTTTCCTGCTGCGAGAAAAGGTGGAAGGCAGACTCGGCAAACCAGCGCTGATCGTTGCACCGACGAGCGTTCTACCCAATTGGCAGGCTGAGGCACAACGTTTTACGCCCGACCTTAAAGTTCTGATGTTGCG
>CAYUYL010000266.1:0-2897 GCA_964449195.1 uncultured Filomicrobium sp.
AACAAAGTCCTTGAAATCCCGCGCTTTCATCGACGCCTCCATAACTACGGAAGTCGTGCAGGAACAAAAAGAAAACATTAGATCGAAATACAGCCAAGCTAAAAAGACTCTACCCGACGCCTTAGTTGAGTCGCGGCGCTAGCTGTCAGATCGCCATGCGTTTGCAGGCTTGAAATCCGAAGGTTCCGGCAGGCGCGGTTCACTGACCCAGAGTTTGCGGTTTGGGTGCATGCCGCTGCCCTGTGCTGCGGGAACCGCTGAGGTGCGCATACGATGCAGCAGACGTGTTTCGGCTGTGCCGCAGGCCGGGTGGATGCCGCCGTTACCGTCGACTGCACGTTGCCAAGCTGCTGTGCGGGCTTTCAGTGTCGCCGTGTCGTCAAGCGCCAGGCAATTAATCTCGTCTTTGTTGAGATCGATCACAATTTCATCGCCGTCTTCAACCAGGGCAATAGGACCTCCAAGTGCTGCCTCTGGACCCACGTGGCCGATGACAAGGCCGACGGAGCCTCCGGAAAAGCGGGCGTCTGTCATCAGGGCGATGACAATACCGCGCTCACGGCATAGAGATGTAATACGCGAGGTTGGATCGAGCATTTCAGGCATGCCGGGAGCGCCGCTCGGCCCTTCGTAACGGACGATCACCACATCTTTGTCTTGGAAGCTGTCCGGCGCGGTCTCAAGCGCTTGAAGCAGCTTTTGTTCGCCATCGAAGGTGCGCGCCGTGCCTTTGAAAACATTGTCTTCGAGGCCGCCTTCGACGCCTGCCAATTTAAGAATTGCACTAAAATCCGGAGACATGTTCCCGGCAAGCATGCGTAGGCCGCCAGTGGGCTTGTAAGGCTCTTTCACCGGATAAATCACTGTGCCGTCCGGTTTTTGGGTCTTTAAGCGCGTAATCTGCTCAGCGAGCGTTTCGCCGGTGCAGGTGATGACGGCGCCATTGATGAGGCCGGCGTCCATCAGCTCTTTCGCAATAACCTGAATTCCCCCGGCATTGTCGATATCCATCATAGAATAGCGGCCATAGGGTCTGGCGTCGGTAAGTACCGGCACAATCTGTTGCGAAAGATGGTTGAATTCCTCTGGCGTGATAATGTCGTGCCAGAAATTATCGAAACCGGCTGCGCGGGCGATCTCGGGCACATGCAGGACCACGTTGGTGGAGCCGCCGATGGCCATAGCTGTGATGACGGCGTTGCGTAGGGCATCGCGCCCGACAATATCGCGCGGGGTCAGATTGTTTTCGATCATGTTGTGGAGATAGCCGACCAGTTCATCGGGAAATTGCGTGAGGCGGCGTTGGTCGTCAGAAGGTGGAGCAACCATATGAAGCGGTTGCATACCGATCATACCAATAAACGTTTGCATTGTATTGTAGGTAAACATGCCGCCGCAACTTCCATAGCCGGGGCAGGATTCCTTGGCAATGCGTTGCTTGTGGTCTTCATCTTTATGGCCTGCAACCTGGTAGGCGGATATAATATCCAGCGGCTCAGTCGTGAGGGTATCGCGTCCTGGCCGAATTGGACCGTCCGACATAATGATGGCCGGGCGGTTATGCTCAAGAAGTGCGCAAAGCGTGCCAACCGGTGGTTTGTCGCAGGCGACGACGGCGATCGCGCCTTCCAGGCCGCTGGCGCTGACATGTTCGCAGACACTATCTTGAGTGACTTCGCGGCCGATCAGTGAATAGCGCATTTCCCTCGTGCCGTTGCGAATGCCATCCGAGGTTGCAATCGTATATTCTGCTTGCACCAGGCGGTAACGCAACTGGCCGTCGCCGGTTCCGATGCGCTGGCGCAAGCGTTCGTGTATTGCTTCCACCTTTGCTTGAACGCCAATATAGCACTGGCTATCGCCTTTGTTGCCGATTACGCCAACCGATCGCTCGTGAATCAAATCGAGATCTGTGCCGAGTTCACGTGCAATGCCGTATGTCTGAGCGCTGCGGCCTGGATGCGTGTCGATCAGAACGGTGCGGTTGTTCGCCAACGTTTTTTCTCCTTGGGCGTTATAAAAAGCCTGATATTAAAAGTTTTTTTCGCTTGAGGTTCCAGCGATGTCAAGAATGTTTCATGAACATGAAAGGCTATGCGCACTGGCTGCACCCCCAAAAAGGCAGGTTTTGTGCGACAGTTATTGTATCGTGTGGATCTTTCTGCCGGTAATAAACTTGGCAGAAAGACATGCATCTTGGCGATGATTGAAACACCATCGTGCCGCGCTTACGAGATTATATTCTCGGCTTTACTGCATATATACAATCTTAACCTCTGAACATCCTCTTGCTTGGCCAGTCGGTTTTGTTTAAAGTCGGCGTAAATTGATCGAGACAGACCGTAATTTGCTGCCTTGTGAGCTGATCCGTACGCTTTGCCGGCCCTTATTGTAGCTCACATTTATTGCAGCGCTCACACTCGAACTTCTGACTTTAAGTTGTATTTTGCTGTCTGATATGCTGCCGTTCGCCCGTCCTGAATTGTTGAATGAGCGTTCTTGCCAGGTGCCGGACAATTTACTGCCGCTGTGCTTCAGTTTAGTGCGCAGCTCAATTTTATAACCGGCGCTGGCACAACGAACTGCAATGTTCAATTTTCCAGTCCCGCCGGTGTAATAGGCATGACATCTAATTTTTTCTTTTTTGTTATCTATAAAGTTAACTACGCCGCTTCCGCTCCAGCTCCCAATAAGATTTTTGAGCTGCGCAGCCTGCGCGTCCACATAAAGCATGCTTGTCATGCCTGTAACAGCAAGTATTTTAAGAATGTGTCTCCGCTGCATGTTGTTCCCCTCAACCCCTCAACTTTGTTTTGTTCAGTAAAACTTGTAAGTTCTCAGCTCTCATATTTCCTTATGCCACGCGGTTGCTATTAACCGCCCGCACGGCTTAAGAT
>CAYUYL010000267.1:0-2867 GCA_964449195.1 uncultured Filomicrobium sp.
AATGGCAGGTCGAAATAGGCGAAGGCCTTGACGAAAATTGGTATAAAGCTCTGGGAACAATACCGCCCTCAGAAACGCATCCGGCTTGGCCGGCGTCTGACACGAGTATGGCAGGGCCGGAAACATGGCGCTGCAGCAGCTGTCATGGCTGGGATTACCGGGGGACTGTTAGCCAGGAGGGGCGTAACGCTGATGCGGTAGGCGTCGCAAGCCTTCGCAACGCGGAAAAACGGCCCATAGAGGATATTATTGCCCGCCTTGGTGATCAGACGCATAAATATTCAAACCATATTCTGCCGACCCATGCCAAATATCGTCTTGCTCTGTTTGTGACATCCGGGCAGCATGATATAAACGCATATGTTGGATCAAATGGTTTGGCGCTTGCCGAAGCCGATAACGGTAGCCCCATCTTCCAGAGTATGTGTGCCGCCTGCCATGGTTTCGATGGCAGGTCGCAGAAACTTGGCGTAACATTGAGCGCAACATCGGCTGATGATCCTGCTCTTGAGCAACAGCTTATTCTTGGGGCTCTTGCTAATGAGAATCCGGCCAAGGTCTTACACAAATTACGAAACGGTCATCCGGGCGCTGCCATGGTGTCCATGCGTGCGTTCCCCATGAATTACTCAGTTGAGCTTCTGGCTTATGTTCAATCGCTATCGTCCAGTTGAGCTTGAGAAGCGGTGGGAGTTTTCTAACAACCTATCGGTTAAAGGCGGCGAAGCCTCCCTCTTTCACTTCCCTCACCCTTTTGCTCCCTGCCCGCGGTCGTAGACATCTTCATAGCGGGTGATGTCATCTTCACCCAGATAGCTGCCGGTCTGAACTTCAATGAATGTGAGCGGTACCTTGCCGGGGTTTTCCATGCGGTGGATAGCTCCGAGGGGAACGTACACCGACTGGTTTTCTGTGATGAGTTTGACCTCATCGCCGATCGTAACCTTAGCAGTGCCTTCAACGACAACCCAATGTTCGGCGCGATGGTAATGACTTTGCAGTGAGAGTGCTGCACCAGGCTTGACAACAATCCGTTTGACCTGAAACCGCGGGCCGAGAACAAGACTTTCATACCAACCCCAGGGGCGGTAATCGCGGGGCAAGGTTTCAGCTTGCACCACGTCCTTGGCCTTCAGCGCGGCAACAGCCTGCTTCACATCCTGGGCGCGATCTTTATGCGCGACCAGTACCGCGTCGGTCATAGCAACGGCAATGATATCAGTCAGGCCGATACCGACAACCTCTTGCGCCTCGTTGGTTGCCTGCAGCAGCGTGTTCTGGCAGTAGAGCGCTGTTGCAGGGCCCGCTGTGACGACACCGTCTTTTTTGCTGGGTGTGCTTTCCCGCCATACGGCCTGCCAGTCGCCAAGGTCGGACCAGGCACCGGAATAGGGCACAACGCTCAGGTTCGCAGCGCGTTCCATCACAGCGTAATCAATGGAAATATCTGGAAGGCCGGCCCAGGCGTCCGGGGCGAGGCGTGTGAAGGCCAGGTCTTTTTCCGCCGCGGTAAAGGAAGCGCGGGTTGCTGAGAGAACATCTGGCGCATATTTGGCAAAAGCCTTCAGGATTGTGGTGGTGGAGAAGAGAAAAATGCCTGCATTCCAAAGATGCATGCCGTCGGCCAGGAGTTTCTCGGCGGTGGACAGATCGGGCTTTTCGACAAAGTTCCGCAGAGGCTGAGGGATCGGTGCGAAATCGGCGTCAGGAGTTTCTGAGAGTTCGAGCCAGCCATAGCCGGTCTCAGGCCGGTCAGGGCGGATGCCAAAGGTTACGAGTTGCTCTGCCTTGGCAGCCGGGGCAGCGGCCTGCACAGTGAGACGGAAGCTGGCAGCGTCCGGGATCACATGGTCGGACGGTGCGACCAGCATCAGGGCTCCGCTCTCGTGCGCTTCAAGCGCCAGAGCTGCGGCGCAGATAGCTGCTGCGGTATTCTTGGCTGAGGGCTCGATCAGAATATGAGATGGTGCGATCTCAAGTGCGGCCAGTTGCTCAATCACGACAAAACGGAAATCAGCCGCTGTGACCACCGAAGGGGCCGCAAAACCCTTCCCAGACAGCCGTTGTGCGGACATCTGGAACAGGCTTTTATCTCCTATAAGCTGTACAAATTGCTTGGGATAGGATTTGCGCGATAAGGGCCAAAGCCGCGTCCCTGCACCGCCGCAAAGTAAGACCGGATGAATGATCTGTTTCATAATGCTCTCCATGTCTTAGAATTCGCCAAAAACCAGCGGTAGATTTGAGAAATTTCCTCTTTAAGTCCTATCTGCGTTCGCCAGCCCATTTGTGTCAAGCGGTTGATATCCATCAACTTGCGCGGAGTGCTGTCAGGTTTGGTGGGATCGGTTGCGATATATCTAGTGACTTTGGCTACCATGCGGGCAAGCTCGATAATCGATATATCACAGCTGGAACCTGCATTGATATGGCCCAGTATTGGCTGCTGAACTTCGTAATCTTTTTCGAGCAGAAGCTCCGCAAGGTATGAGCCATCCTGGCCGGTGATGCCTGTAATCAGTGCACGTTTTTTCATGTATCCTCTTTGCCGGAGAGTCAAATTGGCGTGGATTACGGCTGAAGCTTGTTTTGTGTTTGTGTTCAGCCAGAGCCGGTTTAGCTGCGGAGCCAAACCTATGAAGCGTACAACTCTCGTGCCGGTTTTGGAGGCACGCATGGCAGCGTTTTTGAATGACTTAAAATTCTGATATAGTTTTTTATGTCTGTGAGGCCCTTACATATATTTGTGTGGCATTACTACGATGCTTTCTATTGTTTTTGCAACTAAAATGCCAAGAATATGAAAAATACAGCTTAGAGCCTGTCCGTAAAAATGTTGAGTCATCAGAATCACTTATGATTCAGAT
>CAYUYL010000268.1:0-2850 GCA_964449195.1 uncultured Filomicrobium sp.
GCCGTAGATCAAGGATCTTCATCGAAGCGGGATCAATGCCTTCATCAGCAAGCGCTTGCAGCAACAAATAGTGTGTCGTTGAACCGAATGGCGCAGCGATTGTTTTGCCAGACAGGTCCTTGAAGGATTTGATGTTCTTGGACGTACGCACAACCATGGCTTCAACGAAGTCCAGCATATTCAGAACCATAATGCCTTTGATTGGCAGACCGCGCGTGACACCAATGGCTGTTGGCGGATTACCCAACCCACCAAAGTCAACTTGTTTAGCAGCAATGGCGCGCAGCATATCACCACCGCCACCAACTTTGATGTATTTGATTTCAACGCCTGGCATCTCTTTGGCAACAAGACCGAGAGATTTGGTGACCAACTGTGCGTTCACAAGATTCAGATACCCAACTGTGACCTTCTTTGGGGCATCGGCCAGAGCTGTGTGTGCAGCCAGCATGCTTGCTGCAAATGCCGCAATGGTTCCGATTACTTTCATCGTCAGAGCCTTTCACGTTGGGGCATGTTGACGAGGAGTTTTGTGCGCCTGCCCCGGTAAGCGCAACATTTCTATGACAGCTAACCAGTTCTGCGCCGCGTCCAGGGCATGAGTATCCAGCCCAGCAATCGCATGCTCATATCAAGCGCAACGCCGGTAAGGCCAAGGACAATCAAGCCCATGATGACAACGTCAGAGAGAAGGAACTTTGAGGCATCCCATATCATCCAACCGATACCTGCGGTTGCAGCAACGATTTCAGCGGCCACAAGAACGGTGTAGATAAAGCCAAGAGCAATGCGCATGCCGGCGAGAATTGTCGGACCGGCTGCAGGGAGGTAGACGGAAAACAGAAGCTGTCTTTTGTTCGCACCAAGCCCGCGTGCAACCCGCACATAAATCGGATCGATATTCTCAACAGCGACGATTGTATTGATGATCAGAACAGGTAGCCCCGAAATGAACAACAGCGAGATCTTGGATTCTTCACCAATGCCTAACCACATCACCAGAAGCGTGTAGAGGCCAAGTGGCGGCAACGGGCGGTAAAACTCGATCAATGGATTGAGTAATGCGCGTACATATTTGGACGCCCCCATAGCAATGCCCAGAGGGATGCCGACCAGGCAGGCGAGGAAGAATGCAGTTAGAATGCGTGCCAAACTCGCAGCAACATGCTCCAGGAGGGTGCTCCCCTGATATCCTTTGGTAACAGCTTTGTAGAAAGCTTCGCCAACGGCAACAGGTCCAGGCAGGAAAAGTTCATTTGCTAATCCCGTCGATGTCACAAAAATCCACGCCGAAATCAGCATGATCACTGTAAATGACGAAAGCATAAACGTGATCGAAATCTTGGACTCGGAAGACGTGGAACTCTTGGTCATTTTACGCCGCCATACTGGATACTTGGGAACTTCCGGAAATTATGGATTGTGCACGCCTAGAATTTCCATCATCGTTAGCGCGTAAATTTGAGCAGCCTTGACCGATTTGGTAACGGAGATGTTTTCGTTGTCGACGGCCCATCCATCTTCACCAGGCCCGAAGGTTACGGCGTTGATGCCGGCTTCACGTAACCGTATGGTATCGTTGAACGCATTCTTCCGGTTCGCAGCTGGGGCCTCACCGTTCATCAAACGCTTGTAGACCCGGGTGAGTGAAACGCATGGCTCCTGGTCCAACGGCACAGGCTTTGTCGCTTCAACAAACAAGGAACCGGGAACCTGACGCGCGCTAATGCTGACCTGGTTGCTGCTGCTTGCTGCGCTTGATGTAACGCGCTCAATATCCTTGATAATGCTCTCGATAGTCATGCCGGGAACAATGCCAACAACGGCCAGTGTGATTGTGCAAGCGTCCGGCGAAAATTGCATTTCGCCTTCAAGGCCCCCCCGCACTCTGACAACTGTTGTGCATGGCGGTGTATGTCCCATGAATTCTGTAGGCTTGTGCGTATACTCCATGGCCTGAAGTGTGGGGATCAATTTGGCTGCTTCAACGATCGCGTTTACACTGATGTCTGGCCGCCAGATGTGGGATTTTTCACCTGAAACCGTAACTTCAACAAGGCAGTGCCCGGAGTTGGCAATCGAGAGATTC
This sequence comes from uncultured Filomicrobium sp., assembly GCA_964449195.1. GTDB lineage: Bacteria > Pseudomonadota > Alphaproteobacteria > Rhizobiales > Hyphomicrobiaceae > Tectiglobus. Next base: position 2,090 of record CAYUYL010000268.1, read on the forward strand.
ATGCCCCAATTGCCACTTTCAACCGATCCCCATGCTGTTGGTTCAGCCGTGATTGAGTAGTCTGCGGTGATCCCGACTTCTTTCGTGAGATAAATGGAACCGTGCGTGCCATCCCGCTCTTCGTCGACGCAGAAGCAGTAGATCAAATCGCCTTTGAATTTCACGCCCTCTTCAATCAGTGCCTGAAGCGCTAAAAGGCATGCTGCAAGATTACCGCGTGTGTCAGATGTGCCTCGGCCATAGAGTAGGTCGCCGTGACGTGTTGCCTGGTATGGATCGAAATTTGTTTTATCCCATTTTTCAGGTTCAACGACAGGGTAGGTATCCAGATGATCATTCATCATAAGGCTTGGGCCGCTGCCTGAACCTTTAATGGTTCCAACAACATTGGGTCTGTGGCGCACGGATTCATATGTTTCCACCGACATTCCAAGTGCTTCAAGTTTGCCTGCAACCAGCATTGCAAACGCTTCTTCTTCACCGCCTGGCAAGTCTGGATCGAGTGGATTTTCTGATCTTGGTTGGCCTGTGCGGATCAATTCGGTTGCAAGTTTTTGCCAGCGCTCTTCTGTAATGCGCTCTAAAATGCGAGCTTCCAGATCTGAAAATGACTCGTCCAACATCCTAAGCCTCCCGGCCTGTGGATGCTTCAGTGGATTGAATTCCAACGGCATCAACAGGCTTTGACCTGATTGCTCTCTGGCGAAGAGTTCGCCATGAGCATAACCAATAATATCAACGGTAATTGATAAGAATGTTGC
>CAYUYL010000269.1:0-2835 GCA_964449195.1 uncultured Filomicrobium sp.
GACCCGGATTGTGTCCGGGTTCTTCCCGATCATAGAAGACAGCGTCTTCGGTGCGAACGATGGGGGTTTGTAAAATGTTTCCCATCTAGACCTCTGTAACTGTAATCTGTGGCCCTTGGACGGATACAGAGCCAGTGCCAGCACCTGAGTTCGTCCCGTTCACAAAGTCCTGCCCCTTAAAGAAGACGACTGGAGCAATACCGGAGACGACACCCGTCGGTAGCAAGTTCCGCACTGTTCCGTCGGCGTTAAACAGCGAGTCTCGCCACACCTCAAAATCGGCGGACAAAGGAGCATCGGATGCCTGCCAGTGTTGATTGCGCAGAATCATGTCCGGCCCGTCAGTGTTGATATTCGTAGAACCAACCGTTACCGAATGATCAATCCCAACGGTGGAAGCGTTGAGGTTTGCGGTGTCGGTGATGTCTATGATTGTGGTCCATGCTGTACCATCGTACATGTCCACCCTTGCATAGTTGTCCATATCAACGCTAATCGCGAAGCTGCGCTGAAGAACACCGGAACCCAGCGCCACATCCGTGTTCCCGTTTGTCACTAGCGATGTCAGCCGAAACTTGAAGTCAGCCCCGTCGTAAAAAAATTGCAGGGGGTTACTGACCAGGGATCGCTCAAAGGCTGCAAAGTCAGCAGAATCGACCTCAAGCGAAAACGCTGAACTATACTTTCTTTCGACTTCTGAACCGGTGTATGAAATCCGCCCACCAGTAAAACCGATGTCGTTTTGCGGCTCGAACTGAATACTTACCGTGGGAGCTGCAGTCTCTCCCGCCGGATTCGCTGCTGAGTACTGGTACTCAGCGTATTCTCCAGCGACCAGCTGCAGAGGATCACTGAATGTGATCGGATCGCCGCTACTGTCAAAAATTCCTGCGTCATATGTGTTCACCACATTATCTGGAACAAGCCAGATTGGCTCTTCCAAGGTGTATTCGTTGGGATTGGCGGTCAGCACCCACTCGGCGGGGACGATTAACACCGGCGCACCGGAGGCAACATCAGCAGTCAGAACCGTATAGGTTCCAGAATAATCCTTGCCGTTGTGTGTCCCTGACAAGACGAAGTCTGTCGTTGTGCCGTTGTCTGTCTCTGAAACGATAGTCACGCCCGCAACGTTGGTCACGGTTGTGGCTGGCTCGACAACATCCGTGATGTTGATTATCACGTCTTCATCATAGCTACCTTCTACATTCGTGGCGCGGATGGTGATGGTGTGTGTCTGGTTCGCCTCGTAATTGAGCGCCCCAGCCACTTCTAAGTTATTGCCATTGATAGCAAAGCCCCCTGCGGGCGTCTGCGATACGATAGAGAAAGTCGCGGCTGGGTTGGCGTCTGACGACAACACTCCGACCACAGATCCTGTCAGCGCATCCTCTGGAACCGCATTCGCCGTGATACTGATGGACGTTGCTACGCCGGTGCCCGACGCAACTGTGCCAATTTCAAAGACGTAACCCGGAACCTCTACAATACCCAAAGTCACGATGTCGCCATCAGAGAACGTATAAGGTAAAGTCACCACAGAACCGCCAACCAAAAGCTGCGGCGTTCCAGTGGAGCCGTCTGAAAGCGTAAAGTCGCCATCGTTTAGCCAAGACGTGATTGTTGCGTCGAAGGTCGCATCGCTGGTAACTTCGCCGTCGATGATTGCTAGCTCGGCTAGATTTGCGGGTGTTCCGGTGACAGACAGGGCAGGCGTGGTAGGCGTCGATGCCGCGGCAAGTGTCACATCGCCCGATGGCCCGAAAAGCTCAGCACGTAAGGATCGAGGCCCTACAAGTGTGGCCTTGACCGTCCTGTCGCCTGTCAGCGTTGCCCGGTTACGTGGTCCTGATAGGGTTGCGCGGGAGGCCTCAGGCCCGGTCAAGGTGGCAGTCATTACTCTGTGACCTTCTTCTCGATTATGAATTTGTAAGGCTCTGAGTGCTGCACGTCACCAGCACCATCATCTCGCTTGATGTCGTAGTAGTAGACTCCGGGCTCTAAGACGTCAGTTTGGGCCGACGTTAGGGAAAGCGTTACAGTCGCTGATGTTGGTGTTGAAACAGTAAGGTCGGCAATCAATGTGGATTCGACATCCTTCTCGACGCGAACCTGAGAGGTTACAGTTTGTCCCGTCAAATCGTAATCCACGCCATCGACTCGGAAAGTTCTGGCGAGCGACATGCTGTCGCCTCTTTTGAATTTAATATCGGTCATTTTGTTTTCCTTCTTTGGGATTAGCACGTCATCGCGACGGGCTTGGTTTGGCTAATTGTGAATCGGTAAGGTCAGACAAAATGACCTGAGTGAAATGCCTTCCGACGCGATAAGCGCCGCACGGCCACTGTCGGAAAGGGAAAACTGATCAACAAGGGCTCGTTTCATGGGGTTACCTCGCTTAGGGTTTGCGTCAGGGCAAAGTTGGCTGATCGACCGCTTGAGCCCGTGCCAGTGCCACCAGCAAACACTGCGCCGTAATCCCAATTCAAAAGTATGCTGGGATTAGCCGCGACATGCTCAGAAAATGGATCGTCAATGCGATCAGCGCAGCACGGGGGATGCGTTCGCCCAAGGGGGCCGCATGCGACTAGGAGCGCAAGAGATATGAAGCAACAGAACCTCACAGCACTGACTGCTCTAAGTGAAGGTAATGATTGGAGAGCGACAGGCCTGCGCTGGCTTGTCGCATGGCAGCGGAAATGCGTATACCGGACATCACGCTTGGGTTAACACAAAACGGAGTGCCTTCTGATCGATTGGGAAGTGTAATGCATATTCAGCTATCATGGTTTATAATAGTTACGTTCGCGATGAGAAAAAAAGAGGGCCAAGCAG
>CAYUYL010000270.1:0-2818 GCA_964449195.1 uncultured Filomicrobium sp.
CCCATGAGTATTTCCATAACTGGACTGGCAACCGCATCACCTGCCGCGATTGGTTCCAGCTCTGCCTGAAGGAAGGGCTTACGGTTTTCCGCGATCAGGAATTCACCGCCGACGAGCGCGACCGCACCGTCGAACGTATTGAAAGTGTCCGCCTGCTCAGGGCCCATCAGTTCCCTGAAGACGCCGGTCCGCTCGCTCATCCGGTGCGGCCGTCCAGTTATATCGAGATCAACAATTTTTACACGGCAACCGTCTATGAAAAAGGCGCCGAGTTAGTCCGGATGATTCACACAATGACCGGGGAGGAAGGATTTGCCGCCGGCATGGATCTCTATTTCACCCGCCATGACGGTGAAGCGGCAACAATTGAAGACTTTATAAAATGCTTCGAAGAAGCCGCCGGTGTGGACTTAAAGCAATTTTATAACTGGTATATCCAGGCCGGCACGCCAGAACTGGTTTGCAAACTCAAATACGATGCAAAACAAAAGATGGCGGCGCTTGAGGTCGAGCAGGTCACAGCCCCAACGCCTGGCGAAGCCAAGAAGAAAGTGCTTCATATTCCGCTCAGGCTTGGACTGCTGGATCGCAAAGGCCATGATTTCGACCTTGTGCTGACCAACGATCAAAAGCTGACCGATGGTATCGTACATATCACCCGCCGCAATCAGAAGTTTAAATTCAAGAATATCGCAACCAAGCCTATCCCATCGTATTTGCGTGGCTTTTCCGCACCAGTGAAACTGGTCGCAGATCAATCTGATCAGAACCTTGCTTTTCTGATGGAGAACGACACCGATTTATTCTCCCGGTGGCAGGCGACATCAGATTATGCAACCCGCATCCTGGTGCAGCTTGCCAAGACGTCCGATCCCAAAAAACACACTGAGCGCATGCGGACTTATGCCAGAGCGCTGGGGCAGACCGTGTGCGATGGCAATCTGAACCACGCCTATCGCGCCGAACTCCTCAAGCTGCCGAGCGAAGCGGACATTGCCCGTGAAATCGCCCGCAACGTGGACACGGATGCAATCGCGAAGGGACGCAAGTTATTCGCCAAAACAATTGGCAAAACCATCGGCAGCACACTGGAAGAACTCTATGCCGCCATGGACACCAGCTGCGAATTTTCACCGGATGCTGAAAGCGCCGGGCAGCGCGCACTGCGCAACGCCTGCCTGACCCTGCTGGCCTCACGCGGCATGGCAAAAGACAAAGACCGCCTCCTGACACATTATCAGGAGGCCACCAACATGACGGATGAAGCCCACGCCCTCACCATGCTGGCAATCTATGGCAGCAAAGACGCCCGCAGCTCCGGCCTCGACGATTTCTACGACCGCTGGAAAGACGATCACCTCGTGATTGATACGTGGTTTGCAGCCCAGGCTACAGTCCCGGCCAGATCAACACTCACACAAGTAAGGCGGTTGATGCGCAGCGAACAGTTCGCAATCACCAATCCCAACAAGGTGCGCGCGCTGATTGGCAATTTTGCCATGCAAAATCCCTCGCAATTCAACCGCCCCGACGGCAAGGGATATGCGTTCGTCGGCAGCCAGGTGCTGGCGCTGGACAAGATCAATCCGCAGGTGGCAGCGCGCCTGCTCAACGCCTACCGGTCCTGGCGCACCATGGAGGCAGAACGCCGCCGGCATGCCGAAGCGACCCTCACGAAACTTGCACAAACTCGCGGCCTGTCGCGCGATGTCTATGAAATCGCATCTAAAATGCTGGAAGGATAATAAATCAACCACGACTTATTATCCTCGACAGGGCCTGCCAAATCGGGTGCTATAGGTTTCAGAAGCGGGGGGAGCGCTTCCAACTTACAAGGCTGAAACACTGCACAAGACGGGGGCAAAATATGACTCAGGCGGCAGGCGCATGGGCACGGGGGAAACGTGCGCCATATCATTTGGAGGAAACATCACTACAGATGCACGGAGCCATGTCGCCCGTGCCATATCAGGCGGCGGCGCATGAGCATGTCCCGGAGGGCCATATCCTGGAAAGTCTGGCCCACCAGATATCGCATGAATTACGCACACCATTGAATGCAGTCATCGGCTTTTCAGACATGATGCGCCAGGAGCTGTTCGGCCCCGTCGGCTCAACCCGTTACCGCGAATACCTTGAACATATCAGCGAAAACGCACAGCGGATGCTGCAGGCTGCCGAGGAAACTTTAAGCCTGACATCCGAGTTGGTCGCGCCCCGTCCGGCCTCTTCAGCCAAGCCCTTTAATCTCTCCGCCGCTACTGCCCAGGCCGTTATGCGCGCCGCTGAAGATGCAGGCCGGGCCCCATCGGCAATCGATGTGCAGATTGGCCATTCTATAGAAGTCTGGGGCTGCGATGAAACAACCATAGCCGCGCTGATATATTTATTCCGCGCCTGCCTGCTGCACGCGCCAGAGCGCACCGCAACGCTGGTCTCCACCACACGTAAGAATCGTGACGTCATGCTGCTGACGATCACCATCAAAGATACTGGCAAAGACATCGGTAACAGCCATCAAGGCAACCACGGCGCAGCGCCTGTGTCTCACCCGTCCGAATCAGCCGATGCCGCCTTATTCAAAGGGCTTGCGGTTGCGCTTTTCAAACATCAGGGTTCGCACGTTGATTCGATAAGCTGCGACACCGCAGGCGAAACCATCTCCGTTGAACTGGAGCTGTCCGCACAGCAGGCGTTTTTGCTGTAGGGCGCCGCCGGGGATTATCTATCCATTACACACCCAACGCACAACTCTGCAAGAGCTCGATTAAGCAACTTCATGTCTGTAAATTTCTTCTCGGCCTATTCAGACGTCATC
>CAYUYL010000271.1:0-2799 GCA_964449195.1 uncultured Filomicrobium sp.
AGATTACAGATCCCCACAACGTCGGCGCAATTTTGCGCTCATGCGCGGTTTTTGGCTGTGCCGGAGTGATAACGACCCGCCGTCACAGTCCGCCGTTGGCCGGTACTGTGGCTAAGTCCGCCTCGGGCGCCCTTGAATTGGTACCTGTGGCCTTAATTCAAAATCTTGCCAAAGGTCTGGCAGCTTTGGCGGAAGAGGGCTTTGCCGTTATCGGGCTTGACGGTCAGGCGGAAGCAGCCATAGAAGATGCGTTCACAAGCCAGTTTGAGGCAAACCGTCCAATGGCTATCGTGCTTGGAGCAGAGGGGCGCGGTCTACGCCAAGCGACACAACAGACCTGCACATCTATCGCCCGCATCGAGGCACCAGGTTGCATCGCCAGCCTCAATGTCTCCAACGCCGCTGCGGTTGCGCTTCACACCCATGCCTTGCTGCGCAGAAACGCCTTACGCCGGCCGTGACAAAACAGGGCTATACGCAGCACCGCGACTTCTCTAACGGCATTTCCCGCCAGCCGATGCGATGCCCGGGCACCCAAAGCCATGATCCTAAAAAACGCAGTTGGACGCGGTAGAAGCGGCAAAAATGCTGAAACCTCAATCCTATACGCCAGAATAGCTGTTCACCTGCGAGGTGATGCTGCGGAGCAGTTGGAAATGCCCGCTATTGTTGGCTTTTATGTTCAAATTTAGAGGCCAACTGCCGGATGTAGGATAACAGCTCAGAGGTTTCAAGAAATTTATCCCTCAGTTGGACATTCTGAGCGAAGTGCAGCGCAAAGCTCTGATGATGGCGCTCAGGAGTAAGGGCTCGGCCAGCGAGGCAATCGAGATCATTGAAGCTGATTTGCCAGACATACACAAGTGATCTATGATTTTTTCGAGGTGCCCTTCTATTTGCACCTGGCATACTTAACGCCGAAATATAGAGATGAAGACACGCTTCGCGGTTCGGCAAGTGTCCTGATAGGAAACGAGCTCTAAACCATTTAGGCGAACGGTGCGGAACACATTCAACATTGTTCGAACGCGGAACCCTATAGAAAACAGATTTCACAAAATCCTACATATAAGCGAAAAGCGATTCGCAAATGCTGAAGCAAACGTTGATATGAGCGATATGCTCTACTTTAAATTGGCTTCGCGAAGCCGGGCTGCCATGTCTTGAGCCGTGAGATTGATAGACAATGGCGTTACTGAAATATGGCCATTATGAACAGCCCAAAGATCCGTGTCTTTCGGCGGATTGGACAACTTGCGTCCAAAGCCAAGCCAATAGTACGGATTACCCCAGCTGTCGGTACGTTCCTTGATGGCCAGCTCCGACTGGTCACGGCGCCCCTGATTTGTAATGCGAATTCCTTGTGTCTCATCCGGCGGGCAATCGGGAAAGTTGATATTCATTAAAACGCTTTCCGGCCAATCGAATTTGAGAAGCTTGCGGATTAAATCGGGCGCAAAGTGCTTCGGCGTTGCCCAATGCGGCCGGCGCTTATCCTGGAAACTGAAAGATTGGCTGAGCGCAATACAGCGGATACCAACCAGCGTACCTTCAAAGGCAGCAGCAACAGTGCCGGAATAGGTCACATCCTCAGCGAGGTTTTGTCCATAGTTGATGCCAGACAGGATCAAGTCCGGCCGGTGATCGAACATGATATGCCGCACAGCCATGATCACACAGTCTGTCGGCGTACCTCTGACAGCATATGTGCGCCCATCGATCTTGCGCATACGAACCGGATCGCGCAGCGACAACGAGTGCCCAGCCCCGGAATGATCGGTTTCCGGAGCGACAGTCCAGACATCGTCGCTCAGTTCAGCGGCAATTTCACGAAGCGTCTTCAAACCAGGAGCCCCAATACCGTCGTCATTGGTCGTGAGAATACGCATAGCACTTCCTTATATATTTCGGCTTTACGGGATCAAAGGAGAAACGGCACGATCAATGCCACATTGCAAATCGTTATCGATGAGGAACAAGACGAGTCAGACCGCCCATGTATGGATGCAGAACTTCAGGTAAACGCACAGAGCCATCGGGCTGCTGATAATTTTCCAATACCGCAACCAATGTACGCCCTACGGCCAGGGCCGAACCATTCATCGTTGTACAGTAACGGACATTTTTACCTTCATCCGTGCGGTAACGGGCCTCCATGCGCCGCGCTTGAAAATCTCCGCAAACAGAACAGCTCGATATCTCACGGTAGGTATTCTGGCCAGGCAGCCACACTTCAATGTCATATGTCTTGCGTGATGCAAAACCCATATCGCCCGTACATAACAGCATAGTCCGATAGGCAAGTCCGAGGCGCTTGAGAATTTCCTCAGCGCAGCCGGTCATGCGCTCATGCTCCTCCATGGCCTGGGCCTCGGTGGTAATAGAGACGAGCTCAACCTTGGCAAACTGATGCTGACGGATCATACCGCGCACATCGCGTCCCGCTGAACCTGCTTCCGAGCGAAAACACGGTGTCCAAGCCGTATAGCGTTGCGGCAGATCCGCTTCGAGGTGAATCGTTTCACGGGCTAGATTGGTCAACGAAACCTCCGCCGTTGGAATCAGCCAGAAATCATCTTCGGTATGGAACAGATCTTCAACAAATTTGGGCAGATTAGCTGTGCCGTACGCGGCATGCTCCCGCACAAGCAACGGCGGATTAATTTCGGTATAGCCAAATTCGTTGGTATGCACATCAAGCATAAACTGGGCAAGCGCACGCTCAAGACGGGCAAGAGCACCTTTCAGAACGACAAAGCGCGCTCCTGAAATTTTCGCGGCCTTTTCAAAGTCCATCAA
>CAYUYL010000272.1:0-2781 GCA_964449195.1 uncultured Filomicrobium sp.
AGGTGTCCATGGCCGCATACTCAGGCTTCTCCCAGAGACTGTTAAGAACGAGACCGAGATTAATGGTGCGCGTGCAGCGCATTTGCGTGATGGCATAGCGCTGTGCCGATTTCTGGCCTGGCTGGATCGCAGAGCTTCGGGCGGCGAGGTCGATGAGATTGCAGCTTCGTCGCGATTGGAAATGTTTCGGCACGAGAGCGGTCATTTGCGCGATATCAGCTTTGATACCATTTCAGGCTCGGGGCCCAACGGGGCTATAGTGCATTACCGTGTGACAACTCAGACCAACAGAAAACTTGGCCCAGGCGAATTGTATCTCGTCGACTCTGGTGGTCAGTATGACGATGGTACGACGGATGTGACCCGCACCGTCGCCATTGGCCAGCCAACTGATGAGATGTGTGACCGTTTCACCAGAGTGCTCAAAGGGCATATTGCGATTGCGACACTTGCTTTTCCGGAGGGAACGCGCGGTGTTGATATCGATGCCTTCGCACGTCTGGCGCTGTGGCGTGCCGGGCTCGATTTTGCCCACGGCACCGGGCATGGCGTGGGCAGCTGTCTCTCCGTCCATGAAGGCCCGCAATCTATTTCCAGGCGCGGCATGACAGCGTTTAAGCCCGGCATGATTGTCTCCAATGAGCCAGGCTATTACAAAGAGGGTGCCTTTGGCATCAGGATTGAAAACCTTGTACTGGTCAAAGCGGCGGAAAAAATTGCCGGTGGTGAACTGCCGATGATGACATTTGAGAATTTAACACTCGCGCCGATAGATCGCCGTCTTGTTGTGGCTGACAAGCTTACGGCTGAGGAACGGACCTGGCTCAACGCATATCACGATGATGTCTGCCGCAAAATCTCACCGCACCTCAGTGGAGATGAGCAGGTATGGCTGGATGAAGCCTGCGCATCACTTTAACTGCCGTAATTGATCTGTGTAAGCCAATCCACCTATGATTGAATGATCTGGCGTGATTGATCGTCATGTATATGCGGTAAGCTTGGACCTGATTGCCCGTATACATCCGCTGAAATTCAAGGCTTTCTCTAATCTTGCCAACACCTTGGTCATCCCGGCATTTATTGTCGGCATTGCTCAACAAGCATGGTGTTCGGGGACCGTGTCCGCCGCAAGACTTAAGCCGATGCCGTCAGGCAAGCGTTTTCCTGTTTCGATGGAGGGGTTCTGGTAACACGCACCGGCATGACAGAGTTCATGTCTGCGGCCGGAGAACTTTCTAAATTCCGGCGGACGCGTCTGGGTCATCAGGAGATTTGATAAGAGGCCTCACACTTGATCGGCCAATGTCTTATCTTTGCAATGTGTTCCCTCTTGAAAACCGGCAGATGTATGCACGCGTATCACAACATAGCTGCCGTGGTCATCTGTGATAATTCCGGCATTTGAAGCAAATCAACTGGAGGGTGCGATGTGGGGCACTGAGAGATTCCAATACAAGGGACGGATCATAGAAATCTTTGAAAATGATGGCCAGTATTGGGGCTATGTGAATGGCAAACCCCTCCAGGGTAATCCGGAGCGGGGCCAAATATTCGAACTTTGCAAGAAGCATATAGATGCTGCGGCTGAAGAAAATAGAAAGTAGTGCGTGAGCGCGATGGGTTGTTTTTCGAAGTTTACGTGCTGCCATTAAGAGGCTAACGGTTTTTCAATTGGAGATGAGCTTGAATTTCTGCGGTCTGGTATAATGAAGCTGCTGCCTGCATTGACCCGTTATTTCAATCGCTTTGCATCGACTGACCTTTTCCAATCCTCGGCTAAATCTTCTGCCAGATCGGCCAACTCATTCTTGGGGCTGCCTCTGTGTGCCTCGATACGCAGTGCCGTCAAGAATGATTGGTATTTCCGGGCAAGTCTATCAATTTGAATGTCTGCGCGCAGTTCTCCTTTTTCCTGCGCAACTTCCAGCACGGCTGTGATCTCAGATTTTATTTTATCAAGATAGAGACGTGAGCGCTCGGCAATTGCAGCGTTATCAGACGTGGTGTCGAGTACCGTTTTCACCAGCATGCAGGCACGTTGCGTTTGGTCTTGCCTGGCGCAATGTCCAATATCCCGAAGCAGGTCTGTCAGTGCCGCAACTGGTGAGTTTGCCTCTCTGCCTATGCGGCGGAAGGTATCCCGGCTGTTCTCAAAATATCGCTCCAGCGCCGCCAGATACAGTGATTCCTTGCTGGAAAATGCTGCGTAAATACTGCCCGGCTTCATGCTTAAGGCTGCCTCAAGATCTTTCAGTGAGGTCGCATGAAACCCCTTTGCCCAGAATAGGTCTAAGGCCGCATCCAGGGCGGTCTCGCGATTATATGGGCGTGCACGTTTCATGATTGCCTAAAGATAGAGGAGATTTTGGACCGTATCCCGCATTGTTTGCATGCTTTATTTCTCACTTTTGAGTGATTGCTCAAATTAGATATTGAGCAATCACTCAAATTAACTATCTAATCAGGATGCCGGTCAAGAGCGCACTCATAGTCTGGCCAATTTTGATAAGAGCCAAATCGTGCAGTTTCCGCCCTGTTGGCAGTTTGACGATGACCACTTTGCAATCAGGAGATAGTTATGACTGGATTTACTCTTTACGATGCAAAAAATGCTCCCGAAGCCAGCCTGCCATTATTGGAAAAATCGAAGCAAGCGTTTGGCCGCCTGCCTGGTTTGCACCGCGTTATGGCTGAAGCACCGGGCCTTTTGGAAGGCTATCAGAAGAGCTATTCGCATTTGTTGGTGATGGCGTTGCTCAGGCGGCATCTTGGATGGTG
>CAYUYL010000273.1:0-2709 GCA_964449195.1 uncultured Filomicrobium sp.
GGTATAAAATGATTCGGCAATTCAGTGTACCTGATGCAGAGATTTTGAAAGCTGAGGTTGAATGGGAAATAGATAGAATGGAAGAAGATCAGGATCTTCTTATCTATTATCAATTAATGTGTTTTCGACATCAACTTATGCTTGATTATATAAAACCTTCATTCGATCAATCTATTTCCGCTCTAGTCGATAAAATAGAGAATGCTAACCATCAACTGTCTGGAATGTTGCAATACTATAATGCCTTTTTTAGAGGTATGCATGAATTCAGTCAGAAAGAGTATGTACAGGCCATTCAATATTATAAGATTGCTGAGAGACAGCTGGCGCTTGTTGTAGATGAAATTGAACAGGCAGAATTCCATTTTAAAGTAGCAGAAGCATATTACATCATGAAACAAACCCATGTTTCTATGCACCATATTATAAAAGCGCTAGAGATTTATGATCGTTATGATCTTTATAAGGTGAGAAAAATTCAAAGTCTATTTGTGATCGCAGGAAATTATGATGATTTTAAACGATATGAGAAGTCGCTCCCCCACTTACATAAAGCACTAAATCTTGCTGAAGAAGTAAATGATCAAAGATTAATTGCTAAAACTTATTTGAATCTTGGAAATACGTATGACAGGCAACAGGATTATATTAAAGCTGCGTCCTTCTATAAAAAAGGACTAGATAAGATGAGTGAAAACAATGAAGATATTAAACCAAGATTATTTTTTAGTTTAAGTTGGACCTTGTTTAAAAGTGATAACACAAGAGAAGCACTTGATTATATCGCTAAAGGAATAAAAAGTGCAACAGCAGAAAACAATCTGTTTTATAAAACATTGCTCAATTCATTAAAGACAATTTATGTCGATGAAGGTATTGAAAATGTACGAAAAATGTTTAAAGGATTAGAAGAAAAGAAGTTGTATCCTTATATTGAAGAGTTTGCTTTAAGCCTTGCAAATCTCTATGAGAAAAGAAATGATTCGGAGAGGGTAGCAGATTATTATAGAACCGCCATAGAAGCTCAAACCGAAATCCAAAAAGGGGAGTGTTTATATGAATATTAAAATGAAGATATTGATTAGCGCCGCTTTATTGGTAGGTGCTGCTTGTCTGGGCTCTCTTAATTACTCAAAAGAATCAACTGATCGAAATACCACTGTATTTCCTCAAAAAACTGATCGAAACACGACGATGATCGATCCAAACTCAATATTTGAAAACGTATAGGCAAAATGAAAACAGACCCTCCACGGTCTGTTTTTTTATGGGGACAGATTGGGGATGAACCTTTTCAGTTTTCTTCAGAAATGCACATTTTTTATCAGAAAGGCTCATCATAGAACCTTATTAAATCAGTCTTTTTCAGGGAAGAACAAAGTAAAACCCCTGACTTTTATGGCTAGGGGATTTTTTCTGAGAACTTTCTTCAAATGTTAATCACAAAAAAATAAAGGCACCAAAAGTGAGAAGTGTAACGCCAAGAGATACCAAACTGATAAGTGGCGTAATAGTCCGCATTAATTCCGCCTTGACATTCACTACTAAAACCAGCTTTCTCAATTTCTTTCTCTTGCAAAATGCCCACTATCTTAAAAAACTTGTATTTTTGTTGTAATTGCAATAAAAATATTTTATTCTTACTAGTATAAGACCATATAAATGCTTCACCTGGTTCAGACTAATATCAGAAAAGGATTGATAAACAATGCATATAAAAAAAATAACAACTGAAAATGACTTACAAGTTGCTCTTAATATTAGAAAGTCAGTCTTTATTGATGAACAGCAAGTACCTGAGTCTGAAGAATTTGATCAATTTGACACTCTTCAGGATCAATGTCAGCATGTCTTAGTATGCCATGAGAATGAACCTGTCGGCACAGGTAGGGTGCGTATTGTGGATGGTACAGGTAAATTGGAACGAATTTGCATCCTAAAACCTTATCGTCAGTACGGTTTAGGCAAAGTGATTATCAGAGAACTGGAAAAAATCATGCAAGAAAAAGGAATGACAAAGATAAAGCTGCATGGACAAACACAAGCGGAAGGTTTTTATAAAAAACTTGGTTTTCAAACTGCTTCAGATGAATTTATGGAAGACGGGATTCTGCACGTTTTAATGATAAAAGAATTATCTTTAAGTAGAGATCATGTCTAATAAAAAAAAGTATGTTTATTACGGTTTAGGTGTACTCGTATTAAGTTTAGGAATTTCATTAACAATACAATCAGGACTAGGTGCTTCTCCATTTGATGCCCTTTTAGTTGGCCTTTCCAAAGAATTTGGTCTTACCGTAGGGAGCTGGGAGGTCTTGATTTCTATCATCATCTTAATTTGCAATTCTATATTAGTGAGAAAAAAACCTGTTTTTTTAGGTTTGATTACAGCGTTCGTGACTGGAATCGGTATTGATCTGTGGTTACTCCTCATCAAATATGTCATTGATACAAGCACGTGGTTTAGCAAACTGACTTGCTTCGGAGCTGGTTTGATATTCATTGGTCTTGGAACAGCCGTATATCTTCAAACAAAATTCGCATCAACACCAATTGATCATTTAACACTCATTCTTCGAGATATTTCAAAAAGAACGATCGCATTTTCGAGAACAATATTATATGCATTTTTCTTCATATTAGCTTTTATATGCAAAGGACCTATCGGTGTTGGAACCATATTAACTATTTGTTTCGGAGGCATCATTC
>CAYUYL010000274.1:0-2698 GCA_964449195.1 uncultured Filomicrobium sp.
TAACTACGGAAGCCATGCTGGAACAAAAAGGCAACATTAGGTCGGAACACAGCCGGCTTGATTGCTTCGAGCACGTGGCATCAGCCGGGTTTACGGCAGTTCATTTCGAGGATGCTGTGTTACGCGTTGGAAGGTTCATCGTTCAGGCTCAAGAGACAGCAGGCCGCGTCGGCTAAGGCGGGCTGGTTGAGAGACGGCAGCCATTAACTCAAGCATAGCGGCTTGCGGCAACTGGCTTGGGAATGACAGTTTAATACGCGTTTTCATTTCTTCGACGCGAACTGCGACCTTGATAAATATGGTGCGCAGAGTCTCAAACGTAGCGCTGCGCCAACGTGATTTTTTCGGTGCCGCCTGGCGCAGGCTGTGCAATAGCCAATATGCCCCCATGTGCAGGAACAACCGGAACTGGTTGGCGGTCCAGCGATGGCAAGCGGTTTTGTCGGAACGCGTGTAAAGCTTGAAGTCTTTGATCAGATTTTCCATCTGTCCGCGTATGCAATAAACTTTCTCATAAAGATGTTTGGCTCGCCCTTCGAGATTGGTAACGACAAAGCGGGCATCGGTGCCGTTGGCTGTGGCCTCAACACGCGCGATCACCTTTTGTTTCCGGCTCCATGAACCTGCCTGATAATCGAACGTATGAAAGCGGCGCATGCGCATCTGGTCTGGCCTGCGGCGCATCTTGCAGCGCTCACGCCAGGGTTCAACCATTCTGTCGAGTAGTGCATTCGTGGCTAGGCCGAAGATATAATCACAGCGTATTTCCTGCATGAGATCAAGAGTTTCCGGCGCGCAGTAATGACTATCGCCACGCACCAGAATGGCGACTTTCGGCCAATGCTTGCGGATGCGGCGGATGACCGTGCGCAGCACTCGCGCGGCTTCCTTGCCTGATGGCCGCTTGCCCGGACGCAGCAGAGCAATAACCGGTTTGCCGGACTTGGCCTCAAAGATTTTGATTGGCTTGAAACAGTATCCCCCAGCATGCGTGTTGAACATCGCAAGTTGCTGCTGTCCATGAACCCTGTCATCGGTATCGTCAATCTCAAGTTCGATCTTTGGCGGCGGTCTGTCATAGCTTCGGCAGAAGAAATCGATCATAGCGATACCAATGCGAAAAAGAGCACGTGCATCGGCGAGATTTTCGAGCCTGGAGATGGTCGGCTGACTGGGCAGGTCGGCACCACTTTCCGGCGTCCGATTGCAGGCGATCATCAACGCCGGATCGCGTCTGATAGTATCGAGATCATTGCCATCCTCGTAGCCTGCCGCAATCGCCATCATACGTGCAGTGATCATGTCGCTATAAGTGTGCGTAATGAGCATTGGGTTGCGCTCATCCGGAAACGGTTTGGCAATCACGTCAGCGAGCCTCAACCGCTGCGCCGCCTCTCGTAGCACGATCAAGCCGCCATTCGACGACAGGTTGCCGGCATCCTGGCTGGCAGTGTGCGGCTTGGTCTCAACAGGCGATAGACCTGGCAGAAATGGTGTCGTGCTCATTGGCAAAGGTTGGTTGATGCATTGCAAGTTTCGAATGGTAGAATGCTACACCAAATCAAGCGCTTCGTCGCCACCGCTCAATGCATTTGCGGGTGGGCTATGAATAAAACGGGCTAGCTCCATAAGAGCGCCCAAGGCGCGACAAAATTGACACACAATGCTCTATATTGAAGTTCAATTTCCGTTTTAAGGACACAAATTCATAAAAAATCTCTTCGCCTTAAGCTGTGATAAAAGTCGTATAATATTGCTCTCAAAGCATAATTCGACAGCTTAGAATTATTCTTAGAAAGCTCCTTAGAATCAATCTAAGCATTTGTTTTAAATATATAAAATTTGACATTCAACATTCCCCGCCGCACAACAAACATGACCATGAAAGTCATGAATTTCACATTGTAGAAATGCAGCTTAGTCATTTCTTCAACCAACCAGAACGAGCCTGCTCCAACTATGGTCAACCGGCAGCTCTTGGGGTCTGAGGGGAAATTATGAAATTGAAAGAATACATATTGGGCGTTGGGCAGAAAGTCGTTCCTGCGCTTTGTCTTGGTGCGTGTTTTTCGGTAAGTCTACTTCCAGCCTTGCCTGCACATGCTGCAGAATTGAATATTTACTCTCACCGCCAGCCATTTCTGATTGAGCCGTTTCTAGAGGCCTATACTAAAGAAACCGGCACTAAGATTAACACCGTTTATGCCTCAAAGGGATTGGCCCAGCGGCTTCAGTCAGAAGGTGAGCGCAGCAAGGCTGATGTTGTTCTGACCGTCGATATTGCGCGTCTAAGCATTTATGCGGACAAGGGCCTACTTGCACCTGTCAGTTCGGAGAAGCTTACCGGTAGTATCCCGGCCAATCTTCGCGATCCGCAAAATCGCTGGTTTGCTTTTTCTCTGCGTGCTCGTGTTTTAGCGATCTCAAAAAAAGCCAAAGATGCTGGCGATCTTAAGCGCTATGAAGACCTCCAGAAACCAGCTTGGAAAGGGCGGATCTGCTCACGTGCCGGCAGCCATGTGTATAACCGTGCCCTTGTTGCTTCTATGATCAACGCTCACGGTGAAAAGAAAACTGAGGCTTGGGCTAAAGCAGTTGTTGGCAATCTTGCTCGCCGTCCACAAGGCAACGACCGCGCTCAAGTCAAAGCAATTTATGAAGGCGTCTGTGACGTGGCGATTATCAATAGCTACTATTA
>CAYUYL010000275.1:0-2678 GCA_964449195.1 uncultured Filomicrobium sp.
CGTACAAGAAGGACAGGTTGCGACAATGATGCAGGGGTTTCAAGCAAAAGAGTATGTAGGCAAGCGGTTGAAGCTCTCTGCTTTCTTGAAAACAGAGAATGTATCTTCAGCAGGAATTTGGATGCGGGTAGATGACGGAAAGGGTGATACGGTGCAGTTTGATAATATGCAGAATCGACCTGTGACAGATTCTACGGAATGGAATCAATATGCGATCGTATTAGATGTTCCTACGCGCAGTGAATCCATTCATTTTGGAGTGCTACTCAGCGGTCATGGAACAGTCTGGGCTGACGGTTTTCGATTTGAGGAAGTGGATGAGAAAACACCTACGACGAATATGGAGGAGGCCTCGGCTCTGCCAGATGTGCCGATGAATTTGCATTTTGAGCTTGAGGAGACCGTGTGAGCGGTCTTTTTTTGTTGTATACAAATCTGCATGAACCGTTTATAATGAAAAATATAAATAAACATACCGACGGTCGGTATGTAAAAGGGGGCGTTTGAACTGGCGCGAAATAAGTATCCAGAAAAGACGATGCAGCAAATTTTGGATGTGTCGACAAAGTTGTTTCAGGAAAAGGGATTTGAAAAGACAAGTTTGCAAGATATTATTCATGAATTGAATATGTCTAAAGGAGCTATTTATCATCATTTTAAATCGAAGGAAGAAATATTACGCGGCGTGATGGATCGGCAGTTTCGTTATGCAACCGAGAAGCTTGAGGAGTTAATTGAGCATACGGAGGCAGCTCATGCGAAAGAGAAGCTCCAGCGGATCCTAGAGCAGCTTGTGGCAGACCCACAGTCTCATTCGATTGATGGGATCTTGGTTGACCAGATGAAAAACCCACAATTTGTGATTGAAGGCATGAAGACAGGTGTCAATCAGGATGCTGTGAGAATCAAACAGTTAATCATTGAAGGGATTGAGGATGGTTCGATGGAAACTGCGTTTCCTGGTGAAGTGGCAGAAGTATTTCTGCTTCTTGTGAATATATGGTTGAATCCCACATTGTTTGTACGCAATCATGAAGAAACGGTCCAGCGTTTGTGTTTTTTAAAGCAGATGATGAAGGGGCTTGGCGTGGATATTGTGAGTGATCTATTTATTCAAAAGGTGACAGCGCACTATGCTGAAATTGGCGGGTATGATCTGCCCGAAAGATAAAGAATGCCAACTGATAGGAGGATGACGTATGATTCATTTTATGAAGGTTGAGCTAAGAAAAGGTCACATGAAGCAGTATATTCAAGCTAGTTTCATCGCGAGTATTGTGCTGCTAGTATTCATCTATTTTATTGCGTTTGCTGCAAAAATTGAACGCGAACCGGGTTTTCAGCAATATACGAATATTTATTTGTTAACGAGTACAGTATGGATGATCTTTTTTTCTATCATCACAGCTATGCTGTATTGGCGTGTAGGCAAGACTGTTTATCAGGAACGCACATCCAATTCAGTGAGATTCCTTTCTCATATGATATGGATGGTGTGCCTTTCAACGTTTGCGATGATGTGCAGTATCATTCCTTCGTTTGTTGTGTTTAGTGTGACTGAAATGTTTTTCCCTATAGTTCACGATACGTTGACGGCAGGTGCTCTATTGCAATTGATGAAAACGTACTTTGTGTTTATTGGGTGTGTCCATGCGATTGGGATGATTGCGATGAGAATAGGGTTGAGGAAGAAATCTGTTTTGATGACCGTCCTGACTGCAATTGTTTTATGTGCTGTTTTAGGAAATGTATCGCTCGCCATTTATGGCAATGATCAAATGAGCCTCATCCTGTCAGGAGTGATGATTGCAGCAGTCCTCATTGTGATCTTGGAATTGTGGAGCCGCATCGGCCGGATGCAAACGAGGTAATTCATGATGGGAAAAGGAGGGAGACATGTGAAGCATACGGTTCGAATTGAAGAAGTCATAGCGCAACTTTCTTTAAACTGGCTGGTGGGAGATGTTCGCCTTCATCACCATGATCATCCTTATGTATTGATAAAGCAGACCACCAATCATGTATTCCCCCATCGGTATTTACTGCATCATCAAGTGCAGGGAGGTAGGCTGGTCATTCAAGATAAGAGAAAAAGAGCGGTCAGCTTGGGTCTTCATCTTCATAAGACGGATTTGGAGATTTACCTCCCACGGACACAGTTGCAGTCCTTGTCTATTCATTGTAAAGGAGCAAATCTATTCTTGGATGGACTGAAGGTGAAGAAGGCTGACTGCCAATTGATTTCTGGAAAGTCCATGTTTACGGGAGAAATCAAGCATCTGAGCTTGCAGACAGTGGGTGGATTTATCTCTAGTCAACAGCTCAACACGCAGACATTGAGCCTGCGTACTACTTCGTCAAAAGTGGAGATGGTAGGTGCTTTTTCAGATATTGATCTGAATTTAATAGGCAGAAGGGTACAGATACATTCAAAGGCCATGCTGCATTCGCTCAAATCGACGTCAACTGGATCATCTGTCAAAGTGGCGATTCCGGAAAATGATGGATTTATTTGTTATGTGAAGAAAAGATCAGGTACTTTTCACAATGACTTTCCTTGTGTTGATGATCAGGATAGAATGGTTTATAAAAATGGAGGGAAAAGCTTTGAGGTCGATATAAGGGGAGGTTCTTTTCTATTAAGTGATGGTCATTGAAGCGATGATGATCCTCTGATT
>CAYUYL010000276.1:0-2655 GCA_964449195.1 uncultured Filomicrobium sp.
ATTCATAGCCTTCAAGACTCTTTCTTTCAACAAATTGATATTCCCCAGGTTTTAAACCTGTGAAGGTAATCTTTCCATCCTGATTGGTTGTAATCCCTTCTCCTCCTGCCACTATCTTTCCTTTGGCATCAGATAGATCAAAGACAACCCCTTCTAATGATTTCCCATCTTCACCTTTCTTGTGTAACAGCACTCCGCCAGTTGTGCGGCTATTTTCTTTTGTCACACTGACCAGCTTCTCAGGGTTAAATGGAATAGCAAAAGTGACAGGTGTTTCGTCAAGCTCATGACCGAATGGCGCCTTCGTTTCAACAAACTGATAGGTTCCAGGTTTCAGATCGTTGACGATGATTTCTCCGTTCTCATCTGTGACGAGACCTGTTTTTATCTCTTTTCCATTTGCATCTACTAGCTTGAATTCTGCTCCTTCAAGCACATCATTCTTTTCACCGAGTTTCGTGAGCTGGACAGCTCCAGTTTTGAGATCATTGATCACTTTGATCTCTGCCGGTTTTTTTTGTGCGATTTCGATGGTAAACGGATAAGGTTTATTTTTCTTTTGGTAACCATCAATACTCTCTGTCTCCACAAGCTGATATTTGCCCGGTTTGAGGTGATCGACCAAAAGCTTCCCATCTTCATCTGTTGTCAAATCTTTACGTATAACTTTGTCATTTTGATCCAAGACTTCAAATCGAACACCTTGAAGCTTCTTGCCATCTTCCCCTTCTTTTATCACTTCTAGTTCACTTGTTTCATAGAGGTTCTTTTGTGAAATGATGACTGGTTCTTTTGGATCGAGTGGTACTTCAAATGTGATGGGGGTTTCATCTAATACATAACCGTCTGGTGCATTTGTTTCAATGAGCTGATACGTACCCGGTCTTAGTTCGTTGATCGTGATCTTGCCATCTTTTCCTGTGACAAGCGCACCATTTAGCTCATGCCCATCTTGATCTAAGAGCTTGAACTGTGCACCTTCTAGTTTCTCTCCGCCTTCACCTATTTTGCTCAATTCTGCAGAGCCTTTGATGATGTCATTTACTGCGGTGACAACCGTTGTTTCTGTTTGATTTTCTTTAATAGTGAACGGCCATTTTTGCTGATTTAATTGATAGCCTTTCGGTGCGTTTGTCTCAACAAAGTAATAAGAACCTGGCTCAAGATGTTTGAAAAGGATTTCTCCTTTTTCGTCCGTTTTCAAGTGGGTTTGGACGGTATCTCCGGATTCATTTCTCAGTTCAAATTCTGCATTTTCTAATGCCGTACCCGTTTCTTTGTCTTTTTTCGTGAGCTTCACATGCTGGCGGATTTCTTGGTTTTGCACCGTCATGCTATTTCCTGTTTTCGTTTGATCTCCTGATTCGTAAGGCTGATCAATCGTGACATTGATCTGTTCCTTCGTTTTCAAATAACCATCAGGTGCTTTCTCTTCTGTCACGATATAGTCACCATACAGAAGACGATCAAATCGAAGAGCTCCTTCTTCATCTGTTGTCTTTGTTCCAATGACGATACCGCTCGCAGCATCTGTCAGAGAAAAGGTTGCTCCTTTTAGCGCTTTTCCACTACTCGTATCTACCTTTTTAATGGTTAAAGCGCCAATCGCTCCTGTGCCATCTCCCATGCCAGCGGTACGTTTGACCACAATTGAGGCTTCGGATTCCTTTTTGATTTCTTTTACATTTTCACCTCTAAACGTTACTTCGTTTTGAAGTGTACTTCCCACCTTATCTAAAATGAGAGATTGGTATTCTAAAATATAGGGTCTCGTGATTTCTTCTTTAAATTTGATTTGAAAAGAATCTGGATCAAATTCAAGGTCTAGTTCATAATCCTTCCCTTTTTCCAGCTCATCCTTTTTGGTCACTTGCCCCTCTTCATCTATTGTTGTCGAATACAGATGAAATGAGTTTTCTATTATGGCTTGGTTACTGCTCGGATGGTCTATAATCGTCGCATCTTGGACTGTTGATTGACCAAAGTTGATATTCAGTTTCCAATCAATGACTTTCCCTTGTTGATTTCCTGATTTGCTCGTGTATTTCCCTCCATTTGGAATGGACACCACAGCATTCACGTCTGATTCTTTCGTCTTTCCATCATAAAGGGTCGCTTTATTTTCGTAGGTTTTCTGTACTAAATCCATTCCTTCAACACTTGTTTGATACGTGATTTTGTATGGGGAATCAATGGCATGTTTGAAAATGACTTCGAAGCCTGATTCTCCCTTTTCATTTTCAAGGAATTTGATGTCATAATGTTCTTTCGCTAATACTTCTTTTTCTTCCGCACCATTTTCCCCGCCTTGTAAATCAAGCGAGTAGACGATAATTGAATCTTTAAGCAAACGCTGATTTCCTTGAATGAAATCCTCGATTTTCGCCTCTTCTAGATGTTTCAAATTATAGTTCACACCGATATTCCATGTGATCTCTTTTTTCTTTGCATCATATGTTCCATTCTTGAATCCATTTGACTGCGTGTATGTGTTAGGCGTAAAGACAGATTGGTTTTACCTTGTTAATTTCTTGCCATATTCATTTACCCATTAAAGTTTTACATGGTTACGTAGGTTCTTTTGATCTTTATCTGATCTTTTTTCATAATCAAAAGACGTTGTATATGTGATGGTTTTTTTTGTCTTGATTTCTT
>CAYUYL010000277.1:0-2651 GCA_964449195.1 uncultured Filomicrobium sp.
CGAAAAGGCTTCGCAGGATGTTCTCGATGGCCGTCGCCGCGACCGTGCGGTGTCACGTTTGAGCCAAGAGGATTGGACGTGCGCACGTGAACTTGTTCGTGATGTTAAGCGGGCCTGCGACCCGCTGACGAAGTTGTTTTCTCACTCCGGTGCAGCGTCGCTGCGTGCCTTTGCTGAGGGCCACCTGCAAACAGCAGAGGCGTTGGTCGCCATGCCTGGAGAACTGAAAGCTTATATTGAAGGTGAAGGGCATGAAATTCAATCTTCTGTGCCTCAATCTTATGAAGCTGGGGCACGTGAGCTTTGGCGCGGTGAAGCCGGTGAAACAGGAGCGCGCCTTTTTGCCAGTCTGATCGATCCTGGTTTGCCTGAGTTCGATATCACGTGCACCGATTATCCGGATTTTTACCGCACCCTTTTGGCAGATGAAGTTGTGCGCCCGCGGGTGCCGCGGTATCCGCGGATTTTCATTTGGGGACCATATGAAGCACGCCTGCAGCGGCCGGACGTGGTTGTGCTTGGATCACTGAATGAAGGCACGTGGCCGCAAAGCGCTGATGCGGGGCTCTGGCTCAACCGCTTGATGCTGGCTGACGTGGGACTGCCCCAACCGGAAGAAAAAATTGGTTATGCTGCCCATGACTTTACACAGTTGCTTGGCGCCTGCGAGGTTTATCTCACGCGTGCTGAAATGGTGGATGGCACACCGACGGTGCCATCGCGTTGGTTGATGCGGTTGCAGGCCGTGTTGGCCGGCCTGGAGATTGAGGATATACTTAAGCCTCAGCAGCCATGGCTGGCCTGGGCACGTTTCAGAGATACGGCGCAGCCGCAGCCGGCAGCAATGCGTCCGGCCCCCAAGCCGCCGCTGGCGCTCAGACCGCGTTCTTTGAGCGTAAGTAATATTGAGAGCTGGATTGCCAATCCTTACGCAATTTTCGCCAGTCATGTTTTGGGGCTTGATGCGCTGCCGCCACTCGGAACCGATCCCGATGCCAGTCTGAAAGGCAGTGTCATCCACGAAGTTTTGGGATTATATCTCAAAAATTTTTCGTCTCAGACGCCGCGAGACCCGGCGTCGGAACTCGTGGCGATTTCCGAACGCCTGTTCAGGGAATTGCGTCGTCATCCCCGTATTGCCGCGTTCTGGATTGAAAGATTCCGCCGTTTTGCTGAGTGGTTCGGCGCTGAAGATGAGCACCTGCGTGCGGGTGCCAGCAAAAGCCTTGGAGAGATCAGCGGATCTTTTGTTATCGACGCACCAGGTGGCCCTTTCACCTTGAAGGCACGTGCCGACCGTATCGATGTGAGCCGTGAAGGGCTTGCGATTACGGATTATAAAACGGCTGCGAATCTGAGCGATCTGGTGGCCAGAGCGAAAGCGGGACGTGCGCCGCAATTGTTTCTGGAAGCGCTGATCGCGGAGCGCGGCGGCTTTAGTGGAATTGATGCAGCTCCGGTTTCAATGCTCAGATATGTTTCTGTGGCCGGAGGTGATCCGCCCGGCGCCGTGAATGTGCTCAAGCTTGATGATGTGCACGCCGCGATCTGCGAAGTGGAGCGAGAACTTAACGCCCTTGTTGCCCGTTTTGATAATGTTGATACGCCTTATCTTGCAACACGCCGGGCGCAATTCCGCTATAACTTCGATGCCTATGCGCATCTTGCCCGTGTTGCTGAGTGGTCCGGTGAGGGCCAGGAAGGTGGCGCTGTATGACAGGCTCCTTAGATTCCAGTCGTTTGCTTGCTGAAACCGAAGGGGCGCAGTCACGGGCGTCTTCTCCTGCAACGTCGGCTTGGGTCAGCGCCAATGCCGGGGCCGGAAAAACACATGTGCTGAAATTACGCGTGCTCAGGTTGTTGCTGGCTGGCACACCGCCGGAGCGTATTCTGTGTCTGACCTACACCAAGGCTGCAGCTGCGGAGATGTCACAGCGTGTTTTTGCCGATCTTGCTGCCTGGACGACAGCGCGTCCGGAGGACCTTGAGCAGATCCTCAAAAAGCTGCTGGGCAGGGCAGTCAAAGATGATGAGCTTAGCCTGAGCCGGCAGCTTTTCGCGCGTGCTATCGAAACGCCCGGCGGTTTGAAGGTGCAGACGATCCATGCTTTCTGCGAGCGCCTTTTGCAGTGTTTTCCTTTGGAAGCGGGTGTGCCGCCCGGATTTACGATTCTTGATGGCGATCTTGCGCTGACGTTGAGGCGTGAGGCGATTACAGCCACACTGCGTGCAGCCAATCAGGCACCCAATTCAGAGCTTGGACAGGCTCTGCAACTCGCCGTGATACGTGCTGCGGATAGCCGATTTGACGAGATCTTGGGTGCAGCGCTACAGCGCCGGCAGTGGATTGATGATATGCGGGGTTTGACGGAAGGTTCCGGGTATCATCGAGATGCCGGGCCATCATTCTCGGCCGCCGATCGCTTTTACCGCCGCATTTTTTCCATTCGGGATGAGACCTCACGGGAGTGTTTGTGCCAAGAGCAGGCCAATATTCTGAGTCAGGCTGAGCTCAAAACGGCTGCTGATATTTTGCAAAGCGGTGGCAAACGCGATCAGGAACTGGGCAATCGGTTGGCGCAGGCTGCCGGGGCAGCAGGTGAAGCTCAACGGATGACCTGTCTCGCCGACGCCTTTCTGACCAAGGAGGG
>CAYUYL010000278.1:0-2641 GCA_964449195.1 uncultured Filomicrobium sp.
GTAAACGACTCGCCAAAAAAACTGGTTACCCGCATGTCGGGCGTGTCATCAAGCGTTTTCGGCAACATGCCGACATCGCCTGTCGGCGCCTCTCCTGCCGCCACCGACGCGCGCACCCGGGCGATAGCCTGTTCGACATCGTCGTGCTTATCGGGGTTGAGATAAACCTGCTCGAAACTGTAAGTTGCCGGCAGCGCAAACCGGGCGGCATGTTCATCGAGATAGGCTTGCAGCTGCTCGTCGGTGGGCTTCATCGATTGACTCAGGTCGAGCATCAAAAACTCCATTTTCTGGCGCAACCGGCGGCGAATCACCGTATCGTCCTGATCCATTTGTAGTGCCAGGGCCTCGCGGTAATACAACTCTTCTACCACATAGTCGTCGACGATTTTTTCCAACTCGGCGGCAGTGGGCTCGCGCTTCCACTTCTGCTTGAAAACAGCTTGCAGATGGGCGATTTTTTGCGCGCTGATCGACACAGACTCAGGGCCTTCAGGCGGCGGATTCCAGTAAGCCGACACGATAAACAGCAGGCTGCCCAGCAGCACAAAATGCAGCAATGGTTCTTTGATAAGGGTGTGCAATGCCGATTTCATCTTGCTGGGGCCTCCTGCTGGTCAGTTTTTATGAGCATGATTGTTATTGGTAGGATCAAGGCTGCACCCAAATCGGCGATGACCAGGCGCGCTCCTGAATCACTGCCGGCACATTGGGATTCGTTGGCCTGCCCATCAAATTAGCATCATAGGTGCTCCAGCGGGGCGTAGAGATTTCCAATACCCGCGCGTAGTAAAATGCCCGCTGCGCCGGGTCGTAATCCGGGTCGGTCCAGGTAGTGGACAATTCGCTGCTGCCCACGGTATTGGTGTAGGTCGCGTCTGCGATTACCACGGTGCTGGGTAGGGGTTCGAGTTTGCCCTCACTATCGAGCTCCCTATCACCGGCCCAGACCACATTGTAGATTTTCTCACGGGTCCGACCTTTGCCATCGAGCCAGCCCTTAACGATCTGTATCCGGTCGAGATTGGCGGCGGCACTATCGCGCATCGCTTCCACCATCAACTTGGGTGTCTTGCCTAAACTATCCGCCACCATTAAATCGCCTCCCATGGGCACGCCGTTAGCATAAGCTTGTTGGATTCTGTCAGCTTGCTCATGGAGATTGTCCGGATAGTCCCAGCCGGCAAATAGGCGCACCTGGATGCGGGTGCCACTGGTGGCAAAGATTTCCCGGTTGTAGAGAGCGTCCCAGATCTCGGCGCGGGTGTTCGCGCGCGCCCAGACCCCGGTAATCGCCCCTGGATTGCTTTGAAGTACATCGAGCCAACCGCTGATCTCGCCTTCGGCACGGATCTCCGGGGTGTTGTCTTCGGTGCCGTGGGCGCCGACCCAATCGTTTTCCTCGACATCGGCCGCCGTGCCATTGTGGGTATCGGTGGCGCCCGCAAATCCCAGTTTAAAGGGATTAACACCCAGGTCCCTGCGGTACTTTAAACCGTCTTTCAAGCCCTCGCGCACCCAGCCGGTGCGGTGTCTCAACCGCGAACTCTTGGCTATTTCAAATACTTCGAAACCGGCAAACTCGTCTGCGGGACTGAACAATGGCGCCGTTTCAGAGTTCTGCTTCACCTGCATGATTTCAACTGCCCGTTCAAATTTGGCCCGTTTGGCCGCCCATTCGGCGTCTATCGGCGGGCCGCCTAGCGGCTCCAGTATACTGGCGCGGTCAACTTTATTTCCGGAAAACATCATACCCATACTGTAGTTGCTGTTATGGGGGATCGCCAATACCTTCGAGCCCTGATCTTCATATTCCTGCAGGGCATCCCATAAATCCTCGGGGACATAACTGTCGAGGGCACTGAAGGGAATATCGGGCACTTGATCATCTCGAAAGATAACATTGCGGTGCAGGTTGCCGCCGTTGGGCGCCGATGACCATTCGAAGGCATGCAGCGCTGTAAATATGCCGGGTGCGTTATGTTTATCGGTAGCCTCGCGGATGACGCTCCAGGCATTTTGGCGGCCTTGGGGACCCGCGAGCTTACCCAGCTGGGATTGCGTGCCGTAGCGGTTGCCCGCCTGTACCACATTGACGAAAACATCTTCGGCGTTCTCTTCAGCCTTCACTGGATCTTCAGTTTCATTACGGATCTTGAAAGACGTGGGATGTTTATAAAGCTTTTCTTCCGGGGTAACCGATACATAGGACTCGCCATAAAATTCGGCGTGGTCAGTAACCGCGGCAAAATCCAGCGGTTTATGTAATTTAGCCTTCACGTTTGGATGTGTAGGCAGTGATCCATTTTTGGCGAAACGGTAGGCCGCATCGGGAGTGACGCGATTCAGGCCCATATAGGCGTCCAGCGAATAGCTGGTATGCAAATGCAATTCGCCAAAATAGGCTTTTTTGAGCTCATCTAGCTGAATGCCCTCAGCGGCAAGCATCGGACTCAGAAAATGAGTAGATGCCAGGGCTATTGCCAATGATAAGTGGAGTTTAGTTTTCATAATTCCCCCGAAGATTGTTGAATTGTCAATGGTTTTAATTTAACGGTGAGCCATCTCATAAACATGGGAAACGGATCAATCGTCGCCATACCGTAAGGCGGCCACAAATACCCCTTCCAAAAATTTGGCC
>CAYUYL010000279.1:0-2640 GCA_964449195.1 uncultured Filomicrobium sp.
GACGTCTGAATAGGCCGAGAAGAAATTTACAGACATGAAGTTGCTTAATCCTCCATAAACTGTCCGCCAATCAGAAGAATGATATTGACCACCACCAGAAACAAAACCGGCCCCAGGCCTGCCGCCAACATCGCTTCCGTAATCGTTTGCGGAATACGCTGTTCCGTCAGCACATGCTTGAGGATGAGCGCATTGGCGATGATGAACATCAAAAGAACGGTCAGCTTACCTGTTTCAAACAACGCTTTTTTAGTGTCAGGGTGAAGCCAGACCGTGAGCAAACTCTGTGGTTTTTTCAGCAAGGGAATGGGCGCGCCATCCGGGTTGGCCAATGGCCCCATGTCACGATAGACAAAATTGGCAATGATGAATGCATAAACGGCGGCAACAGCGGCGGCTTCCGTCGGCGTGAAGACGCCGCCATAAATGCCACCAAGAATGATAACGATCAGCAACAATCCCCATACCGCATCGCGGGCTGAGGCGAACACCTCATGCCAGCCGGCCCATGGCTGCGATGGCAGGTCCCTCCAGATCGCAACAATGTATATACCGATCATCAACATAACGCCGGCGATGAGGCCTGGAATCACACCGGCGAGAAACATCCGTCCTACGGAAACGTCGGTTGCCGCTGCGTAAACAACCATAACAATTGACGGCGGGATCAGAATGCCAAGCGTGCCGGCATTACAAATCACACCGGCTGCGAATTCTTTCGTGTACCCAAACTGACGCATGCCAGCGATCACAATAGACCCGATGGCGACGACGGTTGCCGGTGACGACCCCGACAATGCAGCAAATAGCATACAGGCAAACACCGACGCGATCGCCAGGCCGCCACGGAGGTGTCCGACAACGGCGATGGCGAAGCGGATAATGCGCTGGGCCACGCCACCGGTCGACATGAAACTGGAAGCCAGAATGAAGAAGGGAATAGCCAGCAGCGTGTAGTGCCCGTCAAAGGCGGCAAACAGCGTCTGCGCGACGGAAGCCCGTGATCCGCCGGAGTATATCATCAGAAAAACAAGACTTGATAAGCCAAGCGAGATCGCGACAGGTACACCAATGAACATCAAAGCGATGACCATGGCAAAAAGAATGACAACTTCCATGGCTCAGTCTTCCCGTGCTACCGTTTTTGCAATCGCCTCTTCGGCTTCGTGCCCTGCGATTACGGTACGGCGCTCGCCAGTCCAAATTTGCCAGCCCACCTGCAAAAACCGGAATAGCATCAATGCCATACTCAGCGGCAAGACAGCATAGGGAATGAAGCGGGGCATCTTCTCATAAGCCTCGCCTTCGTTGACGAAGCTTTCAAAGAAGCGCAGGAAAAACGGCATCGGAACATCGTTGGTCTCCAGCCACGCGCGCGTTGTAATGAAGGGATACCAGTAATCCCAGCTGCCTTTCAGAAGCAGACCGGCATAGGCCAGACAACAGGTTACGGCCACGATTGCACAAACCTTCTGCAACCAGCGCGGCAATAGCACCAGCACCACATCGACGCCCAGATGCAACGATTTTTTCACAGCATATGACGCCCCGAGCAGAACCATCCAGGCGAACAGAAACACGGTTGTTTCAAGCGCCCATAGGATATTACTGTTGAAGACGTAGCGGGCTATGACATTGGAGAATGTGATCAACGTCATTATGCCAAGTATGAACGCGATCAAAGTTTCTTCAATCGTGTCAATAAAGCTGGCGTTATCACTGTCTGAAGCTGCAAACATCACGGCTCTTCCCAGTCACCCTGATCAAATTTATAGACCTTGATCAAACCCTCGTCCTGCTTGGTTGACGGCAGGACCCTGTCTTTCAGGATAGAAACAAGGGCCCGCCAAAATCAGCAGAAAAGTATGCCAGTCAGTTGCTGGCACAGGCCTGATGGATATCAGTTATTGGCGGCTTGGGCAGAACTGAGCAAGTCAGCACCGATATCGCGTTCGAACTTTTTCCAGACCGGCTTCATGCCAGACACCCAGCCAGCGCGCTGTTCAGCGGTCAAGGTACGCACCCGTGCCACCAGCCTCGATGATCTTCTGCTTGTTGGCCTGATTGACCTCAAAGGATGCCTTGTTACGCGTTTCAGTCACTTCCTTGAGGATGGTGGCAAACTGGGTGCGGACATCATCCGGCAACCCTGCCCACCATTCGGTTGGGGTTACAACCAGATAATCGAGAATGCCATGGTTTGTTTCCGTGATGCCGTCCTGCACTTCGAAAAACTTTTGCCCATAGATGTTCGACCATGTGTTTTCCTGGCCATCGATCACCTTGGTCTGCAATGCGCCGTATACTTCCTTGAAGGCCATTTTCTGTGAGTTTGCACTGAGTTGTTCGAATTGCGCAACCAGCACATCAGACGCCTGCACCCGGAATTGCAGGCCTTTGGCATCGGCAGGTTTCAGCAGTGGGCGGTTGGCGGACATCTGCTTCATGCCATTATGCCAGAAAGCAAGCCCGATAAGACCACGGCGTTTCATGGAGTTTTTGAGCTTTTCACCATCGGCTGAATTTTGGAACTTATCGACAGCCTGGATATCCTTAAATAGGAACGGCAGATCGAAGATACGGAACTTTTTAGAGTCTTTAATAGGGGATCAGTAAACCCCTCGCCTTTAGGCGACAGGA
>CAYUYL010000280.1:0-2612 GCA_964449195.1 uncultured Filomicrobium sp.
GACATCACAGCGGTCTCAGATCATGAATTGAAGATGATCTGCGACTGCCTGAACGCGACACCCAGAAAGTGCCTCGGATGGAAGACACCAGCCGAGGTCTTCCGCGAAAAGATGATGGAAGAGTTGGGCCGATCCCCCTACCCTCAAAGGCAATAGGAGTCGCAGTTCAAGTATCGCTCACACGCCCGATAAGTCTGTTGGTGCAGCGATATCAACCAGACGGAGTTGACACGATGAAGACTATTGTCTCAACAGACCAGCAATCTCCGGATGATCCGGTTCGACATGGTCGGCAATGGAAAGACCCGCTGTATCTTTGACTGTTGGATCAGCTCCTTTTTCGATTAGATATTTTACCGCTTCAATTTTCCCGTTCATTGCAGCGTACCAAAGCGGCGGCGCCCAATCATTTGGCCAGTCTTTTTCCGGCCTGGGACGCACTCGAGAAAACGGCGCATTAATCCAGGCTGGGTCTTCGGCGACCCGCGCATCGATCTGTTCGGTATTCCCCATGGCAGCAGCAAGAAAGATATCCATGTCGGTCTTCATCAAGACATCGACAACTGGCTGATGTCGCGCATGAAGAGCGTGTCCAAGCGGTGGAGAGAAATGATCGGGATCTCGTTGCTTTGGATCGGCACCAGCAGCAAGCAACGCTTCGACTATGTCAACATGGCCGCGCCATGCAGCTGCGTGCAATGGGGTTCGTGTCTCAGCGAGGCTGAGTGGGAAACCAAGCGCGATCATGGTCTTTACAGCCTTCAGATTTCCATTGCTGGCCGCGTCTCTCAACAGGGCTGCATCCGCCACTGTGTCTTGCCCCATAAACGCTTTGGAAAGAGACTTTGCTACATCCAGATCACCGGCCATGCAAGCTGCGTGAAATTGATCAGCACCACTCAGCGGTGTGCTGTCGCCTCCCTTTGCTTTGATGAGCGCAGCGACGTCTGGCAAGCCATGCAAGAGCGCAACCTGATACGGCGTATAGCTGATGGGTGGTGTCTGATAGTAGTGTTCGTCTGTCTTGTTCAGATCGACGCCATGCGCAATCAACAGACGGGCGCGGTCCGCAAACCCAAAACGCAGCGCCATAATCAGATGAAAGTGCATGGTGCGGTGTACGTCTTTTGGCTCATCTGACTCTGGCAGCCACCAATCACTGAAGTCGCTGTCTTTCAGACCATATTCCAACATCAATTCCAGATGTGTGTTGTCGGCATTGAAGCAGCGATTGTAAGCACCCTGGCACTCGTTTGGGTGCGCACCTTTTTCCAGAACTGCCCGCGCAAACGGCACCATGTCCGGATGCTCTGGGAACAGCGCCTTGCCACCTTCTCCGTCTCCGAAAATACCGGTCAAGACCGTGAAGCGATATTGTCCATTCATAGTGTGATGGGCATTCGGATCGGCCCCTGCCTCCAACAGGAGCAGAGCTACAGGGAAGGTCGAAACACCCGGTAGCCGGGCGTAAGCGGCATACATTAACGGGGTCCAGGGGAAAGGGCCGCCCGTTTGCTCAAGTGCATCGGGATCGTCAGCCAGATGCGCGCGGACAACCTCAACCTCTCCCAAGGCAACAGCGGTATAAATGGAGTGGTCCGCTATCTCGGGATATTGCTGCAAAAGCTCCGCCGCATCCTGAAACTTGGAGAAAGTACGGTTATTCTTGTCAGGCCCATAGTGCAGGCAAACCATTTCAAGAAAGTAGTTGGCAAGTTGATCTGCCGTCGGGCCCCCGGATGGTCCAGCCTCAAAGTGCTGTTTAAGGGCCTTCCAGCTATCAAAGTCATAGCCTCGCGCGACGACGAGTTGAGCCTGTTGCAATGTTATTTTGGAGGCGCCATCAAAGTAAGGGCTGATTAAAGCTAGGGCTTCGGGCTCGTTTGATTTCACCGCTTTAAGGAGTTGTTTGGCCTGTTTCTTGATGTTTTCAAGAGATGGGCGCGCAGGAAGGTCTGGCATAATAGCCTCCTTTCATCTGTCCGGTATCCGCGCCCTCGGACCTGAAAGAAGGTCAAGTGTGTAGGTCTTGAGTAGACTCAGTTGGGCTTTGCCCTTCCCGCGGATCGGATGCGCCCTGCCGCGCGTCTAATCCATAGCATCTTAGTCCAAGTTTGAAAATGGCAGTTGCCACGATACTCATAAGGGCCCAATATTGCTAGACCGTTGGCCACCCCAATGGCCGCTCTTTTGCCGATTGCTGTGATTAATCGCCACTGCAGCATCTGTCGAAATGGGCTCTTCGGTAGCCTTCGCCGCAGAAATCACGAATAGCCGGACCGGGAAAAATAACCGTTCCTGCGTCGTGCCCGAACTAGAAAGACGCGGATTTGCCGACCTTCGCGATGGCCAAACGAAGGTCCGCAAATCAAACCCTAAGGTTCGACCTTCATTTTGTCCTTCTCAGTCCACACAAGGTAAAGGGAACCGCCAATGATCATCAAAGATCCCAGCCACAATGTTCCCGGCGGAATGAAGCCGAAAACCAACGCACCCAATCCGACGTTGAAGGGCAATTTTACGTGATCAAACGGCTGGAGAAAGCTAGCGTCCGCAATTCGGTATGATGAGACCAGAGCGTATTGGGCCAAGGCGGTCAGTAGACCTATGGC
>CAYUYL010000281.1:0-2611 GCA_964449195.1 uncultured Filomicrobium sp.
GAACCTGCTGAACCTGAACCTGCTGAACCTCATAATATACATTTAGATTCAAATAATACACCTGCATCAATGAAAAATGGCATTAATACAAATAATGTAGTATCTACTGCTTTTTTACAGAATCCACGGCAGCCGGTTAACGATGGTGATCATCTATTTGAAACATTTGATAAGTGGATGTCTTGTTTTGCAGAGTATGCGGAAAACAGACAAAAACTGATCGACCTTTTGGACGAAATCAGCAACGACATGAATATTCCAAAAAGAACATATTCATTTGTTCTAAAGCAAGTGACATCTGAATCACCTATATTCGACATTCAACAGTCAACAGATGAGCATCTCAAGAACATTATTAAAAGCATCAACAATATTCAAATAAGACGAAGAGGATGTCGAGGAGGACAATCGAAAAGGGATCTAGATCGAAAGAATCAAAAGAAAGTTACTTTATCAAAATCAAAGCGAAGGAAAATACGCAGAAGAGTTTGTGAGAAGAAATATGCATATTCAAACTGACTTTCTACACCATTAGCACTCGTTAGAGGAAAATCGTAATGCTCCAACACATTCACAAAAATCACCTCTATATCTGCCCTTCACGAACACAACAAGACATCTTGATTCAGGTCGTCCGACTACAGCTAATCCGACTGACCTGCTAGCACTATTCCTGCAGTTGGACGACAACAACCACCTCAACCATGCATTTCATTTCCTTCTTACATAAATGGAAGATTCAGAGCAAGAAAATCTCTATTCCGTGATATAGTAACGTTTACACTGGGTATGTGACTTGTAATATCGGTGCAGCATTGGTTGAAAGCAATTTAACTGTTACATATTTCATAAAAAATGAACCCGTTAAGTCCAATTTGTGTGTTAGAATTAAAAAGTCTGTTCAAGTAGAACTATTACTAGAATTGATACCACCATTATATGTTACTGTGGAACCATGGGCACTGCAGACATCTAAAGCTTTAAACCGTGGTGAAAATGGGTCAATACATCCATTGGTGTTGGCGTTGTCACCGACTACTATGTGCAAAAAACGGACATGTATTCTTCCGTATGTGATCTAAATGGTGTCATCCGCCGCCGCCTGCAACGATGACAACTTCGACTACTTCAGAAGCATTGTTACCTCCCCCACTGCCACTATTGAACCAAAGTCTATCTGCTACAAAGTTATTTCCTCCTCCACGCCACCACTGGTGGTCGCTGGCAGTGACGAGGACCTGATCTGCTACACTTCCACCTCCACCACCAATAACGAAAACAACTTTGACTACTTCAGAAATAATGCTTCTTCTTCCATCGTCACTAGCGACCGCAACCTCATCTGTTACATAAGCATTCAATGCAAGTTGCTACCTCCGCCGCCGCCACAAACTTGGTGGCGCTGAATGACGACGACTTAACCTGCTTCAGAATCTTTCTATTTTATTTTAATTACTTCCGCCGCCGCCACCAACGACGGCGACTTAACCTGCTTCAGAATCTTTCTATCTCGCGCACATCTCCCACGACGACGTACTATGGCACGTCGTATTCGAGCATGTACGCCATGTCGGTCACGCCGCCCTGCATTTCAGTACGACGCACTGCGCTCTCATCATGTCCAAGATGTTCTCGGCGTCCTCGCTCTTCTTCCAGACAATCAGCAGTGCCACCAGAACAACCCCCTTCTCCTTCAGTATCCGTACCATGCGTCGCACGTCTTCGCATTGGATCACGTGTCCGTCCGAGATGATGAACACCAACCGGAATCGACACTCTCCCCTGCTTCCGCCCTGCCCGTCGCTACCCATCTGCTCCTAAACGTATTTTAGCCTCACTACGTCTGTTTCTGACTTGCAGACTCTGATTTGTTTCAACATCGATCACGGGTCAAGGGCCTCTATCCTTCGTGCTCATCGGTTGTTCGTCGTCGAAACCTCGAACAGTTTCCATCGTGGCTCTGAAGCTAGTTACTACCACTAGCCCAACTTCTAGCTTATTCAACGCCGATATTACCAGCGCCAAACCTTCAAACGCCACTACTCCTGTCACTCTGTCGTTAGCGTTCGCACCGTCACTCACTTGAAACATCCGTCTCCTATTAAAGCCAAGTTGTCAATCCATTGCTATTGCTATTGCTGTTGCAACAGCAACAACATCAACACCCCCCTCAAGCACATACACAAGACCTTACACAGCGTCATCTATCTCCAAAACCACCACCACAGCTGCAACAGCAGAATAATCAACAACAAGTCAACTTAATCAACTTACGCTCGGCTCCTTTTGGTGAATATGCATCTCGTGTAAACATGCTCGTTTCTCTTTCAAATCATTTGCTAGTTCTGATGAAAGAAAATGAACAAGCAGTATCTGCAGCTCGCACTCTTAAAAATATGGCTCGCTTCTACTCGTTGTACATCCCTGGCATAGAAGAAGCAATTAAAATACATGCGAAGCCAATATTCAAGAAGTTGGATGAGTTTAAAAAGCTAGTTAAATGGACGGCGACAGAAGATTTAGGATCCTCACAGAAGATGTCCAAGGAAAAGAATCAATATCTAGAATACTATCGTCTGAAAGCAGCATCAGAAAAAACACGTCGACGACT
>CAYUYL010000282.1:0-2594 GCA_964449195.1 uncultured Filomicrobium sp.
GTCTTAGAGGTTCCTCTGAGCGCTACAGCAGATCTCGTCTGGTCCAAGCGGCGTATGCTTGAGATCTATTTGAACATTGCCGAATGGGGGGCGGGCATCTATGGCGCAGAGGCAGCTGCACGCCACTATTTCCAAAAACCGGCAGCCCGATTATCCGCAAAGCAGTCAGCTCTTTTGGCGGTTGCACTGCCAAATCCGCGTATGCGGCCTGCAAATCGGCCAAGCCGCCTCATGAGACGGCTTGCTGCACGCATTACCAAGCGGGTCAGGGTTGCCGATAGCTATATCACATGCTTGAAAATTTAATGCATAGATGATTTTGTAGATCGAAGAGGTTTGTAGCGAGAATTATGTCGTGTTGTATACTTCTGAGCCATGTCATGCGCATCATACTGTCCTTATAGAGCTCGAAGCGTTCATGCCTCAAAACCGGATATTCCCTCCCCCCAAGCCTGCGCCATTTCAATGGAAGACTGGACGTAGTTGAGATTTGATTTGTCGGCAGGATGCCCATGCCATATTGGCCTTATAAAGACGTCAGACCATTCTTGCTTGCAGACAATGAGATGTCTGTGCGGATATGCAATAAGAGTAGAGTAAGCAGATGGATGAATGTTCCATTGATCGCTTTATCGCGGACTATGAGGGTGATGATTCGTGCATCAGGTTTGAGTGGAATGGTAAGCATGACGATGATTTTAAGGATGCCAACGAAGCCTTCAGAAGCGATGTGATAGATCGTGTGATTGCGCATCCGTCCGATGTCCAACTCAAACTGATTGCGGGGCTCTACAGGGCACTGACACACTTTTCAGCAGAGGCATGGTGTATTGATGATCGGGTGGAAGCGTTGGCACGGCTCATGATTAATAAGGGTGGCCCGGCTGTCTCACGTGATTTTATTATTGGAGCTATGGAAAGCTTCGATGCACAATGTGCTGCGGTATTCACTGGCGCGCAAAAAGAAATGGTTGGGCAATGTCTCGAAGATGCACAAACCAAACTCGATGCAGCAAAAGATGAGAATGAGCGTACGATTTGGTTGTTTGCGCTTGAACATTTCGCCAAATTGAGGCGTTACGCCACCTGATTTTTTGGGGATCTTGTCATGGATAGCGGCACAACTCAGACAGTTGATCTTGACAGCATTCGTGTTGAGATAAAGCGTGCCGTTGAACATGGCGCAGGCGTGATGGCTAATCGTCGTTTGTTGACCGAGCTCGTATTTCTCTGCCTGATTTCTCAAGAAAATCTATTGTTGATCGGTCCGC
This sequence comes from uncultured Filomicrobium sp., assembly GCA_964449195.1. Lineage (GTDB taxonomy): Bacteria > Pseudomonadota > Alphaproteobacteria > Rhizobiales > Hyphomicrobiaceae > Tectiglobus. The sequence goes on from CAYUYL010000282.1 coordinate 1,272, forward strand.
CTGGCACAGGTAAGTCGGCAGCGGCGCGTATCGCAGCAAACTTTGTAGGCGGCCAATACTTCGAGTATTTGGTCGGGCGTTTTACAGAGCCGTCTGAAATTTTTGGCCCGCTTGATCTCGTTGCCTTGCAAAACGGGGAAGTGCGTCCGGACGTCTCCGGTATGCTCCCCGAAGCAGAACTCGCCTTTCTTGACGAGATTTTTCTCGGTTCCACAGCAATTCTGAACACACTTCTTGGTATTCTGAATGAGCGGCGCTACCGGCGCGGACATGTTGACCTCAAATGCCCTTTGAAATGCTGCTTCGCAGCTTCAAATCACTTTCCAGACGATCCAATGCTGCGCGCTTTTGCCGACCGCTTTTTGATAACAATATTTGTTGATCCGGTCGGGGACCATGCTTTGGAGAGCCTGCTAGACACGGGCTGGCGCTATGGTGTTCAGGAGGTGGAAGAGCCGCCGCGTCTTACCATGCAGGACATTGCGCAACTGACGGAAGCCGCCAAGTGTGTGGATATGACAGTGATACGAGGTTCTTATGCTCATGCCGTGCGTAAGCTACGCACACGCGGGATTGAATTCAGTGATCGCCGTATCGTCAAAGGGCAGACGCTGATTGCGTCGACGGCAGCGGTTGCGGGGCGGGCGCAGGCAGGCCCGGAAGATCTGTGGCCAATCATATACATGGCTCAGGACCGCGCTGCACAGGACGAAGCGCGCGATATTCTTCAGGAAGAATTGGGACGCAGCGAAAGCCCGGTGTTCTCAGAGGCTGCACAAAATGCCAATATTGGTGCTGCGGCCCGTGCTGATGAACTGCGTAGCTATGGTGTGAAATTGCTTGAGATGAAGCCAACATTGCAATCTGGAGAAGCCTGGGAGGTTTGGCTTGTTAAGGCTGAGGCGCTTCTGACACAGATTGATGCTGGTTTTGCGCATGATACACGACCTGAAGGCCTTACTGCCATCAGGGCAAGTCTGGAAGCACAGGCTGGTACGGCCGTTCCAGAAAATGGAACGCAGCAGTGACAGATACTGAGGTTGCCAAACGGTCCGTCATTCTACCCTTGCCGTTTGTACTGAAGCGGCATGATCAAACCGGCGTGCGCACACAAGGATGTGTTATTGGCCTGCCGCATCTGGCTAGGGTTGCCCGCCGATTGGGCCGACGGGCTCAACGCTATGCGCCTTTGCGTTTGACGCTTATGCCCACGGCTGCAATTTTCTGGAGCCTGCAAAAAACTGACCTGCCTTGGTTTGATGTGCCTGTTATACCAGATGAATTAAAGCTCGACTCATTTGGTTTTCGGGATTCCCAAAGCGC
>CAYUYL010000283.1:0-2592 GCA_964449195.1 uncultured Filomicrobium sp.
GGTTATTATGGCGGCTGGGTTGATTCCAGTGTGCAGCGAGTCATCGAAGTGATCCGCTCTTTTCCCGAACTACCTCTGTGGATGGCATTATCCGCCGTTTTACCGGTTAACTGGAGCCCGATACTGATATTCTTTGGCATTACCCTGATTCTGGCATTGCTCGACTGGACCGGCCTGGCGCGGGCTGTGCGATCAAAACTGATCGCGCTGCGCGAAGAAGACTTCTGTAGCGCAGCAGAACTGCTGGGCGCCAAACCCGGCCGCATTATCGGACGTCATTTACTGCCCGGATTTATGAGCCACCTGATAGCCTCGGCGACCTTGTCGGTTCCCGCCATGATTCTGGGAGAAACCGCGCTGAGCTTTCTTGGCCTTGGACTGCGTGCGCCGGTTACAAGCTGGGGCGTGCTGTTAAACGAGGCGCAGAATATTAATGTTGTCGCGCTATACCCCTGGTTAATGTATCCGGTTGTCCCGGTTGTACTGATCATTCTCGCGTTCAATTTCTTCGGCGACGGCCTGCGCGATGCGGCTGATCCTCATAAGTAAGCGAAGCAGATAACTTCGTTGCCTCTCATCCTAAATCATCCGATGTACGCGCCGGGCTAGCCTGGATATTTCATAAAAAGAGGATGGCGAGCCACGTTTTCTGTTAAAATTCAGTTAGTTAAGACCATTTTAACGACGGACTCGCCATGCCAAACTGTACCCAAGCATCACATGATTTTCCAGCCCTTTCTCGCAAAAAAATACAAGCCCAATTCAACGGTGGCGAGATCAGCAGTGACGGTGGTGTATTACTGCTTCGCGAAGCGGATCGCAGATTGAATCTGATGAAAGCGATCGACCAGGTGATTCCGGATCCGCGCGATGCTCGTTATATCGAACACACTCAACTAAGCTTATTACGCCAACGTGTCTATGGGTTAGCCTTGGGCTATGAAGACTTGAATGATCACCAGTCGCTACGTGGCGATCCAGCTTTACAAACGGCGGTGGACCAAGAAGATGATCTGGGTAGTCCGCCCACGTTGTGTCGATTAGAAAACCGCGCGAATCGCCAGGCGGCAGTGGCTATGCACCAGGTGATTGTGGATCAGTTTATCGACTCTTTCGAGACGCCACCTGAAGCACTGACTCTGGACTTTGATGCAACTGATGATCCCTTGCATGGTGAACAGGAGAATCGTTTTTATCAGGGATATTACCGGTGTTATTGCTACCTGCCGTTGTATGTATTCTGTGGAGACAGGCTATTGGTGAGCTACCTTCGCCCGAGCAATATCGATGGTGCCAAGCACGCCTGGGCTATTTTGGCCTTATTGGTCAAGCGACTTCGTCAAAGCTGGCCACAGGTTAAGATCACCTTTCGAGGTGACAGCGGCTTTTGTCGGCACCGGATGTTGAGTTGGTGTGAACGCCATAATGTGGATTACATCGTGGGTATGGCCAAAAATGCACGTCTGTTAAAGGCCATTGCTGCAGAGATGGCAGCAATAGAACAACAGTTTGCACAAACCCGGCAAGCCTGTCGCCAGTTTAAAACATTTCAGTATGGTGCCCGTGCCTGGCAAAAGAAACGTACCTTGATCGGCAAAGCTGAGCATTTGAGCCAAGGCGCCAATCCGCGTTTTATCATCAGCACCCTGGAAGGCGATGCTCAGCACCTTTACGAAAAAATATACTGTGCACGAGGTGACATGGAAAATCGAATCAAAGAGCAGCAATTGGGACTGTTTGCTGACCGTACCAGTTGTCATCACTGGTGGCCCAATCAACTGCGCTTATTGTTGTCTTCGCTGGCTTATATCCTGATCGAGTCTATACGGCGAGTTGGACTAAAGGGCACTCAATGGGTGAGAGCGCAAGTGAATACCGTGCGACTGAAATTTCTGAAAGTCGGTGCTGTGATATTGAGAAATACTCGACGGATACGATTCTTGCTGTCAGAAAACTATCCAAACCAGGACACCTTTTTCCTGATAGCGCGTCAGTTGCAGACACAATAGCGAGCAACTGAGTGCTCCCCCGGCATGATGACAAAGCGGGGGTTTGGGGGAGTTGTGTCTGCGATCAGCGCATTTGGTCATTTCTTAACCAAAAACGGGGCAATATCGATCAAGGTCTCAACATGCGATGACTTTATTACACTTCAAGCAGCCAACATAATATTGATGAAATATTCGGGCTAGGCTCACCGGCTTCCAAATGAAACTAGAAAATATCAGTATCGTCATGGTGGGAACCACTCATCCAGGCAATATAGGCGCAGCTGTAAGGGCGATGAATAACATGTGTATCACCAATTTAGTGTTAGTCAACCCTCAGTGCGCAGTGGATGAAACCGCTTATGCCAGAGCCTCAGGCGCGTACCGCATTCTGGATCAGCGGCAAACGGTTGAAAGTCTTGAGCAGGCTGTACAGGACTGTCATCTGGTCGTTGGCGCAACAGCCCGGTCACGTTCACTGCAGTGGCCTGAATTAAGTCCTGCCGATATGGCGCAAAAGATATGGCAACTTGATAATGCCTCAAAAGTTGCGGTCGTTTTTGGCCGTGAGCATTCGGGATTAACCAATGGTGAGCTGCAACTA
>CAYUYL010000284.1:0-2588 GCA_964449195.1 uncultured Filomicrobium sp.
ACGTTGTATTCATCCACAAGTTCGCGGGCGATCTCTGAAAGATCGTATAAACGTTGCAAGCCGAAAGCTTCTTCATGACAGGCAATCTGGAAGACACTGTCCGCGGAGGTATACACAATCGGTTTGCCGGTCGCGACATGCTCCTCGCCGAGCTCGGCGATAATTGTTGTGCCCGAAGCATGGCAATTACCCAGCACCCCCGGGAGTTTCGCGCGCTCGATCAGCTCGCTCAGCAACGCTTCGGGAAAGGTATTCTCGGTCGCCGTGAAATATCCCCAGTCAAACAGGACGGGCACACCGGCAATTTCCCAGTGGCCGCTCGGCGTATCCTTTCCTGAACTCAGCTCCGCCGCAAAACCGTACGCGCCATCGATCTCGGTTGCTTCACCGGCACCGGCTGGAAACTCACCCGCGCTCGCGGCGGCGGCATGCATCAGGCCAAGTCTGGCCAGGTTCGGCAATTTGAGCGGCCCGGCGGTCCCCGCAGCACGTTTCCGGGCGATGCTTCCCAGGGTATTCGCACCGTCATCACCGAAGCGCACGGCATCATCGGTCGAACCAATGCCGAATGAGTCGAGCACAAGAATAATGGCCCTGGTCATGTCGTCTGCTTACTCCATGGGGGCGGCACAGCCCGCTACAACAATATTGGACCCATTCTACCGTGCTTTATTGCAGCGAGAAGAAAAAGCCCGCCAGGGAAGCGCTCATCAGGTTGGACAGCGTGCCGCCGATGACGGCCCGCAGCCCCAGGCGAGCAACGTCCTGGCGGCGGCTTGGGGCAATGCTGCCAAGCCCGCCGAGCAGGATGGCAATCGAGGACAGATTGGCGAAACCACACAGGGCAAAGGTTACGACGAGCTGCGAATGCGCAGACATCGTATCCTTGATCTCGACAAAATTGAGGTAGGCATAGAACTCGGTGACGATAATCTTCTGGCCAATCAGGCTGCCGGCCTGCATCGCCTCGTTCCAGGGCACGCCGATGAGGAATGCAATGGGCGCAAATAAAACACCAAGAATGCCCTGCAGCGTGATATCGCCGTAACCGAACCAGCCGCCGATGCCTGACAGGAGGCCGTTAAACAACCCGATGATCGCCACGAATGCCAGCAGCATGGCGCCGATGTTCAGTGCCAGGGTCAACCCCGTGGCCGCGCCGCTGCCGATAGCGTCGAAAATATTGACCGGCTTTTCGACGCCACCGGTTTCATCAGGGTCGAACTGGTCATGCCTGAAGTCCGTTTCGGGCATCAGCATTTTCGCCATCAGCAAGCCGCCGGGGGCTGCCATGAAACTCGCGGTGATGAGGTATTTGAGGTCGACACCGATCGACGCATAAGCTGCCATAACGGCACCGGCAATCGTCGCGCAGCCGCAGGTCATCACCGCGAATAGCTCGGATTGCGTCATTTTCTCGAGGTACGGTCGCACGACCAGCGGTGCCTCGGTGTGTCCAACGAAAATATTGGATACCGCGGTCATCGACTCGGTATGGCTGGTTTGCAGCAGCTTGTGTAACCAACCACCAATGATCGCGATGATCCACTGCATCACGCCGAAGTAATACAGCACAGACATCAGTGCGGCGAAAAACACCACAACCGGCAGCACGTTCAGTGCAATTGTGAAGCCAAGGGTCTGCCGCGTTTCCGCGCCAAAGACGAAATTGATGCCGTCATTGCCGTAGTCGATCACATGCTGCACACCCTGAACAACAACATCGAGCATGCTGCTGCCCTGCGGCACATAGAGAATCAGCCCGGCAATCGTTGCTTGTAAGGCGAATGCTGTCGCAATGGTTCGTCGATTAATTGCCTGACGGTTGTTCGACATCAGGTAGGCAAGGCCGAGCAGCGTGATGACACCGACAAGGCTCATTATGGTTTGCATGCAGCGCTCCCCGCAAAACGAGAAAGGGTCCTCGCGGACCCTTTCAAGATAGTTTTTTTCGGCAATACTGCCAATTAATGGTGTGGTGACTGTGGCACGAAATCACTTTCGCCGAAGAATTCTATGCGCGTCAGGTAAGTGTAGTCGCCCTCAACTGCCATCAGCCAGATAAACACCAGGATCGCTACCGTCGGCAGCAGAATCGCAAACTTGAGCGCCAATCGCTCCCAGCCCATGTGCATGAATATCCAGACGATACCGCCTGCCTTCAACATCATGAGTGTCAGAATGGCGCCGGTGCGAATCGGACCGTCATCCCAGAAGTCAGTCCAGTACGAGATTCCGCTCAATACGAAAAGCGCGACCCACATTATCCAGTAGATCCTCAGCGGATGTTGTTGTCCCTCTTCAGCCATAAAGGCGCCCCCTACCAGAGATAGAAGAATGCGAAGATGAATACCCAGACGAGGTCGACGAAGTGCCAGTACAGGCCCGCGATCTCGACGATCTCGTAGTTACCGCCGCGTTTTTCGTAAAAGCCACTTCGCACGCGGAATGCGACTACTAATAAATATATGACGCCGGCCGACACGTGCATGCCGTGGAAGCCCGTAATCATGAAGAAGCTCGAGCCAAATTGGGCGGCACCGAAGGGATTCTCCCACGGCCTGACGCCTTCCATGATCAGCTTCGTC
>CAYUYL010000285.1:0-2575 GCA_964449195.1 uncultured Filomicrobium sp.
CCTTAAATTATAGGACAAGAAAGTGACGGTTTATGCAGTCTATTCAATCGGCACGGCATAACGCCCGAGCTGTTCCACAACCTGACTATATACACCACGTTTAAATGACACGACACGGTCAGTAACCTCATTGAGCGGCATCCATTTCCAGGTGTCGAATTCTTTTTGGTGATCGAGCCCCTCGGGCGGGTCGATATTGATTTCGCTTTCATCCCCGGTGAAGCGCACGGCGAACCAGATCTGCTTTTGGCCCCTATATCGTCCCCCCCATGCCTTGCCATGCAGCTCCGCCGGCAGCTCATAAAGCAGCCAATTCTCAGTACTCCCGAGAACTTCGGCTGATTTAATGCCGGTCTCTTCAAAAAGTTCACGCAGCGCAGCAGCCTCAACCTCTTCATCGGCATCAATGCCACCCTGCGGCATTTGCCACCAGTCGCCCGGGCCTTCAGCATCATCCGGCGCATCGGCGCGCAGCCCCATCCACACCTTGCCCTGATGGTTGATGATCATAATGCCCACACAGGCACGATATGCGTCAAGAGAACCTTCAACCGCTGACATGGAATTTGCCTCACTTCAAAGTTTTATTCATCGATATAAGATAACACCGCATAATACTGCGCAGGGGTTGACCGGCTAGCCGCCTGCAATCTGCGGCAAAACCTGCACGCTACTATCTGGGGTAATGGGCTCAATCAGTGTGTCCTGATAAATCTGACCATCAATGGCGACCGCAAGACCATTTTGCAAATGCGGTGCAAGTTCCGGAAATTTCTCGCCAAGACGCGCGAACAACTGGCGGATAGAGTTGGCTTCAACTTCGAGTTCCTCTATCCCACCCGTATACTGACTAAGATTGCCAATAAGTTGCACCTGCGCCATGATTTGTTCTCCGAAACCGGACACAATGTCTTCAGATCTTAAGGTTGGGATCACCAGACTGGCGTGCCGCGTCAATCGCTTTGCGCACCTTTGGCGGTGACATGGGCAGGTTTTCAAAACGCAGGCCGCTTGCGTTGTAAACCGCATTAGCAATGGCCGCCATGGGGGGCACGATCGGAGTTTCGCCAACCCCACGCACACCGTAGAGGTGGTTGGGATTTGGAACTTCGACGATAATGGTATCAATCATCGGCAGGTCTGAGGCAACCGGGATGCGATAATCCAAAAAACCCGCATTTTCCAGACGACCCTTATCATCGTAGATGTATTCTTCGTTCAGAGCCCAGCCGATTCCCTGCGCGGCCCCACCTTGATATTGACCCTCAACATAAGACGGATGGATCGCCCGGCCCGCATCCTGAATTGCCGTATAACGCACAACCGAAATCTTGCCTGTTTCAGCATCAATTTCAACATCCGCAATATGTGTACCGAAACTGGGTGCCGCACCCTGGGCATTGAGCGTCGCCGTTCCAACAACCGCGCCACCGGTCTTGCCCGCTATACGGCCAATATCACTCAGGCTAAGCTGCTTTGGCGAGCCCTTCGCTTCGCCGCCAATTGCGCTCACAATCCCGTTGGAAAATCTTACAGCGTCCTGCGGCAGATCCCACATTTTGGAGGCGCGCACACAAATCTGCTCAATCACTTGGCGGGCTGCTTCAACGGTTGCCATACCGCTGGAAAACGTCGATCGGCTGCCCCCGGTCATGGCATTATAACCAAGCTGCTGAGTATCGCCGATGACGGGACGTATTTTATCGAGCTCAATGCCAAGTTCTTCTGCCGCCATCATGACCAGCGAGGCCCGCAAACCACCAATGTCCGGCGTGCCAGCCGTGAGGTTGAGCGTACCATCCTCATTCAACGCCAGCGTGACTGTGGTATCACCGCCAATGTTAAACCAAAAGCCTGACGCAAGACCTCGCCCCTGATTCGGACCAAGCGGTGCATTCCAATGAGTGCTCTTCTTTGCCTCGTTCAACGTCTCAACCAGACCAATCGGGCCAAACCGCGGGCCGTAGACAGCTCTTGTGCCCTCTTTGGCCGCATTTTTAAGACGAAAGCCGATGGGATCGAGACCGAGCTTGCCGGCAAGTTCGTCAATTACGCTCTCGACTGCAAATTCAGAAATCGGCGCACCAGGAGCACGATACGCTGCAACCTTTGGGCGATTGGAGACAACGTCAAAACCAATGATTTTCACATTCTGCAGATTATATGGTGCAAAGGCGGACATGCAGCCTGGACCAACGGGAGAGCCTGGAAAAGCGCCAGCCTGATAGCGCAAAGTTGCATAACCAGCCGTAATCGTGCCGTCATTTTTCGCGCCGATCTTCACGGTGACATGCGCACCTGACGTCGGCCCGGAAGCGCGGAAAACTTCTTCCCGCGACATCACCATTTTCACTGGGACACCGGCCTTCTGTGAAAGAAGAAGGGCAAGCGATTCGAGGTAAATGACGGTCTTACCGCCAAAGCCGCCGCCAATCTCCGATGATGTCACGCGGATTTTGGATACATCCCACCCGAGCAGACGGGCACAATATCCCCTCACCATCCAGTGGCCCTGGGTCGTCACCCATAACTCAGCCATACCGTCGCCGGCGACGGTATGGCTGAGTTATGGGTG
>CAYUYL010000286.1:0-2574 GCA_964449195.1 uncultured Filomicrobium sp.
TATTTTAAGCTGCAGGGCGAATTGGCAGCTGCGCAAAAAGCCGATGAGATACAAGTAAAACTGAACGCACTGAAAACCCGTGAAAATCGGCTGCTTTCCAAAGGTGCGGGGCAATCCAGTGATCCTCAAAGTGCTTTACTGTCCGGGATTGTCGGCCTGAGCGATGACCGCATTCGCCTTGCCCTGATTATCATTCTGGCCGTTGTCGTTGAGCTGGGTTCAAGCCTGGGCTTGTTTTTGGCAACCGGCCATGGCCCTCTCCGCCAAGATCAAAAACCAACAGCCGCCAATGATAACGAACCTGAACCGTTCCTCATTGATGCGCGTCCCGTCTGCATGGTTGAGGATTGGGCATTGGCGCGGTTGGTTCCAATGCCGAATGCAGAGTTAAACTTCAACGATGCCTATGCGGATTATCAAGCTCTGTGTCGTAACGCTGATCTTGAAGAATTAGAGCAGGCTGAATTTACCAATCATCTGATTGCCATTGCCGATAAAATCGGATTGGATCGGAGAGAGACCAGCATTCATGGCGTAGCCATCAGCGAACCGATTGCTTTAACCGAGACCGTTTAGCTCCCCTGTTACGGCTACCGATCATGATCGCGATCCCGGCTCCTTGGTGATGGGTCTCTGCTTTTCCTATCACGCAACCGCTGCAAACGATCTTCATTGGATGGCCTGTTTTGAGGCCCCGGATTTGAGACACGCGCATGCTCGGCTCTCAATTTTGATAGGCGTTCTTGGGGCTGTGGCGTTAACTCCGGCGCAGGGTGCCGTTGCGGCGCAATCTGCCTGATCTGCTCTCGCTCTCGATGCAATTTAAGCAGCAATTTTGCATGATCCTGGCGGACGGATCGGATTTCTGCCTGCAGCACTTGCCGGTCGGCAAGCTGGGCATCAATCAAATCTTGCCGTTGGGCCCGGTCACGCTGAAACGCTTGGAATGTTTCGCGTTCATTTTGACTGCGAATTTGCGCACGCTCGCCGGACAGACGTTGCCAAAGGCCTGATATTCCTGTTCGATATCGTGCAGCACGGGTTTGATTTTCTGTCTGCCAGCGCGCACGTTGCTTCTCGGCCAGCATGGCACGTTCCGCTCTTTGGTGCTCGACCATGACAAGACGACGGCGTTCGACTGGTGCCATCGCGGCCTTGTATTGTGCGTTGGCTTCAGCAATATGGCGTTTAACGGCCTGGCTTATCTGGGTGGCAATCTTAGCTTTGGCGTCGTCAACGCTTGGCAAATTGTCTGGTTCTCCCAGCCGAGCACTGATTTCTTTGGCTTTCTTACCGGCATAACGGGCAATAGATAAAACAGTGCCGTCATGCGTGACGGCAACATGGCCACGCCGGTCGCCCTTGGCCAGGATCATGCCACGCTCGGACAGGGCATGTTGAAAGGCTGCCTTCGAATCCGATGCTGCCCAGCATTCCGCCATCATGTCTTTCAGATCGCGTGTATGCAGACCCTGACGCTTGGCTTGTTGCCATTCAGCCAATGTGAAATTGCGCGGATCACGCTCTTTCGAGTTCATGAGACCGCGGGGCATTTTCCAGCCCTGTTCCAGATAAATCTCACGGCTCAGATCCCGGCACTTATATTTGAAATGAGGCAGATTACGCGCCGTCATCGTATCCGCATCAATGCGCGACCACACGGCATGGGCATGGCGACGGCCTTCCTTTTCATGGAAGACGATCACGCGCGGCTGGCCTTTGAGGTTGTTCTTTTCTTCCAGCTTCTCAATTGCAGCCTCGAAAGTCTCAACCGGCACCCGTTCTTGTTCCGGCGGATTGAATGAGACCGAGAACAGAAACTGTTTGCATTTGGTGCCTTTGCTCACGGCGTAAGCTTCTTTCATCGCGCCAACGAGATCCTCCGACATAAATCCGCGTATCTCATGCACCTGGATATGCTCATTGTCATCGGCACGCAGAAGATGGAGGGCCAATTGTTTGCCGCCGCCACGCTGAGATGCTTTGATAATCATGGATCTATCGCTCCTTGGTATCCAAAGTCTGCATCAGAAGCGATTTGATCTCACCAATATCTGCATAGGCTTGTAACAGCGCAGCTTTAGCCTCATCATCCAGCACCAGAGAGCCAGATCGTGCGGCCTCAACCAATATGCGCAAATTGGCGACGACTTCGCCTTGGGCGAGCTTCGCAAGAATTTGCGCTGCGGCCTGACGATTATTTGTGGTGGTTTGCTTGTTGGAAACTGGCGCATTATCGTTAGAGTGGAAAAGTTGTGTGCGTATATATGCAGCCATCCCGTGCTGTCCGGCGCGGCGTTCGAGATCACGGCGTTGAGCATGCGATAGGCGCAGCGAAAACGGATGGCAGCGTACAGGAGGCTTCGTCATCCACTAATTTTAGCGCCTGATGGAAGGCGTTTTGGGTGGAAATCAATTGCGGATACCATATGCTACGTACAAGCATTATAAGAATGCTTCGGTAAGTCGACGTTATGTGTCAAAATATTTACTTATTCATCGTGCCATTTGCAAGCATTGCGCGGCAAGCCGGACAATCGCCCGATAAAGCAACTTTGCATCGGTCGGGAAGGT
>CAYUYL010000287.1:0-2523 GCA_964449195.1 uncultured Filomicrobium sp.
CGTATACTTGGCAAGTTCAACCGCTACGTTTTTGAAGCCGAACCAAATTCAACGATAGATCAGGTGCTTCGGCCATACACCTCTTGAAGTGGTGGAATTTCGTAATTTTGGTTGCGAACGTGCTGAGTGCTTTCTGTCACGGCAGACTTGTTATCTAGCATCGTTGCCGTTATCCGTCGTTTTTCCATATTTTCCGTCAAATGCATGGACTGGGCTGCTGTGTGGGGCTTCCCGAGTAAGGATTTAGGGTCATGATTATGTACGGCTGCGTGGCCCGTATGTTATATCCGTCCACTCACAATTGCCCATGCAGCTGCGGCCATAGAGATGGCGCCGAGCCATAATGCCCAGCGGCCGGTTTTGCCGTGGCGCGCGCTTTCCCGGGCAATGCGTTGAATAGTTACGTCATCCAAGCGAACACCGTTGCTTGCCATCGCAGCAAAAGCATGAGCGGAGCGGTCGGCATGTGCCAGCAGCCGTGGTACATCAGCAAGAATTTTACCAATGGTTTCAGCCCCTTCGCCAGCATCCCGCAGGCGGCCAGAAATGCCGTAATTGTCTTCAATCCACGCCTTTGCAACCGGCTCGGCAGCGGTCCATATATTGATGTTCGGATCAAGTGAGCGTGCCACACCTTCGACAATCACCATACTCTTCTGCAGGAGGATCAATTCCGGCCGTGTTTCCATATCGAAAACATCTGTATAAGCAAAAAGCTGGCCTAGCAGGTCGGCCATTGAAATCTCGTCCGCCGTGCGGCCATGTATCGGCTCACCAATAGCCCGCATCGCCTGGGCGAAAATAGCGACCGGATGATGCGCTGGTACGTAGCCGGCATCGAAATGCATCTGTGCAGCAAGCATATAATCGCGTGTGATCAGGCCGTGGAGGATTTCTGCCAGAAACCGCCGTTCAATCTTTCCGAGGCGGCCCATGATACCAAAGTCCACCGCGACAACTGTGCCGTCAGACTCAACCAGAAGATTGCCTTGATGCATGTCGGCATGAAAAAAACCATCGCGCATGGCATGACGCAGAAAAGAACGCAAAACTGTCAGTCCCAGCGCTTCGAGGTCATGGCCATCGGCCCGCAGTTTCTCAGTCTGGGAAATGGGCGTTCCATCGATCCATTCGAGCGTCAGAATGCGTTTGGAGGTGCGCTTCCAATCGACGTCCGGTACGCGAAAGTTTGCGTTCTCGGCTGATGAGTCTGCAAGAATATTGTCAGCCATTTCAGAAATGGCTGCGGCTTCGAGGCGCAAATCCATTTCGAGTTCTGTGGTGCGTTTGAGGTTTTCAACCACGGCAACCGGCCGCAAACGGCGCGACGGCGGATGCAGGGTTTCTATGGTGCGGGCAGCAAAGAAATAACTTTCCAGATCGCGTTGAAAACTGCGCTCAATGCCTGGCCGCAGGATTTTGACTGCAACGTCACGCTCTTCGCCATTCTCCATAACGGTGGCTTTGTGGACCTGCGCAATAGATGCAGCAGCAACAGGCGGGCCGAAGCGCACAAAATGATCCTCAAGCCGGCCGCCAAATGCCTCTTCGACAGCACGCCGTGCTTCACGCATTGAAAACGGCGGCTGGCGGTCTTGAAGGTTGCGTAAATCGTCTGCAAGTTCGGGGGAGATAAGATCTCTGCGGGTTGCCATAAATTGACCGAGCTTGATGTAGCTCGGCCCAAGAGCTGAAAGGGCTCTTGAAACACGCGTGCCACGTGAGTGACCAAGGCGAAAGGGCCAGGATACAATCTGCACCGGCCACGTCAGGATGCGCGCAAGATGAAGGATGAATGGAGCCTTGATGCCCCTGGGGACAAAGCGCACGCCGTGTTGGGCCAACACGATGCCTGCACGGGCAAGGCGAAAGAGATTGATAAAGGCTGAGATCATATCCGCCAGGCCGAATGAATAGCTGCAATGCCACCGGTCAGATTGCGATACGACACCTGCTCGAAGCCTGCTGCGCGTATTAAGCCGGCAAAGTCATCTTGCGATGGAAAGTTACGTATGCTTTCGACAAGATACTGATAGGATTCCCGGTCATTCGCAGCCCATTGGCCCAGCCGTGGGATGATCTCGAATGAGTGGAAATCATACAGGCGGTCCAGCATTGGTACGGTGACCTTGGAGAATTCCAAACACAGGAAATGGCCGCCGGGCTTCAGAACACGATACGCCTCCTGCAGCGCCAGATTGATGTGCGTCACGTTGCGGATACCAAATGAGATCGTGTAGGCGTCAAACTGGCCACTCTCAAATGCCAGCGTTTCAGCATTCCCTTCCAAAAGGTCAATGCGGTCTGACAAGCATGCATCATTTACGCGGCGCCGGCCAACGCCCGGCATCTCCGGGGTGATATCACAGATTACCGCCCGGCATTCTTCGTCGCCACGCTTTAGAATGCGAATTGCACTATCTCCGGTCCCGCCTGCAACATCAAGAACATTGAACGGGACCCCTGATCGCGACATGTTGACCTGGCAGCCGAGATCCGCTTTTCAAAGCCGGTGCAAACCAC
>CAYUYL010000288.1:0-2520 GCA_964449195.1 uncultured Filomicrobium sp.
ATAAATGGAGGCAACATCAGGAGCTAAAGACTCTATATCAACATATGCTTTTCTTTCTTCCAAAAGTCCTAGTTCTTTCTTAATATCCTCAGAGCTTTCCTGTGGTGTTGTATAACATTTCTCAAGGATATTGAATTTTAAAATAAAGTTTGTGTTCTGCTGTTCTTTAGAAAAGGCTTTCCCCTCAGCAACCCAACTTATTGCCTGATCCAACTGATTTGATTTATAGCTTGATCTTGCAAATTCATACGCACATTGTAAGTATGAAACGGGAGCTGACTGTTTTAGATCCTCTGCGGAAATTGCTTTGTTGAAATATTCAATTGCTTCTATATGGTGGTCATCCTGAATTTTTAGAAATCCTAGATCGTAATAAGCTAACGCTAACAATCTCTTATCATTCTTTTCAATCAGTTTCTCAACACAATCCAAAAGCATTTTTTCAGCTTTGTCTAGTCTACCATCATCAATCAAATTCAGTGCCAACAACATATTACAGTTTATGGTCTGTATGCTGTAGCCTTCATGACCCTTGTAGATGTCCTTTGCTGTTTGTAGATGATGGTGAGAAAGGAGCGTGACCTTATTGAAATAGTAGAGTGTACCAATTTTATAATGGAATTCGGCCTTTTCAATTTCATCATGTACCTTGTCCAGTTGTCTCTCAGCTACTCTGAATAGGACTAGTGCTTCTGAATAGTTATTCTTTGCACTCTCATACATACCTTTAAAAAGATAAAAGTAAAACCTTAGCATGTCATCTGTTTTGACTCTTTCACTTTCTGTTATTGTTGGTTGCCCCACTAAATCTTCCATCAGTACCTTAAACCTGTAATCAAGAATATTGAAATAGAGTAAAACATCTTGATTTTCTTCCATTTCGTCTAACATATCTTGAATCTCATCCCTCAACTCTACTGCTTGTGAAACTTCCCTCTTTTTAATATGTAAATACCATTTGTTAAGAGTGTTTGCTACATCTACAGAAGCAATCAAATTCGACATTCCATTACCCCCTTGCTATCATTTCCTTTGTATAATTTTAACATGAAATTTACAACATATGTAAAGACAAGGTGCTTATTTTAAAAGTTTTCGGTATCCCGCAAAATACAATAATGTTTATTTATAAAAGGTATTTTTTGTGTAGAACGCATTAAAATAAGAATGACGTGGCAGTAAATAGTTAAACATAGCTTTACTGTAACACAAGAAGTAACAAGTGTTTTCTAGCGTAAGTTTATTACATAGAAGAAGCGTTTCCTCTTCAAAACATGAAGAATTGCTTAGAAGTGATATTGAGGCATATACTGATCGCGTTCCCACAAGTGTACTATAATTGTCTTTATATGTCTTCGTGGATCATTAACCTTGATTTTTTGGATTTTTAAGCACTGAATTACTGATTAATAAAAACAGATGTAATATAGAGAGCAACTCTAGACAGAATGCTCTCTTTTGCATTTTTCCCTAAAATGAGCTTCCATCAGTATGGACAGCCTATGCCAGATCAAAGCTTAATAAAGGAAACTTGTTTTCATAGCAATATGTTCTCCGAGATTCACTAATAGTGGTTCATCATTTTTTTCTAGAAATTTAGCTATTTGCTGTAAAATCTCATTAATTTTATCGTTGATTGGCATATTTGGATTCAATAAGAGAGCGTTGTTAACCGTAGAAGCTACTTCATAAAGATCATCTTCATCTTTTGTTTTTTCAATGTGATATTGCATTTTTTTAAAAAACCATTCAATTTCGTTCAAATCAACCATCGGGTAATATTGAATTTTATAGAGATTATCTTCATCAAGGACGTCCAAATCAAATATGGCTTCAAGTTCTTCTTTGCTTAAATGAACTTCAGAAAGTTCATATTCACCCTCTGCTACTTCCTCGTCAACACTGTACTCAACTGTATAAAGCCCCTCAATGAATTCATCAAAGGAATCTGCTAACTTAAAGTCTTCTTCCATCTCAACATCAAAATAATGAATTGTAGGATTCTCTTTCGTTTTTCGATAATCCATTGCTACCCAAGTATGTCCATCCCCGTTGATCAAAACAAGCCCTTCTGGCAGCTCCCACTCTTTTATTAAATAGGCACTATCCATAATTCCTTCATCTTCAGCAATTCCCAGCAGGTGATTAAATTGAATATGATCCTCAGCCCATGAATTAGAGTGAGTGGTTGGAAAAGCATTATGAATGGTATAACCACCATTCTGTTCTAATATGAGCTTTTTATATGTATCTGGCAAAGTGACACCAAGTTTCTTTTCAGCTTTAGCTATTTCTGCTTCGTTGATCTTTTTTAACGTATAGTAACCTTCCTCGTCTATTTCCCAAAATGATTTCAAGATGAATGCCTCCTAGTAAAATATGCACATAAGTATACCATCTTGATGAGTATATTTTACAATTTAGTCAAAATAAAAGAAGAATATTTGTTACTTAGTCATTCACAATGTCTATTTTTGTCGAAACGATAGTAAAAAGAAGGTACTTCATGTAAAATTTCCT
>CAYUYL010000289.1:0-2513 GCA_964449195.1 uncultured Filomicrobium sp.
TTGCGCAGGAGCTGCGAGCGATGCGGCTGCTATCGCGCACATCGCCAGATGTGCAAGCAAACGTTTCATGAATAGAGACTCCTTTTTCAATTGGTTATTTGTGTTGGATCGATTATTCGGCAGCCTCCATTGCCGTCGCCGCAGACGACTTTCGCACGCCGCGAACCTTGGATATCAACCTGAGACCCAGCGGACCGAACAGCAGGCTGAAAATAAAAATACCGCCTGCAACGAGCACAATTGCAGGGCCGGACGGCACCTCAGGCACGTAATATGAAACGATTAACCCGGCCCATGAACTGCTCAGCGCCAATAAGAACGTCAAGACAAGATAGGATGTAATGCCGGAGGCCCAATAACGCGCTGCCGTCGCCGGCAGGATCATGAGGCCGACAGCCATTAAAGTACCAAGTGCCTTGAATGCAGCGATCAGATTTAAGACCACAAGGAACATGAAAAACTGGCCAACCAAATTGGGGCGACGCGATTGGCTTTCAAAAAACACTGGATCGATCGTAAATACGATGAGCGGACGAAGAATAATGGCAAATGTCACCAGGGTGACGGTGGCTGTTGCGCCAATCAGTATCAGGGTTTCATTATCGATACCGAGGATCGATCCAAAGAGGAAACTTTTCAACGGCACGGCCGAGCCGGCAGCAGACAGGATAAAAATTCCAAGCGCCAGCGCAATCAAATAAAGCGACGCCAGGCTCGCATCTTCCCGAATGATGGTTGTGCGGGCCAGAAGCGTGGTCAGGACGGCAACACTCACACCGGCAATAAGACCGCCAATAAGCATAGAAAATACCGAGAGGCCCGCAATCACGAAGGCCACGACAATTCCGGGCACGATGGCATGCGCCATCGCTTCGCCTGCGAGCGACAGACGCCGCAGAACGAGAAAAGCCCCGACCGGCGCAACCGAAAAGCTCAGGATCGAGGTCGCAACCAGGGCCCGTCTCATAAATGCATAATCAAGCCACTCAAACACGTGTGCCGCCTTCCGTTTTCACCTGTTTTGCAAACATCGTCTCGATCCAGGCTGCCTGACTTGGCGAAAGATACCCGTGATTAACAAGATTAGCCGGGATCAAAACGTCACGAGGCAAGCCGAATTGCGCTCTTCCATTGCCCAGAAGAAGCGCCTTGGTGCAGTGCTCAAGCACAGCAGACAGGTCGTGCAGAACCAAAATGACTGCACGCTTTTCATCCGCCCAAGAGTCGATCAAATTCAGCAGTTGCGTCTCCGTTGTCTGATCGACTGCCGTGAAAGGTTCATCGAGCAAAATGAGCGGCGCGTCCTGCACCATGGTGCGGGCGAACAGGGCACGTTGCAGTTGACCGGATGACAAAACATGCAGCGGTTGATCGGCAATATGCTCGATGTTGGTGCGTTTCAGGGCCATATCGACCCGTTCCTGTGTCCGGCTGCAGAGCCGCCCGAGCAGCCCCATGCCGTGCCACGCGCCCATCGACGCCAAATCGCGAACCCTTAGTGGAAACCGTCCGTCAAATTCAGTTCGTTGTCCTAAATATGCGATTGTCTTTGGTTTCCCACACGGCCAATTGAACGAACCGCTGACGGGAGAAATGATATCGAGGAGCGTTTTGACGAGTGTCGATTTTCCGGAACCGTTATAGCCGACGACTGCAAGCACATCTCCCGGCTGAATTTGAAAGGAGATGGAGGATATGAGCGGAACGCCTGCGTAGCCAAGCGATAGCCGGGAGGCTTCAAGTAGCATAATATGCCTTGGAAGTTTGCTGTTTTACCATAAGCGACTGAAGCGTTGCGACAGCACTGTATCCAGCATTATCGTATATCGGCCGCTTAAGGTCGTGTGCCTTCTGCAAAACGGTCAACTACCCAGAATAGTCACACTGATAAGCGCCCAGATGCCGACGCTAAGAGCGCCTACAATCCAAAGGCTATAGAGAACGCTAATCGTTATGAGGTTGTCACGGTGTTGCACGCGTTGAGGCAAATGATTTGCCTGGGACATACGTCATCTCCTTCAAGGGGACACCCGCCCCTCACAATGGAATTACATATCGCCTGGCAGGTCTTCTGGCTTACGGTTACAGGCCTTTTACTCGCCTTCCCAGCCAATTCGGGCCAGTGGCATATGAGCGGGCCAACCGCTTACAGTTGCGGGCACAGCCCCGGTTTTGCTCCCTGATAGGTACGGCGCACCGGGTTCCCATTTAAGCTTCATCCTTGCGGCTTGAAGCACCAAGTTAAAACAGCCTAGTCAGAGTAGGACTACATATCAAGATGCAAATTTGTATATTTTTTAAGCATATTTGTGCATTCCTTGCCAAAAATATTAAAAAAATTGCATTGACCAGCAATGGAAAATAGCCGCAAACGACTATAAAATTCTTATAAACAGAACTCAAAGACCGCTTCCGCGAAGAATGCTCAAACTTCAATTTGTTGATCGTGCGCACTGTGTTGCAAGATTAAGAGTTAGAGAAGATGATCATCATCTCAATAAGGTCATACATAT
>CAYUYL010000290.1:0-2499 GCA_964449195.1 uncultured Filomicrobium sp.
TGGCCATCTCCAATATTGTGCAGTTAATACATGTGTTCTTCTGCGCCAAGCTAGATTACAAAGGCAAGAAGTTTTTCACGACACCGAACGGCCGTTTGATATCAAGTTTTCGTGGCCGATGTCTTAAGAATTGTATTCTACATCTGGCGAGAGGATATAATTCTGGAGCATCCGACACATCATCTATATCTGAGAATCGAAGTGGGCTCCCGGCATGGGTGAAGAGAATCGTACCGAAGACCACAATTATTGAACGCATCAAGAAGATTGAGGAAGAAGTAGGGCCCTGTCTTGAACTAGCACGACGCCGAAAGGACATTATAAAAGGTTGTAAAGTTAGTACGGATGACGAATCGTTTTTCGTAATGCACCATATTTACTCAACGGTCGTCAATGCTCTTCTTAAAAATCGCAAACAAGTCCGAAGGCTGTTTACCAAACACGTTGGGTTTTTACTAATTAATTGGAAAGATATTGGGTTCACGAAACTTGAGCAGAAGACTGAAATCATATGGTTACGGCCGTTGAAAGAATCAAAATTAAGTTTGCCATCTTCTATCGAGGAAAATAAAACTGTTATCTCTGATGGTGATATAGAAGTTGAGAACGAAAAGCTGCTGTCTATTTTTATTTCGAGGCACGAGGAAATGATTGCATACATTGTTCATCCAATTCTTTGTTGGCCAAAAAAATACTCACGTGTTCGAAAAGGCGTTGATGATGGACGCACGGCCGTCGAAAATGCTCCCAAGCAAAAGTTAATCCGAAAGAAAATCTCTCTTATAGAACTCGCTGTTATGATGTTGAGAGACATGACCGGTTTCGAAGAACAGAAAACGTTGTCTGAAGCTCTCAAATTCAACCGGAAGACATTGGCAGCATCGTATGCCCTAGCCGTGTGCCTAAAGTCGATAATAAATGAGAATAAAAGTGAAACTGTTATTCGTGATAAGCTGGCCAGTGAAGTTGAAATTAAATGTAGACAGTCGGCCAACGAGGAGATGAATGATAAGAACGATGATAACAATTGGATCATCAAAGCAGAGGCGGATAGCTCGAAGATAATTTATCCTGTGTTGGAGAATTTACTTTGTGGAGCTGGGGAAACGTACCGACTTCTCGAAGGCGAGCTTCTCCGACAAACCGATGATTGGTACAATAAGAACCATGTGCCATTTACAAACGAAGCTGATTTGGCTATGAATGGAAATGATTATACAGGCCTGCCTACAGATGGAGAGTGCTTAGAAGAACCGAATAACCAAGAAGACTTTGAAGCAGACTTGTAGAAAAAGTAATAAAAATTTAGATGTGTGCCTCATATGTTTTATAAGTTTATTAGCTTATTCAAATAATTTTTATTAATTAAAAATAATTTCCTGTGCTGAAATAATGACCATTGTTTAAAGTTGATTAACAAATTTATTGAACCGGTTAACTTCTCCAAGTTTAGCTTGATACTGTTTGAACGTATTCAAGTTTTTGAAGTTTTAAAGTTTAATTTGTACATAAACATGTACCTAATGTTTTGTTATGGTGTACATTGATCCGGCCGGATTCATTAACTTTTACCTTGTTTATAATGAACTTGCATTATTTTATTTAAATGATGTTTTTTAAAACAGCGTCACTAACCATTTCTGGTTAGTCTTTACGCATATTTTTCATTAATACGGCCGGACATAGAGAAGAGTCTCTTCTCTTGTTTTTAAGTTCTTTAATCAATAATCAATGAATGAGGTGACTGGAGTTGTAATGATTACTTAACATTTATGGCCATACACACACATGAAATTGTGCAAAAATTATCGCAAGAAAACATAAAAGCTCCTAATGCTCACCTACGAATCGTTTTTGTACGGCCGTTTGCATTTTGGGAGGGTCCTGTATTCTTGTTAAAACAACTCAAGTTAGAGTGCACGACATGCAGGATGGAAGCCCTAAACTTATTTTAAATAAAGTCAGGTGAGTACGTGGAGGCAGGTTTACGGAACAGTTATTCTAAATTAAGACTTTAAAAATTCTAGGTAAAAACCTTGATGTTCAATCAAAAACACATTACAATTTATTTAAAAAAATAAGTAAAAGAATTAAAAAAAAATTCAAGATCCGTAACCGCGCATGTTGGCCAACATGTTTGCTAGCGAGTTGATCTGGCCAGTCGAAGGATTCGGATTTCCGTTTCGGCGCAATAGATCGGCTACGTACTCCCTTAGGGTCTCGCTGTCCCAAAATTGGTAGGGACGAGCAACAAAGGTCGAGTTCCTTCTCGGTATAGGACCACTGGTGAAGAGTCCCGACCGGCCGGTATTCTGAACAGGGCGGGTTGGATGTGCAATCTGATGTTGTGCGTAGGCTTCAGCTTGTCTATCGACATTGTTCACAACACTCTGCATGACATTGAGTGCGTGGTGAAGCCTTTGCGATGCCACAACATCACCCTGAAGTGCCCTTTGCATTTGGTTCTGGAAAGAGGAGCCGACCGATTGTCTTTCCGTT
>CAYUYL010000291.1:0-2497 GCA_964449195.1 uncultured Filomicrobium sp.
TCCTGTCGCCTAAAGGCGAGGGGTTTACTGATCCCCTATTAAAGACTCTAAATTTCGTAATGCTAGCCTGCAGGGCGCCAATTTAAGCCAAGCACAAGTTTGGCAAACGCAGATGAGCGAAGTTTCTAACACAGCCTTGTTTGATGCCCGATTCCTGCAAATAAATTGGCTCAATCCTCAAGCACGCAAAAACTTGCAAAGCAGCATCTCTGGACTGAGCAACTTAAGCGATGACATGCAGCAGTCCCAGACGCCTGGGTATGAACGTGTGAAAGCTGCGCATGAGAAGGTCGAGCAGACCTTACGTCCTCTTCTGGAATTGCGGCCACTGCTCTCTCAAACACATGCGCCTTTCAAAGCTCTGATCGCAAACACTTGTCGGTGGCATGTCGTGCATCAACGCAAAGTATCACCCGCAGAAATTTTGAAAGGGCGCGCAGCAAAACTTGCTGAAATTGCGTGTGATGATGACATGGAAGATGCCGTTATTGCAAAAGGCATTGTCAGGCAAATTACACATCCTGTGAGCGGAAGTTCCCAACTGGCACCTCACTTTATCAAAAAGCTCAACGAGCAATCCT
Source organism: uncultured Filomicrobium sp. (assembly GCA_964449195.1). Classification (GTDB taxonomy): domain Bacteria; phylum Pseudomonadota; class Alphaproteobacteria; order Rhizobiales; family Hyphomicrobiaceae; genus Tectiglobus. The sequence goes on from CAYUYL010000291.1 coordinate 582, forward strand.
GCCACGCAATCCGTGACAAACTACCGGCCTCGGATCTGCGCAGGTTGCAAAAGCTGGCGGCGGAGAAACCAGATCCGGCAAAGACACATTACGACATATACAAGCACCCGGAAGACGCTGGAGATTATCTGCGCGAGGATCGCTCCAAGCCTGCCCGGCAACCGTCTGCAGAGGTTCAATCTCAGCCAGAAGAATAAAGTTTGAAACGATCTGCTCTTACGCCGACTGAGCTTTGGCCGGTGATGCGGCCAGATTGGGTGCCCTGAAACGACATTCATCAAGCCACACAGAGGAGCGGCCTTGCCCTCACCGGCTTTACGTTGATGTCAGGTATCGTTTGCAGGTATCCCATAGGGAACCGCGGCTGTTGGCCAGCTTTTTAGGTTCCGGCACATCCAGGGCAGGAACTTCAGAGGATGCAGGCGTGGCGGCGATTTCGATATTGCTATGCGTTGCAGCAAATACCGAACCGACTGCCACCAGAACAGGCCCGTCATTTGGAACATCCGTCGCCGGATCTGACAGCGCCGCCAGTGTGGTGCGGACAACCTGCATCTCCGGCCGCGAAATGGAGTAGGCCAGCATCACCGGCATATCCTGTGGCATGCCATGTTCCAACAACCGCTCGGCAATGGCCGGGCTGGTTCTGCCGCCCATGTAAAAGACAACCGTTGTCTCGGGATCGGCCATCCCTTTCCAGTCCAAATCAGACGGCAATTCACCCGAACGCGAATGGCCTGTCACGTAACGCACAGAGTGCGCATGATCACGGTGCGTAAGCGAAACGCCAAGCAGGGAGGCAAGCGCAGAGGCGGCCGTCACGCCGGGCACAACCTCAACGGGAATATTTTCGCGCTCCAGACGTTCGATTTCCTCGCCCGCACGGCCAAATATCATGGGATCACCAGACTTAAGGCGCACAACGTGCTTGCCCTGCTTAGCCAGCTTCACCATCAAATCATTGATGTCATTCTGCGAACAACTTTCGCGGCGCCCGCGTTTGCCGACCAGCATGCGCTTGGCCTCGCGGCGCGCCAACTCCAGAACATCCTCAGGGACCAGGTCATCAAACAAAATGATATCCGCTGATTGCAGGGCCCTGACCGCTTTGATCGTCAGAAGCTCCGCATCGCCAGGGCCGCCACCGACCAGGGTCACGCGTCCCTGTTCAATCTGAACGCTGGTGGCAATATTATCGACAAGTGCCGACAATTCCTGCGGGCTTTGGGCAGGGGCGGAACGCTGAAACGCCATATCGGAAAAACGTTCCCAGAATGCGCGGCGCTGCGGCCCGGCCTCCAGCTTCTCGATTACTGTATTACGGATCGTTTTGGCCAGTTGCGCCCAGTCCGCCATCGGTGCCGGCAACAGCGTTTCAATGCGGCGGCGGATCGCCTGGCCGAGAATGGGCGCGGCGCCATCGGTGGAGATTGAGACAATCACAGGCGAACGATTGACGATGGAGCCAAACTGAAACTGACAGAAGGCCGGCTTATCGATCACATTTACCGGGACACCGGCTTGCAGTGCCGCGCAATAGAAAGCTTGCGCCTCGGCGTCACATTCGGCATCTGCAAGCGCGAGGGCAGCATTCTCAAAAATATCAATAGCCCATGGCCGTGCATGGTGTGTGAGTGTGCCAGCCGCTGCGCCACGCTCCAGCAGGGCTGCCATTTCAGTTTCGATATCTGCGGCAAAAATCTCGACATTGGCGCCGCAGGCTGCCAGAAACTCTACTTTCCAAGCAGCAGCTGCGGTGCCACCGGCCACGACGACACGCTTTCCGTCAAGGTTCCAGAATACCGGTAACTTGGCCAGGGCACCAAGGCGCTTTGGCGCTGTATCAGCCGGCTTGCGCAAGGTCGGTGTCATTGATCAACTTTCCAATCTCGGCACGGCATGAGCCGCAGTTGGTG
>CAYUYL010000292.1:0-2497 GCA_964449195.1 uncultured Filomicrobium sp.
ATGCGGGCCTTGTCCAGGTTGCCGGTGTCCGGCCAGCTGTTCAGAGGCGCAAATCGTTGGGTGCCGGAAGCAGCGCCGCCACGTCCATCGCCAATGCGATATGTGCCGGCGCTATGCCATGCCATGCGAATGAACAAAGGGCCGTAATGTCCGTAGTCGGCAGGCCACCAGTCCTGTGACTTTGTCATCAGGTCGAAGATATCTTTTTTGACGGCATCAAGATCAAGACTCTTAAAGTCCTCCGCATAATTGAATGCCGCGTCCATCGGATCGGATTTGGACGAATTCTGATGCAGAATTTTCAGGTTCAGCTGATTTGGCCACCAGTCACGGTTTGATGTTCCCCGGCCTGCGGTAAATTTCAGCTTGCCACCCATGACCGGGCATTTCGTATCGTCCATAACTGTCCTCCAAGCATATTTGCAACTATGCAGTGCAATTCGCTAAGCTAATCGATATTGGTCATCAGAGCCAATCGTAATAAATAACTTACCCATAAGAATTTCTGATATACAACTCTGGATGTGCGTCTCTTGCCATCTTCCAAACAATGAAGTTATTTCGCGGCCGTTGCCTGTGCTGGGTACTCCTGTTGGGTGTTTGGGCAGGGGGCATATCATATGAACGGCGCTGACAAACGGCGCGGAGCGTGATGAATGTCAACAGACCCTGAAGTATCTTGCAGCATTATCTTGAGTGCCGGTCTGGAATCACGGTCTATAACACCGGTTAATGACCTGCTTGATATGCTGGTTTTTGATCGTGTTCTTGGTTCGTAAACGCTTGAGGGCACCTACCTGGGAAACGAGCGTTTCGATCGAAAACACCAGGACAGTTTGAATATCATCTTATGATAACGTTAATACTGCTCGACAGATGAGAACATAACGTGTACATTCGCGCTGTTGTTGGAAGACACTAAGCATTTGGGGATATTACAATGAGCGCGCCCAACCTCCGTATTGTTGAAGGAGCAAACATGGATAAACAAAAGGCGCTGGAAGCCGCCCTTGCGCAGATCGAAAAGAATTTCGGCAAAGGGTCTGTCATGCGTCTCGGCGGGAACGACCTTCAGGTCGATGTCGATGCCATTCCGACCGGTTCGCTTGGGCTTGATATTGCGTTGGGCATCGGTGGTCTGCCGCGGGGCCGCATAATTGAAATCTACGGGCCGGAGTCATCCGGCAAGACAACGCTGGCTCTTCACGTCGTTGCCGAAGCACAAAAGCGTGACGGGGTTTGCGCTTTTGTTGACGCAGAGCACGCGCTTGACCCGGTCTATGCGCGTAAGCTCGGTGTTTGTCTGGAAGATGTTCTGGTCTCCCAGCCAGACACCGGAGAACAGGCCCTTGAGATTGCTGATACTTTGGTCCGCTCGGGGGCGGTTGATGTTCTGGTCGTTGATTCTGTTGCGGCGCTTACTCCGCGCGCTGAGCTTGAGGGCGACATGGGCGATAGTCTGCCCGGTATGCAGGCACGTCTTATGAGCCAGGCACTGCGTAAGTTGACCGCCTCTATTTCAAAATCCCGGTGTATGGTGATTTTTATCAACCAGATCCGAATGAAAATCGGTGTGATGTTTGGCAATCCGGAAACGACGACGGGCGGTAACGCGCTTAAGTTTTATTCCTCCGTGCGTCTTGATATTCGCCGTGTTGGCCAGATCAAGGACCGGGATGAAGTTATTGGCAACCAGACACGTGTGAAAGTTGTTAAAAATAAAGTTGCTCCACCATTTAAACAAATTGAATTCGATATCATGTATGGTGAAGGTGTATCAAAAACGGGCGAGTTGATTGACCTTGGGGTTAAGGCAGGCGTCGTTGATAAAGCAGGGGCATGGTTCTCCTATGAAGGTCAGCGTGTTGGTCAGGGACGGGAAAATGCAAAATCGTTTTTGCGGCAGAACCCGGATATTGCGAATGCTATCGAGCGCGCAATTCGTGAAAGCGCCGGACTGATTGTTGATGATATGCTTGCACAAGACGGTGCAGATCATCACGAGGATGCGCAAAAACCTGCAGGCGATAATCATATGGAACATGATACAACAAGCCAAAAGTCTCGTAAGCAAACAGGGTGATGGGGATATTGAGCTCAGAGCTTATGTGGAGCAGAGGTTGAGTGGCTGCATGTTTTGGCTGCGTGTCGGAAAAATCTTAGGGTAGGTTATGGCATGGATCGCTTCGCAAATGCTCATGAATTTGTGACATCAAAGCGGCCTGAGCGGGCCGCGTTGGGCTTGCGGCCGCATGCAGCTGGCCGGGCGGCACGTTGGTTTCTGGATCATTTCCCCGGAGAGGTCGCCTACGCGTACAAAGCCAACAGCTCCGTTTTCCTGCTTGGCGCTCTTTACGGCGCCGGCATTCATTCCTTTGATGTGGCCTCATTGCCGGAATTGGAGGATGCTGCTACAATTCCGCGAGCCCGTCTCAATTATATGCATCCGGTCAAATCGCGTACAGCCATCAGGCGTGCCTATCACAAATATGGTGTC
>CAYUYL010000293.1:0-2479 GCA_964449195.1 uncultured Filomicrobium sp.
AGGCTCTCAACGCGCTGCTCCCATGCCCACCGCAGACCGCAGATCTCGCGATCGCGGCAGCCGGTGTTAACGCCAAAGGTTGCCATCTCCCGCAAATGATCTGGCAGATGGTGAAACAACCGGTCCTGCTCAGACCAGCTCAGAGGATGCGGCTCCTTGCGATCGTGCACCGGAAACAGTTTGATGCGCGGGGCGCGTTCCAGCCAGCTGAGGCCGTTATCATCATGCCATTCGAAGGCCGCCAGATTGAGGATATGGCGGACCACTTGCAACCCATGGTTGATCGTCGTCGTGGACACACGTTCCTGACGCCGATGATCAATCCAGGGTTTGAGCGTATCCATCGTGATCCTCTCAATTGGAATGGCGCCGATAAACGGCATCAGGTGTTTGAGCCGGCTGATGTCATCTTCGAGGCTGCGTTTGTGCTCGTGTTCCGTCACGAATTTCACCGCAGCATCTGCAAATGACCTGACCGGCCGTTCGCCGAACTTGGAGGTTTTGCGGTGCGTCTCAAGAATGTGGCTCAAGAGCCGTTCCGCCTCTTCGAGATCAGACGTTTCGCAACTGACGCGAATGCGTCGGCCGCGGATGGTTTTGTCGATGTGCCAGGTTCCGTTCCGGTTTCTGAGGCCTGGGCTTGGTTTGCGTCCCATGTAGATAGTCCTTTCTTTTTCGCAGGACGCTCATTGCGTCTCTTATATGCCGCAAACCACTGGTCGAGATCAATGCGGTCGAAGCCGATACCCTGTTTGCCGATGCGGATTTCCGGCACATGCGGGCGCACTTCGCGATCAAAGCGGTTGCGGTCCATGCCGAGGTACAGAGCCGCATCGCGATGGCGGATGACCCTCGGCAGCAGCACGACATCGTGTTTTGGCATGGGGATATGCGTGTTGGAGTTGGATGTGTAAGGCGAATGATTGGGCAATCAGAGACGCAGATTACAGCAAGCTAGGCTGTTCTGGCTGCTGGCTCATGAGCATGCGTTGATGGAATGACCGCAACGCCTTGGTCAATTCATAGTGGTGGCGAAGATATGCGATGTGCCCTTCAATAATGTAGGCGGCGCGCCGCGGGCACGGCTTCTCGCCAACCGGCCAATCCATGACGGTCAGTTCCACGGCCATGAACGGCTGATTGACGAATTCCCCTGCTAGCGTCTGGCAAAGCGTATCATCCTCGCATCGTGCAACGAGTTGCTTGGCAAACTGCCGAGCCTCTGACGGTGTCACGCGCAATGTAAGATCATAATGCAGGAGCTTTTCGACGACTTCACATTCCGCGAATGTTGGCAGATCAAGGCCGGTGATTTTGGTGATGCCGTTTTCAAAGATCTGCTCGAAGTTTATTCCGACAGAATGTCCAAGCCCGTGACGTCTGGTTCTGTGTATCATGTGATCCTCCAATCCGAAGCAAGTGCCTGTATTATCTGCAGGAAATCACATTCGGGCTAGACAGAACCTCACAGTTATAGTCCGGCGTTACACCCAACGTTCGGGGTGACGTTACAGTCTTGCAAGGGTAAGCAGCAGTGGCAGAATTAAGCAATAAGCATTGCAAAACAAGCGGTTGAGAAGTTCCTGCGATGCTCCAGGATGTTCATGAAAAAAAGTTTGCGAAGTGCTGGATTTGAGGCTGCCCCGACCCTGAGAAATAGTGCGCGCCCGCAAGAACCGGCGGATCTCTACCGGATATTTTCGTGCCGTTCATGCACGCATTTCCATATGCGTGGATACGTTTATTTACGCGCCTGTGTGTGAACGTATCGCTGCATGCGTATATCAACCGATGCACCGATGACCGCATGCCGACATGCACATATGCGTTCGATTGGACATACATGGATGCATGCATGTATGATGTCATTGCTTTTTCAAATTCTCATGAAAACAATCGCGGTATTATCGCGCAAAGGTGGATCTGCGAAGACCACCACTACAGTGAACCTGGCCGTTGCGGCACAACTTGCAGGCGAGAACGTCGCCATCATCGATCTCGATGAACAGGGGAGTGCCACAACCTGGCAGTCTTTACATGGTGCAGATGCTCCTACCGTCATTCCAGCTACGGAAAAACAACTGCAAGATTTGCTCAATGCCGCTCAAGCCAATGGCGCTGATCTGGTGCTGATTGATACACCGCCACATTCCAAACATTTGGCGGTATCAGCTGCAAAGGCAGCCGATCTCGTGCTTATTCCCTGCAGACCCACGCTGGCTGATTTGGCAGCGATCACCTCAAGCGTTGAGATTTGCAAGTTAGCCAAGGCCAAAAGCATTGGCGTATTGACCGCATGCCGTGTACGATCGCCGCTCACACGACAGGCAGAGCATGCCATGGCTGATGCCGGGCTCGAACTGCCGTCGGTGCATATCGGCGACAGAGTGGCGTATATTCATGCCTTCACGCAAGGCAAAGGAGTGCTGGAAACGCACCCGCACGAAAAAGCGGCCACCGAGATCCGCAAGCTTTATGC
>CAYUYL010000294.1:0-2447 GCA_964449195.1 uncultured Filomicrobium sp.
ATTTTGATTGGTGTGGCCATTGCGCTGATATTACCAGTTGTGCTTATTCAAATGTTCGGTTATGGGGAAGATACGGTAGACCAGCCAGCTGGTGAAACACCTGTTAAAGATCAAGGCGGTGAAACGTCACAAGCTTCTATGAACAATGAAGAAATGATCACGGCTCCACTTACAGGAAAGGTGCTTTCGTTATCTGAAGTGCCAGATGCCGTATTTAGCTCTGGGGCGATGGGGAAAGGCTTTGCCATTCATCCGACCGATAACAAACTGTTTGCACCGTTTGACGGCAGTGTCGTCATGCTTGCACCAACAAAACATGCGATTGGTCTGCGTTCTGAATTTGGTGTAGAGTTACTTGTTCATGTAGGAATTGATACGGTCTCTCTAGATGGATCGGCATTTACACTCAATATCAAAGAAGGCGACAAGGTGAAAAAGGGTGACTTGTTGATGACATTTGATCAGGAAGCAATTGAAAGCAAAGGATTACAAACAATCACACCTGTTATCATTACCAATACCCAAGCATACGAAGATGTGATTGTAGAGAAACGTTCGACATGTCAGCCAACTGACGTGATGATGACAATTGTGAAATAGGAGGAATAGATAATGACTTTACCAAAAGATTTCTTATGGGGCGGGGCATTAGCCGCTCATCAATTCGAAGGTGGATGGAATGCAGCTGGCAAAGGGCCGAGTGTTGTAGATGTGATGACAGCAGGTGCTCATGGTGTACCAAGACAGATCACGGAAACGATAGAAGAAGGAACTTTTTATCCAAACCATGAAGCCATTGATTTTTACCATCGTTACAAAGAAGATATCGCCATGTTTGCTGAAATGGGATTAAAATGCTTGCGAACATCGATCGGCTGGAGCCGAATTTTCCCTAAAGGGGATGAAGAAGAGCCGAATGAAGCAGGCTTACAGTTTTATGATGATGTGTTTGATGAACTGATTAAACATGGAATCGAGCCTGTCATTACGTTGTCTCACTTTGAAATGCCCCTTCATTTGGCAAGAGAATACGGCGGATTCCGAAGCAGAAAAGTCGCTGAATATTTCGCGAAGTTTGCGGAAGTATGCTTCAATCGTTATAAGGACAAGGTCACGTACTGGATGACATTTAATGAAATCAATAACAAAATGGACGTCAACAACCCGTTGTTCCTTTGGACAAATTCAGGGGTATCTGTCAAAGAAGGCGAAAATGCCAAAGAAGTCATGTATCAAGCGGGCCACCATGAATTGCTTGCAAGTGCATGGGCAGTGGCAAAAGGAAAAGAGATCAATCCGTCCTTTCAAATTGGAGCGATGGTGTCCCACGTGCCAATTTATCCATATTCCTCAAACCCAGAGGATGTCATGCTGGCAGAAGAATATATGAGACAGCGCTATTTCTTCCCAGATGTCCAAGTGCGTGGCTACTATCCAAGCTACGCGTTAAAAGAATTTGAGCGCGAAGGCTATCACATTCCATTTGAAGAAGGCGATGAAGAAAGTTTAAGAAAAGGAAAAGTAGATTATCTTGGCTTTAGCTATTATATGTCAACAACGGTCAAAAGCGATGCAGTATCTGATCACAAAGGAGACATTGTCAATGGAGCACTGCCGCATGGTGTAGAAAATCCGTATATCAAATCAAGTGACTGGGGCTGGTCCATTGATCCGACAGGTTTAAGGTATACATTGAATCGTTTTTACGATCGCTATCAAATCCCGCTATTCATTGTGGAAAATGGCTTTGGTGCCATTGATCAAGTGGAAGAAGACGGCTCTATTCATGACCCAGAGCGAATTCAATATCTCGCTTCTCATATTCAAGCACTGAAAAAAGCGGTTGAATATGACGGTGTGGACCTCATCGGCTACACACCTTGGGGCATCATTGATATCGTGTCATTCACAACCGGTGAAATGAAAAAACGCTACGGCATGATCTATGTTGACCGCGATAACGAAGGTAATGGTTCAATGAAGAGACTCAAAAAAGATTCGTTTACTTGGTATCAAAACGTCATCGCAACGAATGGTGAAGAAGTGTAATAAAGAAATGACTGGACCGGATGAGCGTGGGATTCGCTTGTTCGGGTTTTTTTATTTCCTATGCTTCAATGTAGCCTGAATACAAAGAAAAAAGAGAGTGATCACAATAAAATAATTCATTGGATTGTGAAAGATATTGATGTTAAATGCTAATTGAAGAAGAATCCAAAAACCGAATATCACTGTAACAGCTGGGATGATTTTTTTATACACATTGATTCTCCTTTCGAGAGTAGTTTGTTTTTAGGTGGCATTGTCTCATATCATTGCAGAGATGAAAAGAGAGAAAGATATTAATAGGTTCTATTGCATAATTTGGTATAATTGGTCTATAAAAACGATAAATGGTAGATAAAGAATAGGAGTTGTTGAAATGAATCAAACTCTGCAAATGGGTG
>CAYUYL010000295.1:0-2441 GCA_964449195.1 uncultured Filomicrobium sp.
CGCACCGAAGACGCTGTCTTCTATGATCGGGAAGAACCCGGACACAATCCGGGTCGATGCTCAATCAACACCGGCGTTCTGGGCAACTACATGACTCTGAATGGCCCGCCGCCTAGCTTTCCAGCGCCGTTTTACGTCCGTGACCTAGAGTGCACTAACGTTTCTGGAAACACGCTGACCTGCGACAACTTGAGCTTTTTCAACAGCTATAAGGGCGGTCTTTACGAAGGTGGTGAACTTTTCGTTTTGCGTGATGTGAATGGCAAGATCGAAGAGATCGGAACTTACGATGTCCAAACCGGTATTGCTCGTGGTTTCAACAATATCGTTCCGAGTGGTCAGGCGATTGAAGGCACAGGGCTTTTCCGTTGGTCGCATCCCGGATTTGCTCGCCCAAGCGTGACGGAATACTTTGCGGTCGCTGAGATCAATGCCGCCGGTGAGCGCGGCCCGTTCTCTACGCCTGTTTCATTTGTTGTTTCGGATACGCCAGCGGATCAGGGTGCCGCAAATACGACAGTAGCCAACCAAGCTTACAACGGCGATCTGGATGCCAGCCTTTTGGTTCCGGCTGGCGTGACGGTGACGCCAGAAGACGGGGGTTTGACGGCCCGCATTGAATGGATGGCAGAGGCAGGCAAGAAATATGTCGTGTTTCGTTCATCCTATCCAGAGTTCGACGATCTGGGCGAGCTAACAACGGTTCAGCCAAGCCCTGACATTCAGGCTGATGACTTGATCATCTTCAAGCGGACATTGGATCATACCGCTGCCAAGCCGGACGTCATCGCAAATCGGGCCTATGGCGCTAATAGTCTTCTGAGAGGCTTTGGCGTTAGGGGGATCGCACCGTTTAACGAGGATATGCCGGACGGTGTGTCCTTCTCGTTCGAGCGCGACACAGATGACCACCCTTATGTTCGGCTGATCGTTGATGACGGTGCCACATTTAACCTCCGTCACTTCTCTCACACCGGTACTGACGAGCCGGATAATGGATTTTATCCAGCCATCGTTGCAGGCCGTACATACAACTTAGGGATTGAGGCGCGGGTTGTAGGCACTGGTTCAACAACGGCATCAATGGCTTTTGTTGAGACAGATAAGACGGTTAGTTTCGGTGCTGATTTTATGAAGACCGTAACGTCGTTCAGTACCGCTACGCCACCCACTGGCACCCAGCCGATGGACACATATCTGACGATCAACGGCCCGCTGACAATCGACATCAAAGAGTTCACGATCAATGATGACAGGGCGGGTCCGATGTACTGGACGCCGGAGGAATTAGACGAAGTCGCAGCCGCTCAGCCGCGCTTCACCCGCTTGCATTTCTCAGCCAAAACGCGGCCCTTCACCTACAAAGTTGCAGATTACATTCGTGGTGTTGGATTGGAAAGGGCGGGCCACAACGGGTTCCACCGTAGTTTGGAAAATCTAAAGATCGCCAATGAGCATAATGGCGGGTCGCATGAGCCAACATCGCCGTGGTTTCATCTGGACTGGCACTGGACCGAGGATGACTATCGGTTTTTTGGCGGCTATTACTTCATGTCTCAGCCCGCCGCCCCTGATATGTCGCCCGCCGCGGAAGGGGCAAGGCTGCGCATTGCACTAGGGCAAATAGAGCCTTGGGCGGATGTGTTCCCCGAAGTGATGTTTGAGGCTGGCAATGAAAGCTGGAACATCATCGCGGAATTCTATGAGCTGCCGCCCGTTAGCGGATTAACACCGGGTCAGGTTAATGCCCGAATGCTGGACCGTATTGCAGAAACAATGATGACTGTACCGGAGTTCGACGCCAATAAGGCGAAGTACTATCTTGGCTTGTGGGTGAATGGTGATGCCTCTTGGAACCCCGGTTCCCTTGAAAGCGTTCATGCGGATTTCGCAGGCTTTGCGGATTATTCGGACGGCTGGGACACTGGCGCTAGCCAATCGGGCAGTTTGGACCGCCCCGATGCGGTTGCTGGTCTGGCAGCAAATGACTATGCGCGTGAGCGTGAAGCGATCAATATTCGAATGATCGATCAATGCGCCGCCGCAAGCATTGGTCGTGCGAAGCCGATTTTGCCCGCATATTACGAACAAGGGCCCGGATATGTTCTGGACGGGTTGAATGGTGGCTCTGTCACACCCGAAGAGTTTAAGGCTCAAGAAGCCTTTGCGAAGGGCTGGGTTGGAGGAACGGCTGCAATCGGTATGTATATGTTGCAGGCGTCTTTGGGTGTAAAAGTGCCCGACTTCTTCGTGTTCAAACGCGGCGATGGCTTTAATTCACATGCGGCTGAATCTTACGGAGGCGCACCTTCTGGGGCTTGGCAGTGGTTTACGTTTATTCAGCAGCACTTGCAGGGAGAGGTCACGCGATTGCGCTCGCAGAGCGTCGATAAGTTCTACGACTATGCCCCAGCCGACAGGCGCGACATTGTTGCCGCATA
>CAYUYL010000296.1:0-2432 GCA_964449195.1 uncultured Filomicrobium sp.
CAGAGAGGCTTCGCCGCCCCAGTACCACCACTGGCGGTAGTAGTGCGAGCTATCCATGGCAAGTTGCAGCATGGTCTTCAGGTGATCAGGCAGATCATTCCAGCGCTCCATGTTGGCGAAGAATGAACCTGCCCAGGCTCCTGAGATGTTGTTGGTCAGGAAGTAGTTTGTAACTTCGGCCCAGCCAACTGTGTAATCTTCGGTGATGCCGGACCAGGCGATGCCGTCAAGTTCGCCGGTTTGAACGGCGGTTTCAATGTCTTCCCATGGCAAGGTAACCGGGACGACGCCAAACTGTGTCAGGAATCGGCCTGCGGTTGGGAAGGTGAAAACACGCTTACCTTTCAGATCCGCAAGCGAGTTAATCGGATCTTTGGTAGCGAAATGACATGGGTCCCAAGCTCCGGCGGAGATGTGCTTGACGCCGACTTTAGAATACTCCACGTCCCAGATTTCCTTCAGGCCGTACTGGTTGAAGAGCACCGGCACATCAAGTGAATAGCGTGATGCAAACGGGAAGTAGCCGCCGAATACGCGGACCTCGGTCGGTGATGACATTGAATCATCGTCAGACTGAACGGCATCAATGGTGCCCTTCTGCATGGCGCGGTGCGCGTACACGGTCCAGCCCTCAAAGCTGCCGTTGCGAGCGCAAAAATCATCAAATGTCCGTAGCGCATCCGATTATGTGAATTTATTTTTGAAAATCAAGAGGGTAAGTTCAATATCTGCTCTACGCGTCTGCTTGGTTGCAATGGTTATCGCAGGTCAATATGCAAATGCCTGTCTGGCTGAAACGGTCAGAGAAGGGCGCGACATCTGACCTTCGACAAACATGATAATTTCGCACACTTTGAGAGCAAGCCGGCCCGTTCCCCCTGCCGACCGCCTATAATATTGTGCCGTTGGGTGCGCGAGGCTAAGACCGTTGAATTTGCCCCCCCTGGAATGGGTCAGCCGGTTCAACAACTGCCGTCTGCTCTCATTCATTGGTAACATTCCGGGCAGAAGCAGAGGCCAATTATTACGCCGATATGGAGGATCTGAAACAAGCCGCCTGAGGCCAAACAAAACAGTCTCCGAGAACCCCGGTGCGGTTCACAAACTCAAATAGTGCTTTGTGATAAAGCCGCCGGTCTCCGACCTGCCCGCAGCGAAATGGATGCAGGCGGAAGGCTTGCCCTTAATCACAATGATTGACTTTCGCGCGTTTTTTGCGCCCAGTTGAACGCGGCGCGTTATTTAGTCGGTTCATTCGGCGTCGCCGAGACTGCGCCGCGGATTTGAAAAGGGGGATATTATGCAGATCGTAAACTCGGCCGAACGATACGGCTTTCTGACGAAATTTCTGCACTGGTTCATCGTTTTGCTCTTTGCGTTCCAGTATTTCAGCGGCCATTTGATGATGGCGATGCTGCACGGTAACTGGCAGCTCACCAGCAAGAGCGTGGTTTTGGGACTGGGCATGAACAACTGGTTCAACTGGCACAAGTCGATCGGCCTCGTCGTTCTGGCTATTGTGGTGCTGCGGCTTTTGAACCGGACCTTCACGAGATTGCCGGACTGGGCTCCGAAGCTGACCGACGGCGAGAAAAAGGCCATCCATGCTTATGAATGGCTGCTTTATCTCGGTATGGCGATCATGCCGTTGAGCGGCTTTGTTTACACCATGGCGTCGGGTTACGGAGTTTATCTGTTCGAAGTTTATAACCTGCCGAACCCGATCGGCAAATGGAAGGCTCTGGGCGAAACGGCGAAATGGGTGCATATCGTCTCCGCCTGGGTGATCGTCGCGGCGCTGGCGGCGCATCTCTTCGTTGTTCTCCGCCACCAGTTTTTCGTCCGGGATAATCTCTTCGGCCGCATGTGGTTTGGCCACAGCGACAGCACCTGAAGTGTCTGCTGACAGGATGGAAAATCTTGCGGACGGCAGCAACAGCAGGCGTATCCGGTTCTTTCGATGAGCCGTTCGCTGTCGTTCGCAAGCGGTGCGCCGTTCACAATTGTTCCTTGCTTCAGCTTTGGTCCGACACTCCATGACCGTGGAGCTACACGCTGGAGCGGACGCGTTCGTATCATCCAAAAAGACGCTTGACACTCACGAAAGGAAGAAAAGGTGGCCCGATTTTACTCCGGTATTGACTGTCTCTGCAGCCATGACGACAGCACTTACGAAAGTGGAAAACCAGAGATCTCTAACTATTGGACAGTAGCTTTATGTTGCACAAAAAGTCATATAAAATATATATGAAGAATTTAAATATTAGATCATATAAATTCTTACCCTTGCAAAAAGAGGGATCATGTCCCAAGGCGTGGTGTATGAAGCGGGCTTCATGTCTCGCTCAGTTTCGGCTGGTGTTTGCCGGTTGTGACCATTTTCTGTTTATCGGTCGTCTTTTGAGTATCGCCGATTTTGGCCATGCTCTCAA
>CAYUYL010000297.1:0-2417 GCA_964449195.1 uncultured Filomicrobium sp.
CGGCCGCTTCTTTGGAACGCCGCCGGAGCGTGTTGCAACCACCAATAAGCCTGGACAAACGAGATCCCGGCGCACGATCAATGCACGCCCCGCCGATATTCAGCAAGCTCTCAATGATCTTGGTTTCAATGCCGGTAGAGTTGATGGTGTTATCGGCAGGAGAACCCGCGATGCCATTCGCCAATATCAGACAAGCATTAGTGCCCCGGCAACAGGTGAGCTGACGGACCAACAACTTAAGCAGCTCCTAGATATATCTGAGGATGACACCAGGGCAACCGCTCTGACAACGGGGGCTCAAGGGCGTTTTACTGTTACGTTGTATGCAGCCGTTGATCCATATGATCTCATCGAAGAAAGTAATGAGGCAAATAACATTGTGAAGTTCACAATTGAACTTGATTGCAGTGGATAGCTGAGAGCAAGTCTTGTGCTTTCAGGTTAGCCCGCTTCTATTCGGTTTAACCTCTAGGTGCTTGGGATAGGCTAAATAGAAATGCCGGCAGTTATGATACAGGGCGCCGGTTCCAACGTTGGCAAATCGCTTATCGTCGCCGGCCTGTGCCGCCTGTTTGCAGGGCGGGGTATAACAGTGCTCCCATTCAAGCCTCAGAACATGTCGAATAACGCGGCCGCAACGCATGACGGCGGTGAAATTGGCCGCGCTCAAGCGCTTCAGGCCCTTGCTGCAGGGGTGCCGCCCAGCGTTGACATGAATCCGGTGCTCTTAAAACCTGAAAGTGAAACAGGTTCACAAATTATTGTCCAAGGCCGGCGTTGGGGAACGATGAAGGCGCGCGAATTCGGCCGGCGCAAAAGCGAGCTGCTTCCCTGTGTGCTTGAAAGTTATAACCGGCTTGCGCGAGAGGCGGAGTTGATCATCGTTGAAGGTGCAGGCAGTCCGGCCGAGGTCAATCTCAGGGCAGGCGATATTGCCAATATGGGCTTTGCAGATGCGGCAGACCTTCCTGTTATACTTGTTGGGGATATAGAACGGGGTGGTGTGATCGCCAGCCTTGTTGGGACGTACACGGTTCTGTCCCCAGGCGATCGGGCGCGGATCAAGGCATTTGCCGTTAATAAATTTCGTGGCAACCTATCATTGTTCGATGATGGTGTGCGTATTATTCACGACCGAACCGGCTGGGCGTCACTTGGTACTGTGCCATATTTCGCAGATGCAGCAAAGCTCCCCGCAGAAGACATTCTCGATATTGCCAGGCCGCCTGCGAAGCAATCGCCAAAGAGCGGAAAAACTTTAAAGATCGTTGTTCCGGTTGCCGGCCGTATCGCCAATTTTGATGATCTCGACCCACTCAGGCTGGAGCCAAATGTGCATTTGGATCTTGTGCATCCCGGCAGGACTTTGCCGCTGGATGCCGATTTGATCCTTCTACCCGGTTCTAAGGCAACGATTGCGGATTTGAGCATTGTGCGTGCTGAGGGCTGGGATATCGATATTGCAGCACATGTTCGCCGAGGTGGCTCTGTGCTTGGGCTGTGCGGCGGTTATCAAATGTTGGGGAATGTGATTTCGGACCCGCAAGGCATAGAGGGGACGGCAGGTACAGCACCAGGTCTTGGTCTTTTAGACGTTGAGACTACTCTGTCAGGCGAAAAAATTGTGCGGCCGGTTACGGGGGATCATATTGCCAGCGGCGAGAAGGTGACAGGCTATGAAATTCATATCGGCCGGACAACAGGGCCGGATACGCTCAGGCCGGTTTTTGAAGTTTCCGGCGTGCCCGTTGGAGCGGCATCTGCCAGTGGCCGGGTGAGTGGGACCTATTTACATGGCATTTTTAGTAACGACGCGTTTCGCCGGGCTTTTCTCAACGCGTTGTTACGTGGTACCGCTGGCGGCGAACTGACCTATCAAGGCACAGTTGATTGTGTGCTTGATGAATTTGCGGATCACCTTAACACGTATATCGATTGCGATGCGGTCTGGCGCATCGCGCTTGGCTGAGGAGCGCGCCTTTGTATCCATCCTGACCAGATCGTCTTCGCATTGCCACGATCTCGACATTTTTTATGAAACCGCGATGCCATTGGCTGGTATTTATTCATTGGCGGTTTATAGTTTCAGACTGTTGCGTGTCTATTGCTCAGTTTTGTGTGGGCCGAAGGAAAAGCAAATGGTGATGTGTTCAAGCCGGTGTGGAATTTCGCATCCTATTCGTTTGATCATCCTTTGCATGGCAGTTGTTTCTGTTACTGTTCTCTTACGCATGGATCTTGTGTATGCACAGTCTGAAGCCCAGGCAGCAGCAGGTCCGCCCGTTTCCATCGCTCTTCTGGCGAATAGTGATTCAACATCATGTTATGACAGCGGTCATATTGCAGCCATCCGACGGCTTGCAGCCTTAGAGCCTGTCCGTAAAAATGTTGAGTCATCAGAATCACTTATGATTCAG
>CAYUYL010000298.1:0-2403 GCA_964449195.1 uncultured Filomicrobium sp.
CGTTTATAATTCTCCATCCCCGGATGCTAATGCATCCTGTCGCCTAAAGGCGAGGAGTTTACTGATCCCCTATTAAAGACTCTAAAAAGCATCATACCGCCCCTTCTGCTCAAATCTGCAGCCATACGCCTGCAGGTCATTGGGCAACGCAATCTGCCGGGCTGTAATGCATAGTTTGGAAAAACATATAAATTTTTCCGCTATATCTTCCACACAACAAACGCACGCGCATATACGGGCACATCGCACGACCTCGGCTCCCGGCCATCATTTGGAAACGCGTCTTGCCATACTCAGACATCTACAAATCGTGCTGCGGCGAAAATGGCTGATTATCGCCTGTACATGCGTTGCCCTTATATCGTCTACCGTTTTTATTCTCATACAGCCGCCGCTCTACACCGCAATCGTGCGCTTACACATTCATCAAGGCGTATTTCAAGTTGTAGAAGATGAAAACGTTTCAAGCGCTGTAATTCGGGAAATGGCGGATCTTCGGACCCAAAATCAGCTTTTACAAACTCGAACGATCGCCGAAAGAGTTGCCACTGATCTGAATTTGGCCGCAGATGAGCGATTCCTTAATGCGCACACAAATCCAATCGTCAAGGCACTATGGAATTTTCAGGGTCTGCCGGGGCACAATGACGGCCAAGGCAACACAATCGCAAATGCCCAGCGGGCGACCGCGATCATCATGGCAAACCGGCGCACGCAGATTATGTTCGGTTCTCGGCTTATCAATATTTCATACACAGATCCAGACTCAGATCGTGTGCAGCGTATCGCCAACGCCTATGCCAAAGCCTACATCGCGCTCAACATAAACAAGCGGTCCAAGGCGAATACCCACGCGAAAACGGTCCTGCAAGATAAGCTCAGACAACTGAAACAACGTTTGGAAAAATCAGAACGGACCTTTGTGGAATTCGCAGCGCGCGAGCAAATTGTAACGCTTCATAATCGGGAAACAGTTGCGCAGAATAGCCTCTTAAACGCAACGTCAACACTTACCGCACTAGCTGCACAACGGCTTCAAGCGCAACAGCGGTGGCACCAGATGAAGAACGCCGACACGCTCACGTTACCACAATTTCTGGCCAATACCATTGTTGACGGGCTACGCGCGCAACGCAACATTCTCATACGCAACTATCAGAAAAAACTCAAAAGATTCAAGCCGCATTATCCTGCAATGATCCGCGCCACGGCGCAAATATCAGAAATAGACAGGCAGCTTGCCACTGAAGTGAACACCATAAAAAACGCGGCAAGAGCGGCCCATCAGGCAGCAAAAGCTCAGGAACATGCAATGCAAACGCGGATCAAGCGATTGCAGCATAGCGTTTTTGATCTGCAACAGCGCAGCATCAAGTACAACATTCTCAAGCAGAACGTCATGGCAAACCGACAGCTCTATTATGCTCTACTGCAGCGTTATAAGCGAATCGCCATCTCAGCAGACATTCAAGCAAATAATATCGTTGTTGTTGATAAAGCGAGCCGGCCCACTCAACCATCATCACCTCATATACATCATGCTCTGCTCATTGCTTTCGCCTTCGGACTTGGAAGCGGTTTGGGATGTGCCTATTTGTTGGACGTCATCGATGACACAATCCGAACGTCACAAGATGTCGAAGACGCCATAGGTTTGAACGTGTTGAGCGCCATTCCTGGCGTCTGTGTATCTGCCACTCTTCATGATAAGCTTCAAAACAAACAACCGGCAACATCGGAAGCATTCCGGCTTCTGGCAACTGCTCTGCAATTCTCAACGCGCCGCGGCTTGCCACGGACACTGGCTGTTTGCAGCGCCAGTTTGGCTGAAGGCAAGCCCGCAACCGCTCTTGCACTTGCACGCCATTGCGCCTCCATCGGCTTCAAAGTCCTGATTATAGATGCAGATCTTCACCAGCCATCCCTACACATCAAACTCGGCAAGAAGAACAGGGCTGGATTGGCCGATTATCTCAGCGGCGCTCCGCTATCAGCACGTCTCTTTAAGGCAACTGATTTACCTACACTTGAATTCATGTGTGCCGGGCCAACACTACCCAACCCGGCCGAGTTGCTCAACGCCCCCCAAATTTCATCCTTGCTAAAGACAACCGCCGATACTTACGACATTATCATTGTAGACGCGCCTCCCATCCTTGGCATGACCGATACTCTTTTCATATCACGTGCGGTAGAGGCAACGTTGCTGACAATCAACGCCGGCAAAACGCAACTTAGCACTCTGCAGTGCGCATTACGGCAACTGCAGCTTGTGCGCGGTTTCATTATAGGCGCGACGCTTACGAATGATAACCAAAAGGCAGCAGGGTATAAATTCGCTAAAAATTTCTAAGAGCCCGTCCATAAAAATGTTGAGTCACTGGAATCAGTTATGATTCAATG
>CAYUYL010000299.1:0-2381 GCA_964449195.1 uncultured Filomicrobium sp.
TTATTGATGGTGAGGCCATTGACGCCGCCTTAGCTGAGGCGTGGGATCTCAACCAGGCGAACTTTGCCCGGTTTCTGGACGTCGTCGACGAATGGGACGATCACGGCAAAGAGCGCTTTATCGTTGCCGTTGGCGAATGCGGTTGTGATTTTGATCCTGCAACCTGCCATCCGGATGATTTTGACGTTGATCTTTATGCTGCTGATAGCTTGAAAGAGCTGGCTGAGCAATTTGTTGATGACGGATTATATGGCGAAATCCCAGTGTCTCTGGCTTTCTACATCGATTATGAAGCCATGGCGCGCGATCTCAGCGTTGATTATGCCATGACCGAAATCGCCGGACGGAGTTGCACAAAGCGCAAGACGCCATTCGCAGTAAATACGGCCCCCGATATCACTGCAATGATGAGGTTATGTGGGAAGTGGCCGCCTCTCTTTGGGGCATCACGCCTGAGCGGCCACCGATCAACCGTCACGGTGTGTTTGAGTTGTTTGATGATATCATTGGTCTGAGAGCTGGCCGTTACGAAATCATCGTGAAAGTGGCCGTTGCGCCGAATGGGTTATGCGCCATGGCCAAGAGCCATAGAACTGCCTTGTCAGGTGGCTGCAATCCGCTCTCCGTCTGGAATCCGCTGGCGTTTTTTAGTCTTGATGATGCCCGTACCGCCGGATTGGCCGAACACCGCAAGCGTTTTGTTGATATAATAAAGCTGGGATGTGGTGATATCGCTGAAGCCAAAGCCATGCTGGAGTTGATCGACGACGCAGCTGCGCCGCAACTGGAGCTGTTTTGATCATTGATGCCTAACGTTTGGTTTTTACTTGCCCCCAAGATTTTAGGCCTTTGTGGATAAGGTAACGGCAAACCCACAACCCAAGGAGCAACCCTTTCAGCCTGGAATCCAGTGCTGAGAGATGAATATAAATCTATGTCGGCCCGTCAATTTAACCCCAAAGAGTATTTATCTGATCTTGATCACCTGGATATGAGCGAAAGCGAAAAACTTGCCTTTATTGAGGCGCTGCACGGCGTGATGCAAGGCTTTGCCGCCCAAGCTTGGGGACATACCCCGGCACAAACAATTGATCAGCTATGCCCGCCCCAAAATAGCAAACATCAAAAGGTACTGTTATGCTCTGATACAACAGATATGCCGCTTGACCCGCCCGCGAATGATAACGAAAAGTGCAATAACAAGGAGACAACAGAGAAGTGAAAAACGCCGCCGCCCATATCGAAACGCAATCCCAGTATGCAACACGCGCAATCATTTATTGCCGTGTGTCCTCGCTCAAACAGGTCACGGAAGGTGGCGGCCTGGGATCACAGGAAACACGCTGCCGGGAATATGCCAAGCATAAGCGCTATGAGATTGCCGAAGTGTTTGCTGATGAAGGCGTTTCAGGCGGCATGATTGATCGTCCCGGTATGCAAGCCATGCTGGCTTTTCTGCGTAAACATAAAAGACACCACACACACGTTGTGATTATTGATGATATTTCACGCCTGGCCCGTGGTTTGGATGCGCATATACGTCTGCGCTCTGAAATTGGCGATGCGGGCGGGAAGCTTGAAAGCCCTTCCATCGAGTTTGGTGAAGATTCTGATTCCATTCTCGTGGAAAATCTTTTGGCTGCTGTCTCGCAACATCAACGTCAGAAGAATGCTGAGCAAGTGGTCAACCGCATGCGCGCCCACGTCATGAATGGGTATTGGGTTTGGGCCACCGCGCCAGTCGGTTATAAGTGGTCGAAGGTCGCCGGGCATGGAAAAATGCTCGTGCCGGATGAACCAGTCGCTTCCATCGTGCGCAATGTCTTGGAAGGATTTGCATCCGGCCTCTATGAAACGCAAGCCGAAGTGCATCGCTATCTGCAAAGCCAGCCAAGCTTTCCGCTTAACAAGAATGGCCGCGTTCACTTCCAAAAGATCCGGCAGATGTTGGAACGCTCTGTTTATGCCGGATATATCGATGCGCCCAAATGGGGTTTGTCTCTCATTCCCGGCAAGCATGAGCCACTCATCAGCATGGAAACCTATTCCAAGATTCGGGAACGGCTAAACAGCAATGCCGTGGCCCCAACGCGTGCCAATAGCCACCCGGACTTTCTGTTGCGTGGTTTTATCTCATGCGGAGAATGCGGATCATCCCTCACGGGAGCCTATTCGAAAGGCCGTAATGCTTATTACGGTTATTATTTTTGCCAACAAAAAGGCTGCTGTGCGTACCGCAAGAACATTCGCAAAGAGCAGTTGGAGAGTGATTTTGAGCATTTGATGAACCGGATGCGTCCATCACCAGAAGTTTTCGTACTCACCCGCAAGCTGCTTCAACAAGCCTGGGATCAATTGGCCGAGGATGCCACTCTCAGCGC
>CAYUYL010000300.1:0-2365 GCA_964449195.1 uncultured Filomicrobium sp.
GGCTTGACATGGCAAACAGCCCTGAGCGCAACGAAGCCAATGTCATGATCGCACTGAACTCAGATCTAGCTTTTGCTGGCGTTCTGGCTTTTGATGAGTTTGCGCAAAAGGTAACAGTGCGTCAACCCCTGCCATGGGATAGCGACAACACGATTTTACCACGCCCCTGGGAAGACGGCGATGACATTCGCACCGCCGAATGGTTGCAGCTCCGAGATGTGAATGTGGCGCCGGTGATCGTCGGCCGTTCCGTCAGTGCTGTCGCTCGTGACATACGCGTTCATCCGGTGCGTGATTGGCTTGATACGTTGCGCTGGGATAGTACGCCTCGCATTGAAACCTGGACCAGCACATATCTTGGCGCAGAGCCCAGCGCTTTCCATCACACAATAGGTGCGCTGTGGCTGATCTCAGCGGTAGCTCGTATTTACAGGCCGGGCGTCAAGGCTGATCACATGCTAATTCTTGAAGGCCCGCAAGGTGCACGCAAATCGACCACTCTTAAGGTTTTAGCAGGTGAGGAGTGGTTTACAGATGAATTGCCGGACCTTGGCTCAAAAGATGCCGCAATGCATATGCAGGGCGTCTGGATCGTTGAGATCGCAGAACTTGATGCGATAGGTCGTGCTGAAGTTTCAAGGATCAAGGCATTTTTGACACGCACAACTGATCGGTTCCGCCCGCCTTACGGACGTTATACCGTTGAGGTGCCACGCCAATGCGTGTTTGCTGGTACTGTCAATCCCGACACCTATCTACGCGATGAAACCGGCAATCGGCGCTTTTGGCCATTACGCTGTGGTACCATCGACATCCCAGCGCTGGCCCGTGATCGTGAGCAGCTTTGGGCTGAGGCTGTCCACCGCTTCCGTGACGGTGCGATCTGGTGGATCGATAATCCAGCGTTGCTTACCGAGACCCGTGAGGCCCAGGACAGCCGCTATCAGTCAGATGCCTGGGATGATCTCATCGAACATTGGCTTACACATGAGATACGTACCGTTTCTCACGGGTATCTCGACTACGCTAACAAGCGTACTGAAAGCATAAAGCGGTCAGAGCCGTTAACCGATGTTTCAGTCGGAGAAATTCTTCAGGAGGTTATAGGGCTTGAGCCTGGAAAATGGACACGAACTGATCAGACCCGTGTCGCCAATTATCTCAAAGCAAATGGTTGGAAGCGGGAGCAGGTACGCCTTAACCCAGGAACCAAAGCATCTCGTGCTTGGCGATACCGCTTAAAGTCAGAATAAAACTTGGTCATGGCTGCATAACCATTTATCAAGCCAACGCATCATGCGGAAACCACTTGAGATTGGTAATACATGATGGCATGTGTCACCAATCTACCATTGTCACCATCGTTCCGCAGAGAATGGTGACAGGAAAAACGCTTTAATTTCAATGTTGTCACCAATCTATAGGAATGTCACCAACCTTTGGTATAACATTCATATAAGGGCATACAAATTACTGGAAGTATATGCTCTATAATGAAAAGAAAGATTTTATAGGTTGGTGACAGAAAGGTTGGTGACTATTTTGCATAACGCATTGATTTAAAGTAAATATTTGACGTCACCATCCTGAAACATCTTGATCTCTGTTAGTGACACCAGCCAGATGCCGTCACTGAAAACAGCTTATCGAATTAGCGGCCATTATTGCATTCCAACAAAAGATCATTAAAATCCTTGCCTGAAGTCGGCGATATCAATTCTACAGACCAGCCATTTTGAGATGCAAATTCCGCCAGCGCGTAGCCAGATTGTTGGCCTGGCTTGTCGTCGTTTCAACCACAGGCTAGGAACCTCGAAACAGAGGTTCCCAAGGTTCCCTGCGCTCTGATGGGCAGTAGAAACCCGACGCATAGTTTTCCGTCGGAGTGGCTGCGCTAGGCACGAGCGCTGTAAGGCGCAGACATTCGATCCCGCAGAGCGCTCTCCGCATCTCACTTTCGAGCGTGCCGACATTAATACATAAAACAGCTGCGACACGTATTTTGCTTGATTGAAGGCATTGGCCGTGTTCCTCTCTCCTTGACCAAAGCCGAAGGCCCACTTCAACACGTGAGCCTTCAATATGAACGCACCAATTCTCACACGGGATATCCGCCCTGAACCTTGCAGCAATCCCAGGCCCTGTATCCTTGCGCTGGACCTTGGCACCCAGACCGGCTGGGCACTCCGCAATACTGACGGACTGATTACCAGCGGCACTGTCAGCTTCAAGCCGAACCGGTTCGATGGTGGCGGCATGCGGTATTTGCTGTTCAACAAATGGCTGGCTAAAATCGAACGGTTGTCAGGTCCTATCGCAGCAATCTGGTTTGAGACAGTGCGCCGTCATGCCGGCACTGACGCGG
>CAYUYL010000301.1:0-2360 GCA_964449195.1 uncultured Filomicrobium sp.
GCACCAAGCTTAAATGCAATACCCTCCTGATCAAAAGCGTCGAGATCATAAGCATCCAGGGTATCAGACCTGTATTTTTCGTCTTTCATGCCGAAGTTTTCAGGCACATATATCGCCAATATTGGTTTTCTGGCGCTTTCAATAAGGTCCATCCGAGCCTTGGATGAACCAATGTTTTTAACCGCTATCCTCCCTCTCGCAAGGTCCGAGCTTTTAGCGCAACTGCCAGCTTGCACGAGTGAATCGGTGACGTTAATGACAAGATCCGGTTGGGCATTTGCCGTCTGCACTCCGAGGGCCAGAAGGAAAACTCCCATGAACAGAGCAGGCAGCTTACATGAGCCGGCACCGCGAACCACATCGATAAAAGTCATGATGCGCTCTCTCCAATCTACTGCAATCTATCGGTACAATTTATTATCCGACCTGGGCGGAATATTTGTATGCCATCTAATTTGAGACGCAATCAATTCTAACCAGGATATTTAACCAGAGACTTTGGTATTGGCTGAATGAATAAGCGAAAGTGACTGCGCTATCAATTACTTGATCTGATTTAAAGAGCCTGAGAGATGGAAATCGGACTGTAATTTGAAGCTGTTCGAATTTGAAGGCTTGGGCACCCGGAAAATTGCTTAATCTCTTGAGCCATCGTTACGAGGCTTCACAGAGCCTGGGGTGAGATAGAAATCCAGGCGCGCGCCGGCAGCGGTTTTGCTGCCGATGAATGCAACTTGGACCGAAAATACCTTAGCTTACGTATTCAGTCAGGTTTTCAGGAAACTCTGTCTCATCACGCTAAAACGCATATCAAATCCTGCCCATGAAGTGATACGAACCCCGCCAATTGGAGCCCCGCAAGTCAACTCGCGCGCTCGACGCAGAAATCCACCACATCCAGCATAGCGGCTTTAACAGAACTGTCGGGGAATGTTGCCATGGCATCACGGGCGACAGAGCCGTAATAGCGGGCTCTCTCAAGTGACGCGTCGATTGTCTTGTGCTGCGCCATGAAATCCACAGCGCGCTCAAGATCGCCATCCTGTATGTCGGCCTCGCCGATTGTGCGCTGCCAGAACGCCCGTTCCTCGTCATTGCCGCGTCGGTAGGCCAGGATTACGGGCAGCGTAATTTTCCCCTCGCGAAAATCGTCGCCAATAGCCTTGCCGAGCTTGTTGCTTTCACCTGAATAATCGAGCGCGTCGTCAACCAGTTGAAAGGCAATGCCCAAAGATTTGCCGTAAGATTTAAGTGCTGCCTGCTCTGCCGCTGGCCGCTCTGCAATGGCAGCACCAACTTCGGCAGCAGCAGCAAATAGCGCCGCTGTTTTGGCATTGATAATCGCGAGATAGGCGTCTTCGGTCGTGGTCAGATTTTTTGCAGCTGCAAGCTGCATCACTTCGCCTTCAGCAATAACCGCCGCAGCGCTGGACAGAATGTTCACCGCCGGCAGCGAGCCTACCTCAACCATCATCCGGAACGCCTGGCCAAGCAGAAAATCACCAACCAGAACGCTGGCTTGGTTGCCCCAAACGAGGCGTGCTGCCTTTTTCCCGCGCCGGAAGTCGCTTTCATCCACGACATCATCATGCAGCAGTGTTGCTGTGTGCATGAATTCAACACTGGCCGCCAGACGGATATGACCTTCACCACGATAGCCGGCCAGCTTCGCTGACGCGATCGTCAGCATCGGCCGCAACCGTTTGCCTCCGGAATCGATAAGATGATTGGCCAGCTCCGATATCATCTCAACATCAGAAACGGCCTTATCGAGTATAATATGATTTACCGCCCCCATATCCTCATTAGTCAGATCAAGGATGGGTTGCAGTTTCGCATTGGGATGACGTGATCCGTCCAGTGGCACAACAACGCCCAAGGTTGTCTCCATATTCTAGTAATCAAAAACATATATAGTGCCAAGACCAGCTGAACACCGTCCCCGCAGATTGCCGCATTACCATGATGTCATCGGATGGGGGCTTAACCCAGCATAAATATATATGGACGGCGATATGATTGAGTTAATGCGGACGAACGACAATGTTCTGCTCAATTTTGTTGAGGTGATCCTACGCGATGCCGGCTTGGCTGTGATCGTGGCGGACCAGAATATGAGCGTGTTGGAAGGCTCCCTGGGCGTTCTACCGCGCCGTATCCTGGTCGATCGAGACGATCTCGCCAAGGCCAAACGTATTTTGCATGACGCGGATCTGGGCCAATGGATCAAGCGCAACGATGATATGCTTGGATAAGAGTTTACCTGATTGCCCGGATACCTCCGCTGCAACTCAAGATTTTCTCTGATCTTAGAGTCTGTCCCAATAAAAATCTAAGCATTTCTCAATCTTACAATTCTC
>CAYUYL010000302.1:0-2354 GCA_964449195.1 uncultured Filomicrobium sp.
ATTTCGACGTGTTATAGTCCGCTGTATAGCGGACCGATCCGGCTTTTAGCCGTAAATTGAAGCCACCGGCTTTTAGCCGGTGGAGAATTCACCGAAATATTTAAAGCATATTGGCGCTTGCCGCACAGTGAACGCCAAAAGGTGCGAGGTCGAAGGCGCATTTAAGGTTGAAGCGCCCAAGAACGCTAAACCCGGAGCAATAACAAAGGAAGATCATTAAAGCATGAGTGCTTATGACGGTCTATTTGACACGCTCGGCCTACGCGAATGGTGCGACGAAGGGAAGGGTAAAGGCACCACGAGCATGGCCGACCTCTTGGCACAGGTGCGCGGTAGCAATAATGATGCCCCTTGGTGGGATATCCCGTTCCCTTCGCTCGATGTCTTAAACAAATCATGTCATGCAATCCCGCGAACGCGAGATATGATCAGCGGTGTTGAACAGGGCTTTCTCAACATCAAAGACTGGCTCAAGCTTGTTCTTGATCCGGCAACCCAACCACTGAGCTGGCTACTGGAAAGCTCACTTTACATTTTCGGGACCATACCCTGGTGGCTTCTTATCCCACTGATTTTGATTGCAGTCTTTTGTGCTGCCAGATCTTGGGCCATGGTTGCCTTTGTTGCAATTTCTTTTTTATTTTTTGCGTTTATCGATCACTACACACACGCTATCCAGACCCTCTCAATTATTTTTGTCTGCACTGTTCTTTGCGTGATCATGGGCGTGCCGATCGGTATTGGCATGTCAAAAAGCGATCGTTTCCAGAAGTCCATGATCCCGATTTTGGATATCCTGCAAACACTGCCGTCATTTGTATACCTAATCCCACTGATTTACCTATTCACTGTGACAGAACCCAAACTCTACGGCATTGCCATCATTGTGTATGCCATTGTGCCGGTGATCCGCCTCACCGACCTTGGCGTGCGACTGGTCGACAAAGACGTGATCGAAGCAGCCGATGCGTTTGGCATGACACCACGCCAAAAACTTCTCAACGTCGAAATTCCTCTGGCGCTGCCCAATATCATGGCGGGCGTCAATCAAACTATTATGATGGCATTGGCAATGGTCGTAATCGCATCGATGGTCTCAGCCCCAGGCCTTGGTGTTTTGGTGCTGCGCGGCATCCGCAACCTGGAAATTGGTGTCGGCCTAATATCTGGTCTTTGTATCGTTTTGCTTGCTGTGATGCTGGATCGTGTCAGTAAAGCCTACGTGGCCCGCATGAATGCTGCAAAAAACAATTGAGGATGGATAGATGTCAAAAGTGAATATGATTTCAGTCCGCAACCTTTACAAGATCTTTGGCTCCGATCCACTATCTGTTTTACAACTCGCACAGGACGGAATCGATAAATCTGTCATACTTGAGCAGCATGACCATGTCATCGGACTGCGTGATATTAACATCAATATAGCGGAAGGCAAAATTACAGTCATCATGGGCTTGTCCGGCTCAGGCAAGTCGACGCTAATACGCCATCTCAATCGCCTGATTGATCCAACCATTGGGGAAATTATGGTGGATGGTGCTGATATCATGTCATTTTCGGCAGATGATTTGCGCCAATTGCGCACCACACAGATGTCGATGGTCTTTCAGAAGTTTGCGCTTTTACCACATCGCAATGTCTTGGATAATGCCGGCATGGCCCTGCATATCCGCGGTGTCACATCAACAATCGCCGAACATGATGCGCGCAAATGCCTGGAACGGGTTGGCCTTGCCGGCTTTGAAGAACATTATCCGCACCAATTATCAGGTGGGATGCAGCAACGTGTTGGCATTGCGCGTGCCTTGGCTTCAAACGCACCCATCATGTTGATGGACGAGGCATTCTCTGCGCTGGATCCGCTTATACGCACTGATATGCAGGACCTTCTCCTAGAATTGCAAACTGATGTACATAAGACGATCGTATTTATCACCCACGACCTTGACGAAGCCTTGAAGCTGGCAGATCACCTGATCATCCTCAAAGATGGTTGTGTTGTCCAGCAGGGCGAGCCACAGCATATCCTGCTTAATCCAAGCGATCCTTATATCGAAGATTTCGTTAGTGATATTAATCGTGCCCGCGTCTTGCGCGTACGGTCTGTAATGTCGCCGCTGAATGGCACTCTCCCGTCTACAACGGGAGAGATTGACCACAATGACACATTGGAAAATGTCATCGAAGTCTCCGGCGGTGATACAGGGTATACGTATACGGTCACCAAAAATGGTTCTCCGGTCGGCCTGCTCAAAATGAAGGACCTGGTCAAGGCCCTCGTACCACGCGCTGCCTCTGAAGCTGGCATACGCAGTAATTTAACGGCATAGAGACTGTTGGCTCGTTGCGCCATC
>CAYUYL010000303.1:0-2143 GCA_964449195.1 uncultured Filomicrobium sp.
GGCATCCGCAGGCCGCTCGGTTGCTCCCGGAAAGACGCTTCTGGTACTATAGCCGTCGTCTCTGGAGTGCGCGATCATTTCCTGCGTCTTGGCAATCTCCGTCCGGCGTTTTGCCTTGCGCCCGGCTTCGCCTGAGAGCCGTTCGAAAATGCCTCCGTAGCCACGGTGAGATCGATAATACCCGTCGTCGTTGGCAACGCCGAGACGATCCTGGTGAACTTTGACCAGCTCCGCCAGCTTCTGTTGAAGTGCCTGCGCCTCGTCACCGTCAGCGTCAGTGCCGATGGTGCGGATTTCGATACAGCCCGACCAGTCCTTGGCATCGTAGGCCTGGCTAATTATCGCCCGTGTGTGCGTCGCGATATCGTAGAAATAAAAGCCGTCCTTCCAGTAAATCGCAGACACACCGGCCTCAGCACCGATCTCCGCCATGAGGGAGCGCAGCAGGCCCGGCGGCAGCAGATTGTAAGGAAATATTGCGGGCGTCCCGGCCTTCGCCTCGTCCCACATCTGGCTGAGGCGTGTGTGCACAGTGCTTCGTTCGGGCAGCAGATCCGGCGCGACATACACAGCTTCGCTGCCGAGTTGATCGGGTTCGCGCAACTCAAAGACAATGCGGCTTTCGCGCATCATGTCGAGAAAGACGTCTTGCGCATCTTTGCCGTATTTTTCGTTCCACAGGAATTGGCCAAGCTCCGTCTTGGTGAAACGTCCGGCGCGTGTCTCTTTGATATGGCTGTAGATGCCGCTGCCGCGTTCAAACACGGCATAAATTGCATCCAGCGCCCATTCAAGATCGACGATGATGCGGTTATCGATATGACCGTCGCGATGGGCCTGGAAGGTAAACACGGTGCCGATGTTATGCAGGAATTCCAATAGCGCGCCGGTATCGCTGACGCCACCGGCGGCCTTGCAGGCGGGATCTTCGCACAGCGCATCGAATTCGTCCCGCGATATTAGGGCAGCGGTAGGATCGGGCGTGCCGTTCGTGCGTGCTTGAATGGCCGCCTCGCACTGTTGTTCGAGTTTCTCTTTCACCCAGGCGCGGCCACCGCCGATCTTCGGCACGCCATCGCGGTGCACGTAATCGATGGCATCTTGCAACGCCTGATCGAGGCGTGTGCGCTGCGGATCGGGCTCGGGCCATTGATCTGTCTTCGGGCTGTAGGTTAGCACGTCTGGGATTTGGTCAAAGCTGTTGAGCAGATCAGGCTTGAGATTGGGATACTTTTGTTTCTCACCGGGCCATAGGCTTTGCACGATCAGCAGCGGTTGCTCTCTTCCGGCCATCTGGCGCACATAACGCACCCAATATTCAATCGGATAATTATCGGATGTTATGCCATGGCCCGCGTCATGGCTGCCGCTTTCTGTGGGGGGCCGCCAAACAATTGGAAAAATCGCACGCGTCTTGAGAAACAGTGCATGCGTGCCGAGATAAAGGTCTTGCCCACCAAAGTCCCACAGGTGCAGTGGCGTTGCAGCGTCAGCAGCAGGTGCGCCGGGGCCGGGCAGCGGCAAACGCGTTTCGCGCACGAAAATCCCATGCGTCGAGTCATCGTCTAGCTTAAAGTCCTTACCGCGCAGCCGCCGGCAAATCTGCGTCTTGCCGATGCGCCCATTGCCAAGCACAAGCATCTTAATATCTGCTACCTGCATTTCCTGCGCGGCTGCACCGGCGGCCCGTCCTTCGACACCATAGCCAAGATCCCGAAAATGCGCACGCAGGCGTGGCAAGCAGTTGTCATTGTATTCCTTTGAAAGAACTTCGGTCGGGACATCTCCCAACTTGGCTTCCTCAAGATAAACCGTTTCAAGCGCAGGCAGGAACCAGAATTCCGGCATCGTCTCCTCAATCTGGTTTTGAGACAGCGTGAGTGTTTGTAGCCGTTTCAAGGGCAGAAATGGCGCCACGCTGACGATGCCGTTGCGCCCGAGGTCGAGGCCGGTGAGGTTGGTGAGGGCGGCCAGCGCCCGGGCGCCGTCGTCGCCGATGGCGTTGTTCCTGAGGTTGAGGCCGGTGAGGTTGGTGAGGCCGGCCAGCGCCCGGGCGCCGTCGTCGCCGATGCCGTTGTACCCGAGGTCGAGGCCGGTGAGGTTGGTGAGGCCGGCCAGCGCCCGGGCGCCGTCGTCGCCGATG
>CAYUYL010000303.1:2243-2347 GCA_964449195.1 uncultured Filomicrobium sp.
CGGTTGCTCGTGAGATCGAGGCCGGTGAGGTTGGTGAGGGCGGCCAGCGCCCGCGCGCCGTGGGCGCCGATGCGGTTGACCCCGAGGTTGAGGCTGGTGAGGCC
>CAYUYL010000304.1:0-2344 GCA_964449195.1 uncultured Filomicrobium sp.
TCTGAATCATAAGTGATTCTGATGACTCAACATTTTTACGGACAGGCTCTAAGATACTGTATTCATGACGTATTTTTTATTGTCTAATCCAAATGTGGAGCCTTGACATTAAAGGAGGCGGGCTCATGCGACCCATCATGGCCGTGCTTGCTGGTATCGTGTGCTTCAGTTGGTTTATCACCGGTGCACAGGCTTTTTCGTGGAAAGATCGCATTCTCGGCCAGATGTCATCGCCGAATGAAAATCGGCTTGCAGCAGCCCAATACCGCAAAGTGCAAAAGCAAAAAAAGAGGCGGGCGGATAAGAGGCGTCTATATTCCAAACGGAGTACCAAGAGAAAGCCGAGAAGCACGGGTCGTAAAACAAGCCACCGCATTCGCATTCCGGCACGCCGCTATTCTACAAATGCGCGCAAGGGCAACATGCTGCGCGGACTGGCGTCTTATTATTGACAGCCCCAGCGTGTTGCGTCAGGCGGCTGGTTTAATCCGAATGCGCTGACCGCCGCGCACAAGACTTTGCCGTTCGGAACCCGCGTTCGTGTGACAAACCTGCGCAATGGACGTTCCGTGGTTGTCCACAGTAATGATCGAGGTCCCTATATTCGAGGCCGGATCATTGATCTGTCCCGCCGGGCAGCTACTATCATCAGGATGCGTAAAGCAGGAGTGGTGCCAGTTCGCATTGAGATTCTTTAACAGTTCTGCAAATGATCTCCACTGGCGTAAGTCACCCGGCGTCCATCTTTAAGCCTTACTTCATATACACCCTTCCCCAGGCATTTCACGCTTTCCCGAACAAGAGGCGTTTTACCTAAGCCTCCTGGGACATCAAGTATATAAACCGGTCTCTTATGCGCGGGAAGCCGCTGTTTCAAGACGTCCATGAGAGCCATACCTTTAGCCAGTGTGGTACGGAAACGAGCTGTACCGGAGGCCAGGTCACCATGGTGAAGATAATAGAGTGTTGCGTTCACATTGGCGTACGCGTCAAAAAGGTCTTTAAGTATTTCAACGTCATCATTAACGCCACGTAGCAGCACGGATTGGCTCAGCAGTTTGATGCCGGCCTGGCTGAGTTGTTCGCAAGCCGCGCGAGCAGCAACAGAAAATTCCCGTGCATGATTGGCGTGGACTGCAACACGCACCGTGCAGTCCGTTGCCGTCAGAGCATCAGCCATTTCTTTCGAAACACGCTCGGGACTCACAGCCGGAACGCGTGTATGCCAGCGAAGCTTTCTCACATGCGGGATTTTGCTAAGCTGCCTTGTGATATCCCCAATACGGCGGGGTGATAAAATCAACGGGTCGCCGCCTGTCATGATAATCTCTTGAAGCTGAGGTGTCGCAGCAATGTAGGCCATTGCGTTTGCAAGCGTCTTCTCGCCAAGCATGGCGCCGTGCTTAGGGCCGATCATTTCGCGGCGAAAACAAAAACGGCAATAAACCGGGCAAACGTTTACGATTTTCAGAAGTGCCCTGTCCGGATAACGATGCACGATACCTGGCACCGGGGTATACGGATGATCGCTTATGGGATCCAAGCTTTCGTTTGGAAGGTGCTTTACTTCATCCTTATGCGGCACGAACTGTTGGCTTATTGGATCGTTGGGGTCACTAGAATGTATGAGTGCACGCATAGATGGCGTAATCGCAATGGCATAGCGTTCGGCAACCGGGCGAAGGTCCGTTAAGGCCTCAGCATGAATCAAACCTGCTGTATTCAAGTCAGCCAGCGTTGTCAGTGTACGATGCTGATCTGCCTCGTTATGATTTTTCTGCTTATTTCGCCGTGTCATTTCATATATATTCCGGCAATGGTGTCCATATTACTTGATCCACGCGCTGTGCCCCCGTCGCAAGCATTATCAAGCGATCAAACCCCAGCGCGCAGCCGGAAGCAGGTGGCATTTCAGCAAGCGCGGATAGAAAATCCTCGTCAATTGGATAGTTTTGGCCGTAGATGCGCTGCTTTTCAGCCATGTCTGCTTCGAAGCGCTGGCGCTGAATAACAGGATCAGTCAATTCGCCAAATGCATTTGCCAGTTCTACGCCGCAACAATAAAGCTCAAAGCGTTCGGCAACGGCCTGGTTGCTTGGGGACGGGCGGGCAAGAGCAGCTTCACAGATCGGATAAGCGTCAAGGATGGTTGGGCTTTCGTTACCCAGTTGCGGCTCAACGCGCTCCACAAGGATACGTGAAAAGATATCGGACCATGTATCATCCTCCGCCACGCGGATATTTCGCTCTTTTGCAGCAGCAGCCAGACGCTCGCGCTTTGGAGCGCCATTATTGAAAGCCGCCATGATGTCTATGCCGGCGTAAAGCGAAAAAGCATTTGCAA
>CAYUYL010000305.1:0-2329 GCA_964449195.1 uncultured Filomicrobium sp.
CCCCAAAAGCTGCCGTTATCAGCGCAACCCTAAATGCTTTGAAGGCCATCCCGAAGTTTTCGTTGACGGCAGGCAGCTTCACAATCCGTCAGCAAAGCAAGAGCTTAAACCTGGATCTCACCGATACTGCACTACGGCAGTCATGCTTTGAATGCCGGGCTGCAATGATTTTCAATTGCACTTAGAAAAGTTAATCACGCGGCGAACGGCAAGTGTGCATGTGTTGCATACGTTTTCTCAGCTCAACAACCATCCTCTTCTATCTCCTCAATAATGAGTTCATCTTCCTCCTCACGTTCATCCTCTCCCTCTGGCGGCCCATACTTGGCATTGGGGTCAAGCAACAACCGGCGTTGATAATCAGCAACCCAACGACTGTGACGTGCACATTCTTGCATTGTCGGCTGGCGCACGGGAGGTGCAGGATGGCGATCACCAATGCCGAACACTTCATAAGCCATGATGTTCACCTCTGGTACACATCCCAAGAAAAAACCAGGATGCCCCCACTCATCTTCACATCCAATAACACCGCACCGGTCTTCTTCGTCATTCATATTTTTGAACGGAGCCTGTTGGTATTGCGCGCCGAAGTTATAAGCTCCGATATTATGCATTCGGGTGTAGAGTTCAGATTTACTTTCAATCTGTGGTGCTATGGCCTCTCCTGTACTGCGGTTTAAGGACCTGCCATCGGAAAGCGGCCATGTCTCATCCGTTGTGGCAACAGCTGGGATATTCAAATGCACCCAGGGCTGATCGCTATCAAGGAGATGGCCGCTGAGATCATCGACGTGCAGGCGCTGCATGACGACAATGACAACACCGGTTTTCTTGCTGTTGAGGCGCTAGATAATCTCAGCATCGAACCAG
The DNA here is from genome assembly GCA_964449195.1 of uncultured Filomicrobium sp. Taxonomy (GTDB): domain Bacteria; phylum Pseudomonadota; class Alphaproteobacteria; order Rhizobiales; family Hyphomicrobiaceae; genus Tectiglobus. The sequence continues at coordinate 874 of CAYUYL010000305.1, forward strand.
GTTTTGATCTTGTTTCGTCGTGCGGTATCGTGCACTTGTGCCGGTGCAATCGGATCGTCAATGATGATCATATCAGCATTACGCCCAACGAGAGAGCTGCCGACAGTGGCCGCCATACGCCGACCACCGTCGGGCAAAAGTAAGTCACGACGCTGTTGTTGCGGCTTCAAGTGCGGAAACAGCCCCTGGCAACGCGGCAAGCCCATAAGGTTATCGGTCAAGGTCGCCAGATCAATCGTGAGATCTCTTGTGCCGGCTGCCACAATGATCTGTTGTGTGGGATTGCGGCCCAACAACCACACCGGGAATGCCACAGAGGTCGTAAACGACTTCAGGCTGCGGGGTGGCATATTGATGATCAGGCGTGTGATCTCACCACGGGCCACGCGTGCCAGATGATCCGCCAGAACCTCAATATGCCAACTATCAACCAACGGCGTGCCAGGATAGAGCTCACGAAACGCAAATCGCAAGAAGGACGGAAAACGCTGCCGGTAAAGCGCTTTGATCTGTTCAACCGTCGCCATCACCACAAACCTCCAAGACGGCGCTCTCGTCTAAATCTGTACCATCGCCGCCCAAAGCGCGCATAAGCTCGGCATCATCAGCAGCTGTCGACACGAATGGATCAGGCTCGCTGGTGTTATGAAGATGAGCAAACATCATTTGTAGCGGTTTGGTCTCGCCTTTAATAGCTCGGTTGATCAACTGCATGATGATAGCCTGACGTTTGGTAATGCGCTTGGTGCGTCCATTCTCCGTGATTGCAATCGTTTTATTTAGCTCGGCCTGGATGAGTGCATTAATATTTTTAGCCTTTTTGGGGCGACCACGTGGATTGCCGGACTGGCCGGGCTTAAATCGCGTTTTAACAGGCGGCTTGCCGTATCCGACTTCATAAGCGCCATCTGTTGGCTTCTTCTTATCCAAGGACAGCCTCCATAGTCTTAGATTGAACAAAACGTTCTGCTGATACCTCCTCAAACGTAGATCCCGTGGCTTCGAGCGTAGCCTTAAGACCAGCAACGGCACCAAGGCGACGGACGATAACGTCGCAATAATGCGGATCAATCTCGATGGCTGCTCCAACCCGGCCAGTGCGCTCAGCGGCCACAAGTGTTGTGCCTGACCCGCCAAAAGCATCCAAAATCAACCCCTTGCGTTTGGAGCAGTCCAAAATGGCATCAGCCACGAGAGCGACCGGCTTTACGGTGGGGTGCATCGCCAGATCTGTCTTACGCGTCGCACTAAAAGCATTGGCGCCGGCATAGGTCCAGACGTTTGTGCGATATCGGCCGTGCTTGCCCAATGCCACATTGTTAATGTGCGGAGCTGTCCCTGACTTAAATACAAAAACCAGCTCATGTTGCGAGCGATAGAGCGAACCCATTCCACCATTGGTCTTGGCCCATACACATAGGTTCTTAAGTTCTGTGAATGCCCCTTCTGCTGCGGT
>CAYUYL010000306.1:0-2289 GCA_964449195.1 uncultured Filomicrobium sp.
CAGATCCGCATCACCGCTTCCGACTTAATGTCGGCATACCTTCTGCCGCCAGCGTTACGGCAATTGAGAACCGTTGCACCGTTGTTGGAAATCGACGTTGTGGCGGCCAACGATATCCGCGACTTGCTGCGCCGTGAGGCTGATATCGCCATCCGGCATGTCCGGCCTGAGCAACCGGATTTGATCGCGCGGCTGGTGCGTGAGGAAACCGTGCACTTCTATGCAGCTGAGAGCTATTTGTATACGCACGGGATGCCAACTTTGGCAGGTGGTCTTAGCAAGCATCATTTTATCAGCTTTGGCGATGTTCAGCGCATGCTGGGCTACATGGAACCATTGAAAATCGGTCTGACCAGGGATAATTTCCGTTTGGGATCAGAAAACGGTGTCGTCGCCTGGGAGATGGCACGCAATGGACTTGGTATTGCGGTCATGTCAGAGGAGATTTCAACCAGGTTTTCTGGCATGACGCGCGTGCTTGAAGAGATCGAGCCTTTCGTTATTCCGGTCTGGCTGACCGCGCATCGGGAATTGCACACCAGCCGCCGCATTCGTTTGGTGTTTGACCTTCTGGATGATTTTCTGTCTCGAAAGGATATCGTCTAATCAATAGCTGTTTTGTGTGCTCCGGGCCAGGAGGTAACTATGTTCGTCAGAGCGCCTTTCGAAATACGATTTTATCGTCGCCATCGCTGTAGAAATCTCGGATTTTAGCCTCGCGATCATAGCCAAGCTTATCGTAGAAGATACGTGCCCGCTCAAATGCGGGCAGACCCGACGTTTCGATCAATAGCAAACGTTCGCCCTGCTTTCTAAGTTCGTGCTCAACAGCACGCACCATCGCTGCGCCATACCCTTTTCGTTGATGGTCAGGATGCACAGCAATTAAGAGCAGGTTCCATGTTCCTGCCGTCATGCGTTCGGCAGCATAATATGCAAGGGCCTTCAGCCCACCGTTGTCGATGGTGAGCCAGCACTCATCGGCAGCAGTACCTTTGAGAAAACCGGCGATCATACCGTCGAGCATTTCGGAAGGAAAAAGACCTGTCGCGTCTATGATACTCTTTAAGGCTGTCACGTCGCCGGGCTGGACGTGCCGAACCCGTTTTGTTCTGAGCAATTCGACATCAGATTTTTCCATAAATTACAGTGTAACACACTGCCTCTGCGATGTCTGCTTTCAATACATCTGCTGCCGCGACTTGATCTGCCACTATAACACTGCGAATTTTCTTCAATGGGTCAATTTGATGATTAAGCAACTTGATGTCTGTAAATGAATGGTGCGGATCTTACGTGTCAAAGCCGCGTCAACGATGGATCTTTGCGAAGGCGCACCCTTCGCCCATGCATAATAGCCACTGGTGGAGATACCCAGTAAACGGCACAATGCGGAAATTGGAAAACCGGCCTGATTTGCACTCACGAATTGGAACCCTTTTTGGGGCACACCAGCCGTCTGTTTGCTTATGTGCTATCGGCTATCGGCCTGCTTGAACACGTGAGCGAATCGGGCTGCAGCATCCAAACAAATCTACATGAGAGGATGTCGCGCTCCTGACGCAGGCGTTTGTTCCCACGACGAAGGCGCGTGAGCTTTGCAGGTTCCTCGCTTGTCAGGCCATCACTGCGGCGGCAATCATCACGGTCAGCTTGCGCGATCCAATCCCGGATGGTGTCAGCGCAAGGCTCAAACTCTTACGCAAGCTCCTTTGGCGTGCGGCCTGCACGGTCCAGCTCAATAATCTGTTGACGAAATTCTGCACTATAAGGTGTACGCGTTCTCGGCATATATGAACTCCTAAATTCAAGATCATAGGTATCCACAAAACCGGGTCAGCTCCAGTGTCAGATCAAGTCTAAGCTGACACACATGCAGCATTATGAGCAGCAAACGGAAGCATCCGAGATCAAAAAAGAAATCTTGCAAGCAAAGGCAAGAGGACCGCTGTTGCCAAAGCGTTCAAACCCATCGCAAGGCCTGAAAATGCACCAGCCACTTCGTTGACCTGAAGCGCGCGCGCAGTCCCCATCCCGTGACTGGCGGTTCCCATGGCAAGCCCGCGCGCTTCCCAAGATTTAATGCGCAGAAGGTTCAAAACGAAAGGCCCAAGCATTGCCCCCATAATGCCGGTGATAATCACCAGCACCGCCGTCAATGAAGGCAGGCCGCCAAGTTGCTCGGAAATTCCCATTGCCACGGGGGCTGTCACTGATTTCGGCGACAATGAAACAAGTGGCTGTGTTCCGACCTAATGTTGCCTTTTTGTTCCAGCATGGCTTCCGTAG
>CAYUYL010000307.1:0-2286 GCA_964449195.1 uncultured Filomicrobium sp.
ACTTCAGCCTGCTCAATTTTTCCTGCGTTACTATCAGCAAGAAGCTGCTCGTATGCGCGCTGGAACTCAGGTGACCCGACCGGGTCACGCATGCGCACCTTCTTAAACCCCTGCCGCCGTTTCACTGGCCCAATATTGCTCCGGCACGGTGGCCTACTTTTACTCTGGCATTGACAAGGCACGCCTGCCGCCTGGCCGTTTGGCAATCTCAGGCCGTTTGAAGCCGATCTTATTATGGCAGATCCGCCATGGGCGTTCGAGAACTACAGCGATAAAGGCATCGCCAAGGGCGCCAAGGCGAAGTACGCCTGCATGCCGCTCGAAGACATCTGCGCTTTGCCGGTGTCCAAGCTGGCAGCCGAGGATTGCGTGTTGTGGTTGTGGGTGACGGCACCGCTGCTACGTGAAGGTTTGAAGGTGCTTGATGCCTGGGGCTTTCAGTACAAAACACATGGCACCTGGTCAAAGCGCACCGGATCGGGCCGCCGCCGTTGGGGCACAGGCTATCTGCTGCGCTCCTGCCATGAAACCTTCTTGATCGCGACGCTCGGCGCGCCGAAAACCGCCCGCAACATCCCCTCGGAATTCGAGGGCCGGGCGCGAGAACATTCACGCAAGCCGGAAGAAGGGTATGCGCTGGCCGAGTGCATGCTGACGATGGATCGTACGCCGCGTTTGATAGAGCTGTTCAGCCGCGAAGATCGGCCGGGCTGGCAGTCCTGGGGCAATGAAACCGGGAAGTTTAACGCATGTCCAGAAAACGAAGAGGCGCCGTCTACCGGCGCACCCGGCGCGTTGACAGACGCATCTGCATCAAGCGCCCCGCTATTCGATATGGAGGCATCACGTACTGGCCAGGAGGCGGCATGAGAGTGCGCCGCAGCAACAGAATGGCCGGATACGCGACGCTGCTCACGTTTGCGATCTGCGGCCTGTCTCAGCCTTTGCCCTTCAAGAACACACCACCACGCCGGAGTGAAAGCCATGGACGATGAGACTGACACACCTCTCGGCAGCAATCGAAGCAGATGTCGAGGTTTTTACCGAGAGAGAAGCAGAGTCAACCTCACGACACGAGCTTTTTAAAAGAATGGATCGCGTAATCACGGCGTGATCGTAACAGCGGGGAGAGTAAATACATGCAATATCCAAGATCTAACACAGGCCAAGATGCCGGCGCGCCAGCAACCACTAGCCGGGCAGGTGGCTCCACCCTCATCGATCCCAAAACATGCGATCCGGATCTGGCGGAGTTTTTGGCGTTGAGTATGGATGAGCAGATGCGGCTGATACGGGCTGTGGCTCAGTTTTCTAATGATCACGCGCTGTTTATCGTCGGGCCGGATAAGCCATCACGTGTGGTTGTCGATGGCGTGATGCCAAACAGAGATCTGCAGCCGTTTCGTGTCGGCAACAGCAACGATCCGTCCCGCGTGGCCCAGGCCGCCAAATGGTGGACGTGGACGGCGCAAGTCCATCTCAAAGTGCATTATGCACTCTGGTTTGAAGATATCAACGAGGCGCAGGTTGTGCACGGGCTGGTCAACATCGCGCTGGACGGCGAGGGGTGGCCGATTTCTTCGGATCTGCATGCCTGGCACGATGTGCCGTTGGCCAAGCTGATCGAGGTGATCGAACGCTGCGCTAAACTTCATGACGCACGCACCCGCACCAACGAAGAACGCCTCAACGAGCTTAAGGCCTGGGCTGTGCAGCAGTATGGCGATATGAAACGCGCAGAGGCATCTGAAGCATGATCAAAGCGCTTTCAATCCGCCAGCCCTGGGCCTATGCCATTGTGCATGAGGGCAAGATCATCGAAAACCGCTCCCGGCGGTTTAAGTATCGGGGGCCGCTTGCGATACACGCTGCGGCGCGCCCGCCCTACAAAGAAATCTTTGCCGGTCTTCGCGCCATCAGCACCATAACCGGCAAGTGCAATATATATCTGCCGCAGCCCAGATCAGACAAGCTGCAGTACGGCGGTATTATCGGCCTCTGTGACGTGGTCGATTGCGTCACAGACCATGCCTCTCCGTGGTTCACAGGGCCCTATGGGCTTGTGCTGGCCAACATTCGTCCCGTGCCGTTTTTGAAATGTTCCGGCCAGCTTGGGCTGTTCAACGTTGACGTTACGCTGGAGCAGCTCGCGGCGCCGGAAAACGAACTGGCACGGCCGGATACAGCACGCACAATAGGAGACCTGCGCGCTACAAAGCGGCGGCTCATCATGAAATGCCAGTATTGCAGGCACACACGCCCCATCGATCTCGCAACGCGCCCAAT
>CAYUYL010000308.1:0-2269 GCA_964449195.1 uncultured Filomicrobium sp.
GTCACACACGTGGTATTGCGCGATGTGGCGACTGGAGCTTTGAGTGAGGTGCCCGCCGATGGTTTTTTTGTGGCGATCGGCCATGCGCCTGCCACCAATCTGTTTCGTGGTCAGCTGGATATGCGGGATAATGGTTATATCCGCACTGATCCGGATTCAACGGCAACCTCCATACCAGGCGTGTTTGCGGCCGGCGACGTAACAGATGACGTCTTCAGGCAGGCGGTCACCGCTGCTGGTATGGGTTGCATGGCAGCATTAGAAGCAGAGCGTTGGCTGGCAGCATCACGGGATCTGCCGGTGCATCTAACTGGCCATTCGGCTGGTAACGTGCCTATCTCGTAGAACGTATCAAAAGAAAGTCCCTTACGTTGTCCGATATACCCAATGTTGATCAGACCGCCCTGCTTGCCATAAAAACAGAACAGCTTATGCAGGCAGGTGATCCGGATTACCCACCGCGTATTCTAATGCTGTACGGCTCTCTACGCGAACGCTCCTATTCGCGCCTGCTGTCAGAAGAGGGGAGCCGTATCCTCCATGCGCTTGGGGCTGAAACCAAAACGTTTTCGCCGCGCGGCCTTCCGGCGCCGGACACCGATGACGGCAGTCACCCAAAGGTACGCGAGTTGCGTGAACTGGCGATGTGGTCAGAAGGCATGGTATGGGTATCACCCGAGCGCCATGGCGCGATGACGGGTATCCTGAAATCGCAGATCGACTGGCTGCCACTTGAATCCGGAGGTGTGCGCCCAACGCAGGGGAAAACGCTGGCACTTTGTCAAGTGTCTGGAGGATCTCAGAGTTTTAATGCGTTGAACCAGATGCGTGTGCTTGGCCGCTGGATGCGGATGGTGACGATCCCAAACCAGTCCTCCGTGCCAAAGGCATTTAATGAGTTCGACGATGCCGGACGTATGTATCCTTCGCCTTACTACAATCGTGTGGTTGACGTGATGGAAGAACTCGTGAAATTCACTTGGCTTACCCGTGGGCGCTCGGGATATTTGACAGATCGCTACTCTGAACGCGTCGAAAGCCCGGAAGAACTTTCCAAGCGTGTTAAGCAGAAGACGGCTTGATTGTTTTTTGGTTGGGCTGCGCAAACACTAAATTCGTTATGCGTCTTAATAAGCCATCACGCCGCCATCCGAATCGTCTATTCACAAGCCAAAGCTGTTGTGCAGACAATACTTGGCCGCCAGTGCCCTTTTTCGCAGATGATTTCAGGGCCTCCTTGGAGTTGGAACCTGTTGAGAAGAAGCGCGCGCAGCCGCACGGTAACTAACGACATGTCCCAGGCGCTCGGAAGCAGGCGATGAATAATACGATCGCGATTATGAACACGAAGGGTGGCGTCGGTAAATCAACCGTCGTTATGGGATTGGCGGAAACGTTTTCGGTCTTCGACGGTAAAAGCGTCCTGGTGATCGATACAGACGCACAAGCCAGCGTAAGCGCCATGCTGATGAGTACAACAGATCTCTACAACATTCAGTCAAGCGGCAGAACAATCGTAGAGTATCTGATCGGCACGATGCTCAATGAGAAAGAAGAGAATTGGCGCAATTATGTTGTCCCGAACGTTTCTGACGTTGACGATGCCCGTTCAATTTCAGTTTTGCCAAGTGATGTGCAGTTAACGCTATTCGAGCGTGAAGTTTCACGCGAGGGCCAGCACACACATCTGCGTACAGCCATAGGCGCTCTTTTGGATCAACTCAGGCATTCATTTGATATTATTCTGATTGATTGCCCGCCCGGTCTGTCTGTGTTGACAGAAAGCTGGCTCAGAGAATCTGATTATTACATTTCTCCAACCAAGGCAGATTATATTTCGACTTGCGGTCTTGAGGTTTTTCGCAGATTTAAGTCTTTGCACCCAGAAATGGGATTTGCCAAAAATCTTGGTGTTGTCATCAATATGAAGGATATGACATCAACGACAGACACGGAATATCATAACTGGCTAATGCAGGACCCTGAGAATTATTGCTTTGAAAGTGTTATTGCGCGCATGAGCGTGCTCCAAGATGCGGCTCGTTTCACGGGCATTGAGCGCTCGTTCGTTGCGAAATATCCAGGAGCGGCTGGACACTCCCTGCGCCGGCTTTCTATGGAAATAACAGTGCGCCTTGCGCAACACGCAGCACGACAATAAGTCATACGGCTGATAAAAAAATAAATAATAATAGAATAAAGCGTTTAGTTTTTATGGAGCGGGCGATGAGATTCGAACTCACGACCCTCACGTTGGCAACGTGATGCT
>CAYUYL010000309.1:0-2249 GCA_964449195.1 uncultured Filomicrobium sp.
ATGAAGTTCAGATGAAGAACATTTGAGCTCAAAATAGGCATGAAATGATTGTAATGTTTTGCCTAAATCGTTTTGTCTTCACTTTTGACGATAAAAGAGAAAAAAATTAGACGAAAACAAATGTTATACCCTGATTCTCCATATCTTTCTTTTAAAAGATGATAAGTATGCCATGAATCCCATAAAAATGGATCATTTTGTTTATCTTTTTGCTGCTCAAACGGTAAAAGTAAGAATAAAAAGCATCGGCTTTTTGATTACCATATGGAAGGGAGTAGAAGGAATGCGATCTATATGATGCTGAACTATCTCACCATACATACCATATGAGTCATGCTTGTTTTATATGAACGTTCTATATGTGAGTACATGCTTATATATGCATGTACTAATCATTTGTTGTTCATTCCAGTATAAATAGAAAAATTCACATTTATTCTTTTCATGTTCCCTCTCACTATTCCCCATTGCTATAGACCCCTATCTAGTTACTATACCCACTACTCATGATTTCCTTTCAATTCATGATTGATCAACTCATCTTATTCATAGGGTCTTAAGGTGCATTTTTTTAGAAAATATTTGATCAGAAGCGGAGTGATCGATCTGACAGTATACAACTGATTTTTTTGTCATTGTTGAAAATTAATTTTAGAAAAGGGTGGATGTATTGAAAAGAATATTGTCATTGGCTCTCATTGCGGTGTTAGTCATACAGTCTAGTATATTAGGAATCTTGCCTTTAGCAGGGGCACAAGCTAAAGACATTCAAGAGAATATCTATGGGAATATTGAGTTTGCTGATAGCGAAGGCAACAAGTTATCAAACATAGAAGATCAGCAAGTTAGAAAGGCCATTGTGCATTGGTCTATTAAAGGAATTGATCTCAAAAAGCAATATCCGTATATTCTCTCTCTTCCTTCAGTCATGCAGGTAGAGAAAGAGCAGAAAGAACTCATTACTGTCGATAACATCCCTGTTGGTGAGTATACCGTTTCAAAACAAAATGAAGTGACGGTCACATTCAATGAGGATATTGAGCTTGATCCGAATTTAGAAGGATCTATAGATATTGACGTCACCAGTATAGCTGAGAAAAAAGAGAAAACAAAGCAAAATGAGCATAAAGAAAATCTTTCAAAAGATGATTCAACCTCATCGGAGAAAGACAAAGCTGCTAACAATCAAGAAACTGTTCAAAAGACACAAAGCGATGAAGAGGAGTTACTAGAAAACAAAGTGAACGTGTCTAAGCGTGTAGGGCTGCAAAGTGTTTCAAAACAAATGCAGATACAAGAAAATCTCCTTACTGATGCGAAATTAATTTTTGAAGATCAGGAAGGTAATTCAGTTGATAAGCCTGACGTCAACTCACTGATTTCCATTAACTATAAGTGGGCCATCCCGAATGGTCATAACTATAATGGCGGGGATGAATTCCATTTCAAGGTTCCAGAGGAATTAGTCATTTACGAAAAAATCGATCGACTCGAGATGAAATTTAATCAATCGATCATCGGCTATTTTTCTGTAGATGAAAGCGGAAATGCCTCCATCGAGTTCACAGATTTTATTAAACAATATTCAAATATCCAAGGAACACTTCAAGTATGGACACAATTAGATAAACAAACAGTGATCACTGAAGAAAAAGAAGTGGTGATTACCCCGATTGAAGGCAAAGATACGATATCGATTCCGATTCAATACATTCCAAATGGTCCGAATGTCTCTAAAAAGGGAGAACCCAATCGATCTTACAATGCTGAAACCATTCAATGGACAGTCGATTTTAATATGGACTTAGATGATGTGAAACAAGCGAAACTGTTAGATCCGATTCAAGAAGGTCAAGCGTTAAAAAAAGATTCAATCAAGCTTTATCGTGTAGATACAAAGCTAAATGGTGAAACATCGCTTGGACAGCTGCTTGACGAAAATCACTACACCATCGGCCAAACAGCAGATGGTCAAGATTTCACGATCGAATTTAAAGATGACGTGCATCTCGCTTACCGTTTAATGTATGAAACGGACATTACGAATCAAGATCAGTCTGTGTTTCGTAATAAAGCGTCCCTTGTCTCTGCTGATAAAGAGATTAGTTCAGCAGAAGGAACAGTGAATGTGACAAGAGGCAGTCCTTTAAATAAAAAAGCCGCCCACTACGATCCAGTCACACAAACGATTACTTGGGAAATTCGGTATAACTATAACGAAAAAAAGCTGGCTCAAAAGGATGCTTTAA
>CAYUYL010000310.1:0-2232 GCA_964449195.1 uncultured Filomicrobium sp.
AACCAAAACGCTTTGTCTACGTCTCTTGCAACCCATCTACACTAGCAAAAGACCTTGAATACATGTCAAAAGACTACAAAATCGAATACATGCAGCCAGTGGATATGTTTCCGCATACGGCGCATGTGGAGTGTGTAGTGTCTTTATCTCTTAAATAAAAAGGGAATGACAGCTATGATAGACCAAAATGCATTCAAACGATTCCAACTATATATGGACCCACAGCAGACGAAATTGGTGGACCGAAAACAGCAATAGAAAAGGCAGTAACTAAATGAAAAAACCCTTCCAACAGGAGGGGTTTTACTTTAACTAACAATCTATTTTTTCCTAAGCTCTTTTTTCGTATTCTCTTCTATCATTGTACTTAGACCTCTATAATGAGACATCCATCATGAACTCTCGATTCTCAAACAAAATCATGTCTTACTCAAATATCAGTTGAATGAATTTTGGAATGAATGTCAAAAATCAAGATTCTTACAGGGAGTTATTGAATATGAGACTAAAAGAACATGAAATATAACAACTTTATATATTCGTAAGAGGCCCACCTATTATTTAATCATTAAAACTGCAAAATGATAATTGGAGGGATTATGATGAATGACAAACAGTTTTCTTCATTTATAAAACAAGCAGATGAACCTTTTGTTGGGTGGGATTTCTCATTCATATCTGAAACTGGAAGAATGAAAAGTGAGTTGCTTTCATGGTCATATGGTAGTATAGCTACTTCTCTTGTTCAAAGTGCAAAATCAATGCTGGACATGGGAACAGGTGGTGGAGAGTTTTTATCAAAATTAAGACCTTTTCCAACATCAGTTTATGCTACAGAAGGTTACTTGCCTAATGTACCTGTCGCAAAAGAACGATTAACCCCTTTAGGAGTGAAGGTAGTTCAAATTTCTAATGATGAAAATTTGCCGTTTGAGACTGGAAAATTTAATCTTATCATCAATCAACATGAGTCATTTTCATCTCAAGAGGTGAGAAGAATTATCTCGAATGAAGGTATTTTTCTAACTCAACAAGTCGGTGGACTCGATTGCATAGAGATTAATGAGAATCTAAGGGTACCAATAAATGAAGAATTTATTGATTGGAACTTAAAGCTAGCTTTAAAAGAGATACAGGAGAATCATTTTGAGGTGTTGAAAAGTGCTGAAGAGTTCCCCATTCTAAGATTTTATGATATCGGAGCATTGGTGTATTATCTAAAAGCAATTCCTTGGCAAGTGCCAGGTTTTGAAATAAGTAATTTCAAGGATGAATTATACACCATTCATAAAACCATTGAACAAAAGGGTTATTTTGACGCAAAACAACACCGATTTATGATTTTAGCTAAAGCAATTTAGTTGGAAATGGAGCCTTCGATCTATTTGAAGGCTCCAGCTTAATTCTGAACTAATGTCACTCCTGAATGCACGATACATGGCCTGAAAATGTTTCCTTTTATTATTGTCGGGCTTGAAAACATTCTAAAAAATAGAGGAGGATAACGATGAGTCAATTTGAGATTTTGACAAAATACATACCGATGCTTCAGGAGGATCATATCGGAGAATGGGTGATCGATCAGGAAAATGATGGAACAGCTGAACGCCCAATCCAGATGCCCTTTGTGAATTATTCCGAAACGGTCCAACGCTTTATTGAAGATGTCTATACCTTTGCAGAACAGCATCAAGAAATGGAACTTACCCACTATAGAGAAATCCTCAAAGAAAATGGCATTGAATGGGGAACGAACGATATGGAGCATGTGGACATTTCAAATTTAAATGCGCAGTGTGTACTTGCTCTCATCATGGGGGGTTTGAGAGCTGAGCGATTTAGTGAGGGAGCCATATTCAATTTCTTTAAAAGTGGAAACATGTTGAAGTGTCTCGAAAGATTGGATTGTTTGGAGTAAGAGCGGTTTATTTCAATTATTGGAGTGATCATATGAAAAATAAAACAGGTGCAGTAGATACTTTTCCTCCTATGAAAATAGAAGAAATTGATCATATTTTATTATATGATCTTGATGCAATAAAAATGGAAAAAGAAGATGAACGTATAAAATTCATTTTACAAGATCCCTATTGTCCTGATAAACATCATATTCACAGTGTGTATGTCATCTATAAAAGGTCTATACTCAATTTACTTGAAGGTAGGATTCGTTCTATTCATAGTCATGAATTCATGACTGCTAAGAAAAAGGATCGAACGATTTCTATAGAA
>CAYUYL010000311.1:0-2216 GCA_964449195.1 uncultured Filomicrobium sp.
ATCATAGGCCACCAGGGAACTGTGCCATCATTCAAACGCACAGCCCAGCGCTCACCCGTCTTTATGTCAAAGAATGGAAAAGCGGCTTCAGGCGCGGTGGTGAAGGCATCGGCCGGGGCTTTGGCAAGAACAAGGTAATCCTGGACAGACATGTTTCCGCTGAGGACCAGATGATTGCCATTGTCAATCTGACGCCGAAGGCGGTCATCATAAAAGCTGCGGCAGCGCCCGCCCGCATAACCAGCCCCCTCATAAATATGTACATCGCGTCCTGCAGCACCGGCATGGAGCGCGGCTGACAAGCCGGCGAGACCGGCTCCGACAATGTGCAGACGCCCAGTCATTCCAGGCCTTTTATCTTTCCAGGGCCGAAAAAGGCGTATTTCAGTCCCATGAGGAGTTTGCGCTTCCTGGACAGCTGCATGCGTTCAGGTTGGCATCGCCAGTCCAGGGCTTCAAGGTGGTTAAGATAGTCTTCGTAGGCCCCCATCATCATTAGGGCAGGTACCAGCGCGATACGTTTGTGCCGCTTTGCATGGCGGCGCGCATTGTCAAAACAAGCCCGGGCCTCAGCACCGAGATCACGGCAGAGCGCCGGGAGGTTGGGGTGATCTATGACAGTCAATGGACTCTCAGCAGGAATGCCATGCGCTGCCAATAACTCGAGGGGGAGATATAGACGGCCCATGGCAGCATCTTCCTCAATATCCCGCAGGATATTGGTGAGCTGCAGGGCATCGGCCAGAGACAAGGCGAATTTCTCAGACACATCCCCGCGCCAGGCGCCGAAGATGCGCATGGAAAGTATGCCCACGGCACCGGCAACCCGCCGGGTATAGGCCGACAGCGTTTCCCGGCTTGGTGCGATAATAGGCGCGCCGCCATCCATCGCCATGCCTTCGATCAGGAGATGAAATTCGGACTTTGGCAGGTCATAGGCAACAACCGGCTGGCGCAAAGCCTCACCGACCGCAGACTGTGGCGCGCTTGCAAAAATATTGTCGATCTCATTGCGCCAGGCATCCAGGGTGGCATGTTTGTCGTCTATGGGAAAGGGGCCATCGGCAATGTCATCGATGATCCTGCAATAGGCGTAGAGAGCGTGCATGGCGGCGCGGCGGCGTTTCGGAAGGATTGCCATGCCGGCGCCGAAAGATGTGCCCGACCGTGCTGTAATCAACTTGGCATAAGTCTCTGGGGGCACCCCAGCTGGTGCTGGACCTGGCAGCAATTCTTCCAGTGGCGGTTCGCCGCTCATACCGCCACCTTTTTGCGTGCACGCGGCCTGAAATAAGGCCTCACGAGGCCGGCAATGGCGCCCCCCCATGCCGCCGCCGCGAAATCAGCTTTGGACAGTGCAATCCTGTTGGCCAGAGGATCACCCGCGCGCAAGCGCGCCGACAGGCGCTTGGCAAGCCGGGTGATCACACCGCTCTCTGCTGCAAGACGCCGGCTTTCAAGTTTGCCTTCAAGCGCTTCACCGTCCGTATTCAGCCGATCGCAAACGTCGAGCAGCCGGTCCATCACACGCCGGAAGCCCGGCGACAGGACTTGACGATCAAGAGCATCAAGCGTCTCTCCTTCTTCCCTTAGCCAATCCAGCGGAATGTAAGCGCGATCAAGGGCCTTGCGATCCTCGCCGCAGTCCTGGAAGTGGTTCAGAATTTGCAACGATGTACAAAGCGCATCTGACGCCGGATACAGCTCCGGGCTCTCCCCATGAAGATCAAGCAGGTAGCGCCCCACAGGATTAGCTGAGAGGCGGCAATAGGCAAGCAGGTCTTCGAGGCTATGATAGCGTTGCTTTTGGGCGTCCTGCTTAAAGGCGGCCAGCAAATTAATGCCGTGCTCTAAGGAGATTTTTGTCTCAAGGAGTGAGGTCCGAAGAGCTTCCGGCTTGCTCAGGCCGGTGGCTGTTCCGGATAAGACGTCTTCATAGGCGTTGAGGCGCTTGAGCTTATCGCCGGGCGTCAATTGGCCAGAGTCAGCAATATCATCCGCTGCACGGGCAAAAGCATAGAATTTTGCGATATGAGGACGAAGATCGGCACGGATGAGGAAAGAACCAACAGGAAAATTTTCGTCGTTTGCGTCCTTTCCAGATCCACACTCCACATCTTCGTCACGATATGCCGCGACCATCGGAACCACAATTCCCTAATCCTACTGAGTCACATCATCCCATCCAAGCTGATCATACCACTGCAAGTTCGGTC
>CAYUYL010000312.1:0-2192 GCA_964449195.1 uncultured Filomicrobium sp.
CAAAATGACTCTCGCCGTATTTCAGCATATGTGTTAGTACGATGCTTAACATTTGAATTTTATTATATATCGAGGACATTTAAAATGGCCAGTCAAGCCGCTCAAAACACAGCGAAAACCGTCAAAAAGGTGGTGCTCGCCTACTCCGGCGGGCTTGATACATCGATTATTCTTAAGTGGCTGCAGGAGGCCTATGGCGCAGAGGTTGTTACCTTTACAGCGGATCTCGGTCAGGGCGAAGAACTAGGGCCAGCCCGTGAAAAGGCCCTCATGCTCGGCATCAAGCCGGAAAATGTCTTCATCGAAGATCTACGTGAAGAGTTCGTACGGGATTTTGTATTTCCCATGTTTCGCGCAAATGCCCTTTACGAAGGGCTCTACCTGCTTGGCACATCCATTGCCAGGCCGTTGATTGCGCAAAAGCAAATCGAGATTGCAAGGCAGGTGCAAGCAGATGCTGTCTGCCATGGAGCGACCGGAAAGGGCAACGACCAGGTGCGCTTTGAACTTGGTTACTATGCACTGGAGCCAGGCATTAAGATTATTGCACCATGGCGGGAATGGGATTTCACAGGCCGCGAAGCACTGCTGGACTTTGCCCGCACACACCAGATCCCGGTTGCCAAGGACAAGGAAGGCGAAGCGCCGTTTTCCGTTGATGCCAACCTGTTGCACTCCTCATCCGAGGGCAAGGTACTGGAAGACCCGAATACCGCTCCGCCGCCAATTGTCTATCAGCGTACGATCAGCCCTGAAGACGCACCGGATAAACCCACCGAAATCACGATCGGATTTGAACGTGGCGATGCAGTCAGCATAGACGGCGAAGCAATGAGCCCGGCGACTTTGCTGACTACTCTGAACGACCTCGGCCGCGACAACGGAATCGGCCGCCTTGACCTGGTCGAGAACCGTTTTGTCGGCATGAAATCCCGCGGTGTTTATGAAACGCCGGGTGGTACAATCCTGTTGCAAGCCCATCGCGCGATTGAATCTATCACACTGGACCGCGCCGCCGCCCATCTTAAAGATGAAATGATGCCGCGTTATGCGGAGCTGATTTATAATGGCTTCTGGTTCAGCCCGGAGCGGGAGATGCTGCAGGCTCTGATCGATAAAAGCCAGGAGAATGTCAGCGGTACCGTCAGACTCAAGCTCTATAAGGGCAATGTCATTGTCACGGGCCGCGAGAGCACAAAGTCGCTCTATTCAAGCGAACTGGTCACCTTTGAGGACGATCAGGGCGCTTACGACCAACAGGATGCTGAAGGCTTTATCAAGCTGAATGCATTAAGGCTCAGAACATTGGCTATGCGAAATAAGCGATAAGACTGCAGATATCCATAATCAGACTGCCGAGTGTATGATTTGAAAGTCTGTGCCGTCATCGGCACTTCGGATATGCAAGTTAACCGGTCGGCCGGTGGCAACGGCAACACAGCCATGGATATCCGGCAACCACGAAAAGCGGCTTAAATACAAAGTTTTCTTACGCCCCGTCCCCAACACCTTGCCGACCGGAACGCACAACGTTTGTCGGTTAGCGGTGTGATGGATAGTGAAAGATTTGAAATCAAGTCCCAATCCAAGCCCGAGGGCCTTACCAGCTGCCTCCTTTGCAGTCCAAATGCGAAAGAAAGCGGCCATACGCTCAGACTGACTTAAATCAGACAGCACCATAGCTTCAGCGCCAGAGAAGAAGCGCTCAGCAAAGCCCGGAGTGACGTGCCGCTCTGCTTCAATGTCAACGCCTATCTCGCAGTCTCTGGTAACGGCCAGTGCCGCCCAGCCAGAACTATGGCTGAGATTGAATTGCAAGCTGGTATTTTTCAACACCGGCTTACCGTACGGACCATATTCAAACTGCAATCCGGCAGCATTGTCGCCCTGGTAGCGGGCAAGAACCTGACGCATACCGCCACGCGCAACGATAAAGTTTTTTTGTACCGTCTGGCTTTTCATGCGTCCAGCCCGGTCGCGTTCGTCATCCGAAAGAAACAGAAGCAACTGCTTGACGCAGCTTTTATCCTTTCTTAACGGCCACACCCAAAGATCAGCATCAACGGCAGAACTATTTAAGACTGACATATATTTACTATCTACTTCGATATACCTTTGCACTCTCTCTAAGAGTCCATCCGGTAAATTATTCTTAGATTTCAGTCTTTCACAATGCGCCGCATCATCAGTCT
>CAYUYL010000313.1:0-2192 GCA_964449195.1 uncultured Filomicrobium sp.
CATTAAAGAAATCATAGAATCCGTTAATTGAATTTCGTTCCCGGCACCGCGCCCCTGCAGGGCTAACAAATCGAAGATTTCAGGTTGCAGAATATAACGCCCGGTGATGTGCAGGTTTGATGGCGCAGTGCCTGGAGCCGGCTTTTCAACCATTTGAGAAATGCGCGACACCTTAGCAGTCGTATCAGCAACACCGACAATACCGTACTGGTGGGTTTGGTCTTCCGGAACCGGTGCAACGGCAATGTGATTACCGCCATGTTCATCATAGGCCGCAATCATTTCTGCCAAGCATGGAATTTGATCGTGGTGCAACATATCCGGCAAAAGTAACGCAAACGGTTCATTGCCAACTATTTCGCGGGCGCACCAGACGGCATGCCCCAGACCAAGCGGCGCCTGCTGACGCGTAAAGCTTGTTTGGCCGGCCCCAGGCAAATCCTCCATCAAGGTATGAAGCACTCTATCCTTACCACGTGTTTGCAGCGTGTGTTCAAGCTCGTACATGCGGTCGAAATGGTCTTCGATAACACTTTTGTTACGGCCGGTGACGAAGATAAAATGTTCTATGCCCGCAGCCTTGGCTTCATCGACAACGTGTTGGATCACAGGTCTATCGACCACGGTCAACATTTCTTTCGGCATGGCCTTCGTTGCTGGCAGAAAACGTGTACCCAGACCTGCAACTGGAAACACAGCTTTGCGAATAGTCTGTCGTGCCAATTGAAAAGCCTCCACTTACTAAACTGTCTGTAATTATGAGAGCGTTATTAGCAATGCTGCAAAGGCCAAGCATATCCATATCTATTTTTCAAGCTTTTCGACACAAACGCGATGATTGATGTGCCAAGATCATATGGCATCGCTTTAATTGTGAGACCAGCAGCGCCAATACACGCCTCACAACATCGTGTGACGAATTGACTAGCCATAAACCATCAAAATCCCGATTTGACATTCGTTGAAACGTTATAGAACTAGGCCGTATCGTCAGTTATCACACGAGAGCTGGTTGGGATAACGAGCAGCTTGATGCTAAACTCACATCAGACGTATGAAATTTGAAATCGGAGGCAGGATTATGAGCACAGCGCGCAAGCTTCTCATCGTTGATGACGACGAGGACCTTCGTGAGCCATTGCGCGACCAGCTTGGGTTGCACGATGAATTTGATGTATCAACTGCTGATAGTGCCGCGAAGGCTTTGGAGCTGGTTAAAGTCAATCGCTATGATCTTATGATCCTGGATGTCGGTCTGCCAGACATGGACGGGCGTGAAGCTTGCAAAATCATGCGCAAGTCTGGCTTTAAGGCACCGATCGTCATGTTGACAGGAAATGACTCAGACGCGGATATGATCTTAGGGCTTGATGCAGGCGCTAACGATTACATTACAAAGCCGTTTAAATTTGCTGTTTTGCTTGCTCGCATACGTGCACAATTGCGGCAACACGAGCAAAGCGAAGATGCGGTTTTCACTCTGGGCCACTATACATTCAAGCCAGCTTTCAAACTACTGGTTGACGGGAATGGCACAAAGGTGCGGCTAACCGAAAAGGAAACGTCAATTCTAAAGTTTCTTTACCGTTCCGGTGAAAAAGTTGTCACCCGTGATGTCCTTCTTCATGAGGTTTGGGGGTATAATGCAGGGGTGACAACACACACACTTGAAACGCATATCTACAGGTTGCGCCAGAAAATAGAACGCGATCCTTCAAACGCAGAAATCCTCGTTACCGAAACAGGTGGCTACAAGCTGGTGCCCTAACTTTTTCCGTTGTAACGGCGGACTACACAACACGCTCAAGGATGGACAGGTACACAGTGACCATAACCGGCAACGAGACAGACAGAGCCGCAACGCAAGACACTTTTGGTTTTCAAAGGGTTGATACTGAGCATCGGCAGGACATGGTGAACAGCGTATTTTCATCGGTGGCCGAACGCTATGACCTGATGAACGATTTAATGTCAGGTGGTTTGCACCGGCTTTGGAAAGCTGATCTCGTCTGCCAGGTCAACCCGCCGCGATCAGGGCTGCCGTTCAATCTTCTTGATGTTGCAGGCGGGACCGGAGATATTGCAATTCGGGTTCTAAAGCGTGGCGACGAAGAATGCCGGGCGGTAATCTGTGATATCAGCCCGGAGATGCTGGACGTTGGCCGCCGCCGCGTAAATGATGCATGCTTGGC
>CAYUYL010000314.1:0-2178 GCA_964449195.1 uncultured Filomicrobium sp.
CTGATGGCTATAGAGATCTTCGATGCCGGTGTTGGAGTATCGCTCGATTTTTGGGATTTCGAGCTCCCAGCCGTAGCCAACAGCCGAGTTTATGTCTGTATAGGAGCTGTTATACCGGAGGGCCACATCAGGGGTGAGGCCGTTGCGACCTGCAGGCAAATCGAGAGCATAATGATAGGTCATGTCGCCAGTGAACTGGCTGACTTCAAACTGTCCCGCTGTTTCAATTTGATTGTCATGAAACACAGGAAGAGGCGGGTGGCTTTGATAACTGCTACCGCTCAGCTCAATAGCTTGTTCGTTTGCCTCGTGAGAAATGATTTCATCTTCAGTTCCAGCCAGCATGCGGGGATCATCCGGCTGCAAAAAGCTATAGCCGGTGGCGGCCTCTTCTTTGTTGGTTGGCAGAAGGTTTTCGGTGCTTTCTGTTCGCGAAGGCTCAACGCCGATGTTGTCAACTGTGTCGAGCTCCTGAGCCTGCAAACGCCAGACTGGCGTCGTCATAAGTAAAATCAGAATGGTAGCCTGAAAGAGAGCAATTGATTTTTTCATTTAGCGGTGAAGAAACAAAGCAAGCAGCGCACTGGCGATCGGTGCAGCAAAGCTGGTGCCGCTGACCGGTCCATAACTGTTGTTATTCTTGAGGGAGAACACCGCCTGGCCGGGTAACGCGATATCGACGGTGGCCTGGCCGTAATTTGAGAATGCGGCCAGCTGGTTCGTGCTATTGGTAGCTGCCACGGAGATCATATTCGGCACATCGAAGTTGGCCGGATACGTCGGCGCCATATCGTTATCACTAGCGTAATTACCAGCAGCGGCAACCACCAGAACGCCATTGTCGTTCGCGTATTCAATCGCGGTTTTGATGCTCTGCGAGGCGGTCGGACCGCCAAAGCTCATATTGATGATGGCGGCACCATTTTGCACCGCAAAGTAAATAGCATTGGCGATTGTTTGGGCTTCAAAGAAGCCTTGTTCCGTGCAGCAAGCCCGTAAGCTCATGACTTGAATTGTGTTATTAGCAATGCTGGCAATCCCTGCGCCGTTATTGGCCTTGGCGGCAATAAGGCCTGCCACGCTGGTACCGTGGCTATGGCCGTCATCGGGATACGGATCGTTGTCATCATCGACAAAATCATAGCCACCGTGAGGACAGCCGCCTGGAATGGGAGTGCCAAATTCATCCAGACACGTGTCAGACATCCACAGTTGACCTTGCAGATCTTCGTGTGTGTGATCTACGCCGGTATCAATAACAGCAACGATGATTTTGTTCTGCGTGTTATCAGATGCGGGTAACGCCTGGCCCTTTAGGACGGCGTCAAGCGACCATTGATCCGCAAAATACGGATCGTTCGGCGTTTGGAACAATTCGTAGACGTAATTGGGTTCGATGAGAGCTTGGTCTTTGGCGGCTATCAAATCAGGCGTGTCGCCATGAACATTCGCGATATCAGCCTCAAAATCGACAGCAATCTGCGTGTTGATCGCTGCCAGTGACGACCGGCGGGATTGAGCCGCTTGCCGGATTGCTGCAAGTTGCTCCTTTTCAAGGTCTGGAACGACGACCACGTCGACCTGAATATCAGATATTGCCGTGGGAACCAGATCTTCGTACGCTGCGATGGTTTTGGAATGCTCGTCAATCAAATCCACTGTTGTTTGGCTATATGCGCGTTCTCGCTCTTTGACATCAGTTATAATTGCGATCAACCGTTGGCGCTGTTCTGCTGTCAGTTTGGCTTTTGTGGGCTGGCTAAGGGCGTGTTGCTCGAGAGCTGCGTCAACGGCCGCTTGTTTGTGTACTTGTGGTGTGTCAGAGATTGCGGGAGCTGCGCTTTGCTTTGCTGCGCGTTCTTGCAACTCAGCAATCAAAGCTCTGTCATTGTTTTGAGAATGGCTGCGAGCACGAACGGCAGGAGCCTCAGATGGGGCGTTTGTAGAAGTTATGGGTGTTTCTTGGGGCTGTGCAACCTCGTGGATTAGAAGCTCGCTCACCACAAAGACAAAAGCTGCAAACAGCGCTGCGCCCAGGATCGTTAGAAGCGCTTGCCGTCGATTGACTGCGTTTGACATCGTATATTGGGAGACAGGAAATTATTCGGCGGCATCTGCTGCCGGTTCTTCTTGTGCAGGCTCGGTTGGCGTTTGCTCTTCTGTAGTGGCCTCGTTGTG
>CAYUYL010000315.1:0-2174 GCA_964449195.1 uncultured Filomicrobium sp.
CATTTTTTGTCCCATCGCGATCCATACTGGTTAGGAGGATTTCTCCCGCACCATAGTCTTCCATTTTTACGGCCCATTCGATGGCGTCAATACCGGTTGGCTGTCGACCGCCGTGGGTGAATATCTCCCAGCGGGGTTCTTTTCCGCTTTGAGCGTCTCCTGCTTCCACCTGTTTGGCATCAATCGCAACCACAATGCATTGAGCACCAAACTTATCTGATGCGGCTTTTACGAATTCAGGATTTTTGACTGCGGCAGAATTAATTCCGACTTTATCCGCGCCTGCATTCAACATGTTGCGTATATCACTTAGCTCGCGAATACCACCGCCTACGGTAAGCGGAATAAATACCTCGCCGGCAATTTCTTCCACTGTATGGATGGTGGTTTCTCGGCCTTCATGACTTGCCGTAATATCCAGGAAGGTAATTTCGTCAGCGCCCTGATCGTTGTATCGCTTGGCGATTTCGACCGGATCACCGGCGTCGCGGATATCGATAAAATTAACGCCTTTGACCACTCGACCCTTGTCGACATCAAGACAGGGAATAATTCGCTTTGCTAGAGGCAACTTGTTTTCGCTCAGTCAATTAAACAGGACGATTGTAGCATTGCACAATTGCTCGGAGGGAAAACTCTTTGGCCTAACACGCGGTTAATCTAGCAAGGCTATACATAGGCTCGGCAATGCAGGATAGTTTGGCCTATGATGGAAAAAAAGATACCTGTAGGAATAAGCCGCTGCCTTCTCGGTGAAGAGGTGCGCTATAACGGAGGCCACAAACTTTCTCGCTATTGTCGCGATCATTTGGGCAATTACTTCGAGTTTGTCGATCGCTGCCCAGAAGTCGAAATTGGTATGGGTATTCCCCGCGAGCCGATTCGTTTGGTTGAGCAGGGTAGCGAAACAGAGTCCGACATTCGTGTGGTAGAGATCAAAGATCCTTCTAAAGAATATACGGATCCGCTTAGTGCTCTTGCCGATCAGACTATCGATCAACTTAAGCCGCTCTGTGGCTTTGTGTTTATGCAAAACTCTCCTAGCTGCGGTGCCTTTAAAGTAAAGGCGTATCACCCCAACGGCAACGTGCAACATACCAATGGGCGCGGCGCCTTTGCAGGAAGGTTAATGGATTTGATGCCCTGGTTGCCGGTGGAAGAAGCCGGGAGACTGATGGATGCCCAGCTTCGAGAAAACTTTGTTACTCGCGTGTTTGTGCTGAGTGAATGGCGGAAGCTTCAAACTAATGAGCTCAAGCGCAAAGATATTATCGACTTTCATTCCCGGCAGAAGTATCTGGTGATGGCGCATAGTCAAAGGCACTATCGATTGCTCGGTAAATTGTTGGCCAGGGCAGGTAAGTATTCGATCAGCCTGCTGGCGTTCCGTTATCGAAATATCCTGATGGACGGTTTGAAACAGTTAGGCGGGCGAAAAGGAAATACTAACGCACTGCAACATATGCAGGGGTATTTAAAAGACAAGCTCAATAAAGAGGCCAAGGCTGACCTCAACAACGTCATTGAATCTTATCGTCTTGGAGAGGTGCCACTCATTGCGCCACTTACTTTATTAAGGCATTACGCCGAGCTCGCCGGTGACTATTACGCCGCACAGAGTTTTCTGGCGGCGCACCCTAAGGAATTGGGTCTCAATAACCAAATCTAGTGCGGACGATCGACGGAATCTCTATTCCGATAGCGTCAATTGTCCATTAACCTTGTTTTTGCGCGTTTAGGACAAGGCTCAATTTAATGACGCTTGATGCAAGCGAGACAACACAGGAACAACCCTGGCTAACGGAGAAGCGCTGGCAAGGAAATCAAATTTCCTCGGGCGCGAAAGTTGGCTTTATCGTACTCTGGATATTCGCGTTGATCTGGAATGCGATGCTCATCCCGCTCTACCTAGATATTCAAGACTTTCTTGAGACCGCAAAGCAAGATCCGATTTCCTATATTGCATTGATTATGCCCGTCGCCGGAATCTATATAATTTTTCTGGCGAGCAAGCACACGCGTGACTGGCTGCGCGTGGGCAGAACGCCTCTGCAGCTTGACCCCTTTCCGGGTTCGATTGGAGGGCACCTTGGTGGCAGCGTGGACACCAATATCCGTCACGATCTGGATACCAAGGCTAAGGTGAGCGTGCAATGTGTCTATAGTTATATTTC
>CAYUYL010000316.1:0-2171 GCA_964449195.1 uncultured Filomicrobium sp.
GCTGATATTTATGCCAAGCGGCGCCAGGCCACTGCCTGACGCTTAACGTTCAAGTTTCAGCGTTTTCCCAATCAGCCGAATAGAGGATTTCAAACATGCCTGTCAAAATTGAAGGCAAAGTCACCGCTGAATACATTCTCAGCGAGGCTTCTGGCGCCAGGTCGCGGGACCAAGCTAAAATTGCCAGTGGCGCCGGCCAAGTCGAAGCCGGAACCATTCTTGGCAAAATTACAGCAAGCGGCAAGTTTGCACCACATGATTCAAGCGCAACAGATGGTTCTGAAGCTGCTATTGCTATTCTCTATGCCAATGTCGATGCCACAGATGCAGATGCGCGTTGCGTGATCAGTGCGCGTGATTGCGAAGTCAAAAAAGACGACCTGATTTATCACGCCGACATCGATACCGATACCGAAATTGATGCTGTTAATGCCAGCCTGGCGGCAAACGGTATTATCGTCCGCTAACCAATCTTACCATACACCAAAAGTTTAATGCACTGGGCGGCGTGGGTGGCCGCCCGGCGTTTTCGCATGCGCGCCAACGTAAGGAGCCACTCATATGCCAACCCTTGATATTTTTAACGATGATGCTTTCTCTCTATCTTCTCTAACTGCCCGTGTGAATACCGAACTTGGCTATGTGCCAGGCCAAGTTGGCAGCTCTGGCCTGTTCGAAGAGGATGGCGTTAGCACGCTTACCGTCATGATTGAAGAGCGTGACGGTAATCTCAGCCTGATCGAACCATCTGAGCGGGGCGGCCCAGGCGAGACTGTAGGCAACGAAAAAGACAAGCTGCGATCGTTCGTTATTCCACATATCCAACGTGATGACAGCGTGATGGCCGATGAGGTCCAAGGTCGCCGCGCATTCGGCACCGAAAACGACGTTGAGACGGTGCAAAGCGTCCTTGATCGTAAAATGAGCCGCCATTACCGCGCCATTGATATGACCGTTGAGCACTTCCGCGTAGGAGCTCTCAAGGGTCTGATTACCACCAAAGGCGGTCGGACGCTCTATAATCTTCATAACGAGTTTGACATCACTGCTGCATCAGATTTCAACTTTGCGTTGAACGCAGAAAGCACCAATATACGCACCAAGTGCTTTGATTTGGTGCGCGCGATTGAGGATGAACTCGACGAACCTTATTCTCACATCCATGCGTTTGTGGGTGATGATTTCTGGAAATCCCTGATTGAACACAAACATGTGCGTGAGACTTTCCTCAACACAGCGCAGGCCGGCGAGCTGCGCGGCAGCTTGGTCACAGACCGCTTTGAATTTGGCGGCATTGTGTGGGAACGTTACCGCACAGGCAAAAAAGGTACTGCAGCCAATGGTGGGGCTGGTTTTATCGCATCCAATGAAGCTCGCTTCGCGCCTGCCGGTGTCCCTGAACTGTTCATTACCCGATTTGCGCCAGCTGATTATGAAGAAACCGTCAACACTGACGGCCTGCCACGCTATGCCAAACAATGGGCGATGCCTAATGGTAAAGGACGCAATATTGAGATGCAGAGCAACCCTCTGTGCCTGTGCACGCGTCCTGGCGTTTTGCGCCGCGGTGTGATCTCAGCCTAATGACTGACACTTGGGCAAGCCGCCTCGCCAAAATGGATGAGGCCATCGACAAGCATTTCGCTGAGCAGCTGCGCATCATCCCTCATGCGCCGGCTGCCGGTAACTACTCTGTAGCGCAAGCTGACCCTAATCGTCCAGAGTTTGAGGTACAGGGCCGCTTGCATATTGGTCGCCACCAGGGCGATCTTGGTGGCGAGAGCACGCGCATGTGGGGTAGCAAGCTCTTATTGGGCAAGACTTATGCTGAGATCACGGCCTCACGCTTGCCGTCCGGCTTTGAATTTCGCAAAGATGACCGCCTGGAAGCAACTGAGTGCGGAATGAATTTTGTCGTTGAGACGGTCGACCGCCATGAGCAGGGCTTAGTTTATCTTATTCTATCGAGGGCATCAGCATGAGTTTGGCGCGAATTGCCTTGCGCTTTGCAACACTCAAGGCGTTGCAGGGCCGCACATTGGTTGGCGAGCGTGTTCGTGACAGTGAAATCGGGCCGCACGATGAATTTGATTACAATGTTCCAGCCCCTGTCATTACGGTTTACACGGATGATGCTGATCTCGACATTACGCGCCGTGATTTACTGAGCC
>CAYUYL010000317.1:0-2160 GCA_964449195.1 uncultured Filomicrobium sp.
TCTCGAAAGAACAGCAGGAAGCGAGTATGAATGCGGCTTTGGGGATGCTTTTGCCATTTGGGGCGAAAGGGTTTCATGGGAAGATGGGTGTGAAAGATAGTTCAGGGAAAGGTGGATTTAAACATAAGTATTCTGACAATAGCAAAAATCATCTAATTCGACCAGAAGGTGTTAGTAAAACAGGTGTAAGTGGTGGTCACAATGAAAAGGAATTTTTCAATTATTTAAATGAAAAGGAAATTCCCTATAAATTGGAGAGAAAGGAACGCCATCCTTCGGTCCATGGAATAAATGATGTGTACTATAAAATAGCAAAACAAGAGCGTGGTATGTATACAAAAGAATTTAAAGCCTCTACTCATAAGAAGACTGTTTATGATGATAATGTATTTACTGATGAACAAATTTACCAATTTGGACAAGAGGCAATGGAAAATGGTACTGAGTATGTAACTAGAGGCGGTCAACATGTAATACAAGGTACATCAAATGGTTTAAAATTTGAAGGATGGAAAAATCCAAAAACAGGGGAAATTGAAAGTTTGTATCCAGTATTAGAATGGAAAAAATATAGTAATTAGGAGGATCTTGATGTTAAATAATATGCAGCCAATAGTTCAAGACTTTTTTTCTTTTTTGAAGAATGATTTATTTGAGGTGTTAGAGTGTTTGTCCCATAGAGAACCTTGGCAAGATCATATGATGGGATACGAACTTCCAGAGCATTCAGAGGACGTTGAATTTAATAATGGAGTAATGATATTTATGGACACAGCATCTTATCATGAAATTGTGATGGATAATCTAGATTTCTATAGTTGCTTGGAAGAAATTTGTATGGAGTATGTTGCTGAAACTCCAGAACAGAAGGCACAAGTTTATTTACTTTTGGACAAGGTAAAGACTACTTTAAATTTGTGAAAATTAAACCTAACTGAGTAAACCTTTAATACGAAGGTTGATTAACTTATATGAGGTATTCATATGAATTTAAGGAGCAATAATACTACCAGAATAAATAATTATTCTTTATACAAGATATTTCAACAGTAGAAGAAGTAGATCAGTATATAAGATAAAGTATATGAAACCTTTGACATTTACCAGAAACACAGGAAGTTAGGGGGTTTAACATTCACTAGCAGAAAGGGTATTTGATGTTTACTATTTCGAAGTGTAGGGCAGAAATAAAAATCTTTAAAAATATCTAATTTATTAGTTTGTCTAATCACAAAAGGAATGTATTAAATTATGTATTTTTCATTAGAGCATTTAAAACATCACAAAATAAAAGTTGATTGGAAAACTATATATGTAGGAATTAGGCTAGATTTGATCTCATACAAAGAAATAAGCAAACATGCAGTGGAATACTTATCTAATCATACTGAATGTGAAAATTCTTTAATCCTAGAATTAGCTTGGGGTGCTAGCGATCCAGATGAGGATTATAGAAAACTCCAAATGATATTAGTAGAATTATACAATGATTTGGTAGAAGAAGAATCTAGCCAATGGGACATTGAAAAAAGGAAATGGAGATATGGTATAATGTCTCACTTAAAAGAAAAAAATAAGAAATCACCTGAAGAGTTATTGGATGAATTGTGTGAAGTATACGCTGATTTTGGTTACCCTGAGGATATGGAACCATTTATTCATTATATGCCTCCTTCATATGGTTATAATCCGTTACTATATTCAAAAGAAGAGAATATAAATAGATTAGTATCTTTTTTTGATGAGTTTTTACAAAAAGAAAAAGCAGTTGTCCAATTCGAGCAATTTTAATTACTGATTAAAGGTGACTAATGAAAATAAAACTTGAATTCGAACAAGGTGTGACAAACTACTATAAGTGGTTAGATCAGAAAATAAATGAATTTAAACAGTTAAGTGTATATAGTATAAACGGATATCACTTTTTAAATGATGGTGGAATAGAGGCTTTTCAAAGTTATTGTCAAAATGAATTAATCGAAATTTTTAGCGGTCAATTAACTAATTACCATTTTTATATCTTTCTAAGTAAGAAAGTAAATGATGTACATTCGCGAATAGAGAGATTCCGAAAAGTATGGAAATCGATTGATTCGGAAATAAATACTTCAGGTTTTGAAAAGGGGCCAGAATTACTTTTAGATGAACAAGAAAATCAAT
>CAYUYL010000318.1:0-2131 GCA_964449195.1 uncultured Filomicrobium sp.
GAAGAGAGCGGTGGTGCTTTGCAGGTGAGACTGGCAAAGGACGGGCCGCTGCTTGTCAAAGGCAATGTGACGATCAATGGTGGCTCCGGCCGTTCTTCCTGGCAGGGTAAACAGGCGGCACTTTGCCGCTGCGGTGCATCAAACAACAAGCCGTTCTGCGACGGTCAGCACAAGAAGATCGGGTTTACGAGCGAATGAATCAGCCAGAACTCGATGTCGTACTCAAGCGCTTCGAACAACCCGACGAAGTAACCCATTTCGCCAAGGGTAAATTCGAAACCGTGACGCTTGGCGGTATGACGATTGGCCGTGCGACTTATGAACCCGGCTGGAAATGGTCAGACGATGTCGGGCCGGAACTCGATCAGCAATACTGCACGGTCGAGCACGTGGGAATGGTGCTCTCCGGGCAGGCAACTGCGGCACTGGAAAACGGTGATGTCACAATAATGTCACCGGGAGATCTTTTTTACGTATCGGCCACGCCGCATGACAGCTGGGTTGTTGGCGATGAGCCCTATGTCTCGCTCCATTTCCTGGGTGCCGGCAAGTACGCAAAGCTGCGGGGGGAGTAACACATGAAGTACTTTTATCTTGGCCTCGCCATTGTCGGCGCGGTCGTGCCGTATATCTTTTTCATACAGCATTTCGGCGAAATCGGTTTTGACTTACTCGCCTTTTTCCGTGCGCTGTTCGTCAACCCGGCCGCGGCTGGATTCACAGTGGACCTGGTTATCAGCTCGGTCGTCTTCTGGATCGCCATCCTGTTCAGGCATCATCACGGCGTCGGGCCTGCACCGTGGCTCTTCATCGTATTGAATCTGACGATTGGACTGTCGTGTGCGCTGCCGGCCTATCTCTACGCGGATGCCGTTGCGCGCGAGAAACTTGCGGCGGCGTGACGCGGAAAGAAATCATGAAGGCAGGACCTGCGGGCGGACATACGCGGGGGTTCGCGCCGCTTGCCGGTGATAACGCGCATTCACTCATACTCGGCAGTTTGCCTAGCGTGCAGTCTGTCGAGGTCCGGCAGTACTACGGTAATCCGCGTAATGCTTTCTGGAATATCATGAGTGAACTGTACGGTACATCCGACGAACTGGACTATGCGCGACGCGTCGAGTTGCTGACGCAACGCGGGATTGCTGTCTGGGATGTGCTCGCATCTTCAGTCAGGCCCGGTAGTCTCGATGCGGATATTGATGAAAGAACCGCGGTCGTCAATGAATTCGCGACTTTTTTTGCGAGCCAGCCTCGTCTGCGACGCGTATTTTTCAATGGCAAGGCGGCCGCCAGAATTTATCGTCGTCGTGTATTACCTGACCTTACGGAAAACTTTTCCTACCTCGACTATGAAACGCTGCCATCGACCAGCCCGGCGTATGCGGCCATGTCATTTACCGCTAAACTTGAGCACTGGTCGGTGCTAAGGGGGAATTACGATGTGCCGTAATATCAAGACACTTTTCAATTTCGAACCGCCGGCGACTGACGATGAAATTCGCGCCTCGGCGCTGCAATTTGTCCGCAAGCTGTCCGGCTTCACCAAACCCTCGCGGGCGAACGAACTGGTGTTTGATCGTGCTGTCGATGAGGTAACCGCTGTCGCACAGAAACTACTGGAAAACCTGGTGACAAATGCGCCGGCGAAAAACAGGGAAGAAGAGGCAGCGAAAGTAAAGGCTCGTGCTGCTGCAAGATTCGGCACTGCCTGACGCACGCCATCAAGTACTGACGAAAAGAGAGGAGATTGCCGTGATTGGTTACGTAACACTTGGTACGAACAACTACGAAGAAGCCGCGAAATTTTATGACGGCCTGCTGGGATCGATCGGTGCGAGCCGCATGATGGATACAGATACATTCATTGCCTGGACGACCGGTATGGGCTCACCGGCGATTTCAATATGCAAACCGTTCGATGGTAATCCGGCAACGGTCGGTAACGGCGTGATGGTGGCAATTGCCCTGGATTCGAAAGAGAAAGTGGATGCCCTTTACGCCAAAGCCATCGAGCTCGGCGCGACGGACGAGGGCGCACCGGGGCAGCGCACTGACAACTTTTATGCCGGCTACTTTCGCGATCTCGACGGCAACAAGTTAAACGCATTTTATTTCGGCTGAACCCGCG
>CAYUYL010000319.1:0-2129 GCA_964449195.1 uncultured Filomicrobium sp.
ATTGAATCATAACTGATTCCAGTGACTCAACATTTTTATGGACGGGCTCTTACATCGCCACGCGCGCAGCCGTGAAACTGTCATCGCAGTATATAATGCGGGTAAACATAAACCATTTTCATGCCTATATCGTAATTCAAGGCATGGAATTACAATATCCACGCGTGGTATAAAGATGAAAAATGAACGCCCAACGACAGATGCGCCCATCATGGAAGACGAACTAAAGCACACTGATGATAAAACCAGCGAGCAGGCTGAAAGGCAAGAACGCCGGCCATTGACACCGGAAGCCCAACGGGCCTTGGCCGAGGCGGAAGAGCGCCGTCGTCAGGCAGATATGGCCAAAATGGGCGAAGCCAAAGAACTCGGCGGCCGCGATGGCCCTGATCCGGTACGCTACGGAGACTGGGAAAACTCCGGTATAGTGTCAGATTTTTGATTTGTGCGCGCATGTCATCGATAGATGCGCAAAGCACGTCTGACAGATTTAAATTGGCCTTATGTGTGGACTATCAGCTTCCACCTTGTTGTTGTTGATTGTCCACGTCTGAAGCATTATCAAAGCAAACCTCTGGCCGTTCAGACGCATAAGACGTATAAACCGAGTTGCATATTACAAATACGACCACCGCCGCAGGTTCTTTCAGTATATATATTGCAAATAGCTTTGATGGGTTGTGAAAATACGTGAAGCTTGGCGGCTCTTGGGGGGAACAGAGCGAATGCTGCGGCGCTTGGGATGGGTGACTGGAACGTTTTTTGTTGGCGTTATGCTGCTCGGCATTGCCATCATTTTTCGCCAGGGTTGGTTGCCTGCACAATGGACCCCACTGCCACCTCTGAATATCGACAGCCCTTTTCCTTTGCTTGTGGATTGGCAACTGGCTGAATTAAAGAATTACCGTGGCTTGTGCCGGCGCGTCATCGCCAGCTCAAAGCAGCTGACGGCACGCCCAATTCCGCCGCGCCCTCTCAGCAAAGGATGCGGGTGGACGAATGCCGTGCGCGTGACGCGGGCTGGCGGCGCAAGCATCGGCATTAACCAGATCAGTTGTGAAACAGCAGCCGCCTTTGCCATGTGGGTTACTCATGATGTACAACCACTCGCGCAACAGATTTTCGGCCAGCGTGTGACCTCCATCCAGAATTTCGGAACCTACTCATGCCGCAATATCATTGGTTCCCGTTTCTGGCGGGTGCGGCGCAGTGAGCATGCTACGGCCAATGCCATTGATATATCCGCCTTCCGTCTGGCGGATGGTACGCGCATCAGTGTGAAGCATCACTGGAAAGGCAATACCAAAAAGGCCGAGTTTCTGCGCGCTGTACATACGAGCGCATGCGGATATTTCCGTGTCAGCCTCAGTCCCGCCTTTAACCAGGCTCATCACGATCATTTCCATTTTGATCGCGGTTTCCTATGGACATGCAAGTAATTCGCAACCCAGCGATATCGCATCCGTACTTTTCCGGAATGCCTGCGGAATAGCGATATCGCCTGCCATTTTTGCTTATACGTATCCCATACGATGGTTTCAGAAGGAGGGATGTCGGTGCACCATGAGCTGAAGCAGAACCCAGCATGACAAATGTCCTTTTTGTTTATGGCACCTTGATGCCCACAGCCTGCGATCGTTTGGGGCATACGGCTCGAGAGCGCCTCTCAAGCTCAGGGGCATGGCGCGGCGCGGCCTCACTTCAAGGGATACTCTACGATCTCGGCGGTTATCCCGGCCTTGTGGAAACTGCAGATCATGCTACTGCCGTATCCGGCGCGGTAATTGAATTACGCGATCCCGCGCACGTTTTCCTATGGCTCGACATCTATGAAGGCATTGATCCTCAACGCCCTGAGACATCAGAATATAAGCGCGTAGTACGTCATGTGAGCCATGGGCATGCTGGTCTGCTCGCAGCCTGGGTTTATATCTACATCCGGTCCCCAGATCCCGCAAAGCGAATTGCGGGTTGCAGCTGGTTGAAACATATCAAATAACCGCCCAACACCCTTATCCGCTTCTCACCGCCCTCTCTCACGTTAAAGGTGCTGGCGGGGTTGCCAGGTTGACGGTGATACTTTTGCGTTGCGTAAAGCTTTCAAGCATGCCTTCCAGGCAATACTCGCG
>CAYUYL010000320.1:0-2113 GCA_964449195.1 uncultured Filomicrobium sp.
AGATCATATTGACCGGCTAGTGTCTTAAACGTATCAGGGTCACTTGTAGCAAAATAGTCTTTTGCACCAAATGACAGGGCCTCTTCTTTTTTATTCAAAGAGCGGCTTAATACAGTCACTTCAGCGCCAAGTGCGCGTGCAAATTGAATGGCGACATGACCTAGACCGCCCATTCCGACAATCGCCACTTTTTTGCCAGGCCCAGCCTTCCAGTGTTTTAACGGAGAATACGTTGTGATACCGGCACAGAGAAGAGGGCTGGCGGCATCGAGGGAGAGCTGGTCAGGAATATTGACAACAAATCGTTCTGTCACAACAATTTTCTGACTGTAGCCGCCGTAAGTTGGTTCTCCATCATAATCCAGGTTATTATAAGTTTGAACGACTCCTTTCTTGCAATATTGCTCATCTCCATTTTGGCAATATTCACATGTACCGCAAGAATCGACAAAACAACCGACGCCTACACGATCACCAATGTTGAATTTCGTGACAGCATCCCCAACAGCTGAAACAACTCCAGTAATCTCATGACCCGGAACCATTGGGAAAATACCGCCGCCCCATTCATCAAAGGCACTGTGGATATCTGAATGACAGATCCCGCTAAACTGAATATCAATTAAAATATCATGTGGACGAAGGGCTCTTCGTTCAATGGTTGTCCGTTCAAAGTTTGCTTTTGCATGGGAAACACTTAAAACGTTTGATTGGTGCGTCTGACACATTCTTGATCATCCTTTCAAAAGTAAGATTCGGTCCTTCCTCTATACTGTACGTCTTAAAGTGAACTTTAAGTCAACATAGAACCCTCTGATCGCCTCAATTCAGGCTTTAGCATCAACCTTGAATCAAGATTTGAGCCAAAAGTATCTTGTCTTCTCGATTAAAATGGAGATGATGGGAAAAGGGAGATCGTCAAGTAAGAGAAAGAAGAGAAGGGTGAAAATAATGAAAATAGCACAAGCCGCCAAGCAGCTCGATTTATCTACTGCTACGCTCAGGTATTATGAGAATATAGGTTTAATTAGACCGATCAGGCGTGATGAAAATGGTGTTCGTGAATATACAGAAGAAGATATTCAGTGGATAGAATTTATTAAATGTATGAGAAATGCGGGTCTGTCAATTGATGCTCTTAGAGAATATACGGCTTTATTTATCGAGGGAGAGGATCGTACATTGTCCTCAAGGAAGAGTATTTTGGTCAATGAGAGAGAAAGACTCGTAGACAAACAAAAGGAAATCGAAGAAACGATTAAACGGTTAGATTACAAGATCGAAAGTTATGAAGATATTATCCACAGTTATGAACAAAAACTAGTTCATCAATTAAAAACGAGCTCTATTTAAATGAAGAAAAACCTGTGACTTGTCACAGGTTTTGTGATGTGGTTATCTTTTTGTGTAACGCACCCAATTGTAATGAGCGTAAAGTGGAGTAACACCGTTGTAGGAGCCGAGCCATTCATCGACACCTGCACCATTCCATAAGTTCATCATAATCTTTCCCGGTGTTTGAGGGATTTGAGTAGTAGCCGTGTGTTTTAATTGACCGTCCACATACCATTTAATTGAGTTAGGCTGCCAGTCGAACGCATATGTGTGATAAGAGTTTGCTGCATCAAAACCAAGGTTGACGATCTTTTCGTGATTTCCTACACCATTGGTATAGTAGTTAAACTGAACCTTTGTCGTATCTTTTCCCAGAAATTCGATGTCAATTTCATCCCAAGGCGTACCATCAGTCGGTCCTGTATAAGTAAAGAACGAAGACACGATCCCGACATTTTTTGCTGGTTTCATGCTGACTTCATAAAGCCCGTAGCCATATGTTTGAGTGGAACGATTTTCCCCGCAGTCAAACTTATTATAGGAAGGACTTGTGAGCGATAACCGCATTTCCCCTAACGACGTCATGGAGACATTGTTTGCACGCCACGTACAGTTAAACATGTTTCCATTCGAATACCCATCGGCTTTTTGCCATAACCCGGTATTATAGTTGTTGAACGGTTCATAAAACGACCCGCCCGTTTGTGCCGAGGCACTTGCAGCAAATGTGGACAAACTTAAGAATAATCCAGTGACAAGCAGCATCAACATTCGTTTT
>CAYUYL010000321.1:0-2112 GCA_964449195.1 uncultured Filomicrobium sp.
GCTTGTAGACAGCAAAGGCTTGCACGATACTATAACTACTCTTCACGATGGCAGGGAATACCGCCTCAGGCATGTAGTTCAAAGTATTCGTGACTCTTTTGAATCTGGCGATGTTAATATCATAAGATGGATCGAGCGTATAGCTAATCTTGCTGATCCGCTCACTCATCATAACCCTGCAATGGCGCGTCTTCTACACAAAGTTTTATCGTCCGGCACTCTATCATTACCGCCGCATAAGTTCTTAGAGTTGAACTCTGCGACTTGGATGTAGACAGGTGCTAAGGTTCCCATCCACCTGTCTAGGGGGGTGTGTGAACCTCTCCTAATCGGAGAAGTGTGAACCTCTCCTAATCGAAGAAGCTCATTCCATCGATTCACGTGACAGCACTGCTGTAAGCATGTGCTGTTAGTCCCTTCCACGTTTTCCTCTCCTTGTTTCCTACTTAAAGTAAACTGCGTCGAGTGGGCTCCTTCTCGGACCACCGATCGCCAGCGTTGGTGCTGTTTCTCTGTTCTCCTCTAGCGATCACGTGACATCATGCTCGAAGATCACCAACAGTCATCATCCACCACTCCTACAGTTATGGGCCCTTCCGGTGGTCTATCGACTTCAACTTCAACCACTGCGAACTCTCTAGCTACTATCAATGGAAATGCTATACCCGCACCTCCGTTCTTCTCTTATCAGAAGACAAATAAACGCCATTATCGATCCCAGCTTCGGTTATGGATGAAAGCGGTAAACAAATTAGCCTCCAACGATAACAACAATGCCAAGTCTTTTAGACAAATCGTCGGCTTTCACATCCTCAGCCATTGTGATCAGCAGTCACAAGAGATGCTAAATGCCGCCTGCAATTCGAAAAGAATTGATTTAGACAGCTCTAGTACCGAATCTGAATTCAGCTCCCTCATTGAAGGAGTTATTGATACAATAGCCAAGGACGCAGATCATGAAGTATTAGAAAATAGAGTCAAACTACTCAATTCAATCCACTCTTGCGTTCGCGACGACAACGAATCTCCTGCTAACTTTGCGACGAGGTTTAATTCACGTGTTTCTGTCTACATTAATGCACACAAACCGTTGTCTGAAGATGAAGAAGAGACGTTTGCCTTAATGCTCATTGCGAACTCTAACCTCAAATCTACTGACCTTAACTCACTTAACTTTCATGTCTCCTCCACCTCAAAAGCTTTGCCAAAACGAAATGATCTTTTCATATCACAGGATAACTTAAAAACAATTCGTACTTCCCTTAAATCTATTACGGACAAGTTTACAGGTGCAGATGACATTGTAAAAAAGATTCTACCACTTCTTGAGTCGGCGAACTCCACTTCTTCGTTCATACAATATAAGCTTCAAGATGTGGTTACACACCTTTCAAAGATCAAACTAACTTCTTCTCTTCCAAAATTGAATTCCTTTCTAGGTACTCGACGGTCTTCTGATACATTGTCTCCTGGATCTTCTAGCAAGCCACTCAAAAGATCAAAAATTATATGCTTTGAATGCGGTGGTTTTCACTCCTACCGTGATAACCCGCATTGCCTTGCAAAGTATCTCAAACGAAGACGTGAAACCCCTCATCTACCCCCACCGTTTGTACCAAAGAATTTTGCTGATCGCTTCTTGCATTCTCCATCTCAAAAATCATCACCAAAGCCGTCGTCACCAGGTAAACAGGTCTCATTTGACACAAAAACATTTTTTCAGCAATGAGGTCACTGGAGCTCCTCAGTGATCTCAACCCCATATATGACCCTGGAGCACCCAAGTCTGTTGGTGGTATACTAACTGCAAAAAAGCTGGCGGATGCATTACATCTAGATTTCATTATCTCTCCTCCAACATCCCATTACTCCCATGGATGGGGTCCTAACTGCTCATCTGCATCTCGCATAATCGGCTCGTGGATTCTCAAGTGTCAGGATGTATACAACAAGCAGACACAGTTTACTATCGACATATTTCCTGGTGATGCCCCCGTCATTATTGGTCTTAATTATTGTAAACACTCTTCGAATGACAACCTGTGCACCACACCCGTTATTAAGTTTAAATTGAATGATGACATCAAAGTGTTCTATACATATGTTAGTAAG
>CAYUYL010000322.1:0-1328 GCA_964449195.1 uncultured Filomicrobium sp.
AAACAGACCACATTAGGTCTGTTTTTTATTTTGACCATTCTTTGTTTCTTATATAAGACTGACCCTTATTAGATTTAAAAATACTCTAAAGGCTAAGAAATATCTGTTCACTCCATTGACTTCAATATCCCGTTTTCTTTTAAAAAACGCTCAAACAACTGATTTCCTTCATCTTCAATTTTGTCATCTTCAATGGAATACTCCCCAATCAACAGCCCTAAATCTTCATATTTTTCATAATGCTTTAAAAGCGTGATCCCATACCATGTATGATCAAAAAATAATAGCCATTTTCCTGTGTCTAAACTCTTAAAAAACATCCCTTCAATATCAACACCCTGTTCATAATAGCCAACATGTAGGTGCATCGTATCGTCTAAACTATGCATTTCATCCCCCTTAACACGTGTCTATCTGGTTCCCTCGTAAAAAATTTATAGATTTTGCTGAAAATTAATCGTCCTCAACTCCACCCATTCAACACTATCAGGTATCGATTTTGTTTTTAGAAAATGTTGAACGATTTCATAAGCTTGATGTCGATCGACGTAGCTGCATGAAGGTACATACAATGGTGCGCCTGCAACGACATGCTTGATCGTTTCTATCTTCTCTACTTTTTTAAAAGGAACCAAAAAATCTGGATATCTCATGAGAAAAAAGCCATAAGGTTTATGATAAAAGAAAACAAGACTTTCCGTTTCCCAATCTTCATCCACTTCAATAGAAGATTCTCCATTCCCTTGTTTCCAATAGTCTTCATCCTTATGGAAGAAGATTTCTTTCATCCATTCTTCTCCCGGATTTTCCACTGGAGCACCGGTTGGTCCATAATACAAAAACATTCCATTCTCTCCTTGTTCATTTATTGATCCCTTGTTCTCTTTCCTTCAAATGTGTAAAATGCACGCGTCTGTTTATTTAATTTTAACATGCTGAATAACTGTGGATTTAATTTTTCAGCATCTTGGTTGCTTACCCATTTTACTTCTTCAATATCATGATCAGGATCTAGAATATTCATCTCTCCCCCGATGATTTCCGCAAAAAACGTAAAAATAAGTGCATGATGCATGTTATCTTGAAAAAGTATTTCTCTAACAGAATGAAGTTCATTTACTTTAATCACATATCCTGTTTCTTCTCTCACCTCACGGATCACAGCTGGCTGCAGATGTTCTCCTTTTTCCACTGCACCACCGGGAAACTCCCAATAACCTTTCACATTTTTCACCATGAGAATATGTTCATCCATGTCATAAATCAAAGCTGACACCACGTCTACTCTCTTCAACTGAATCCTCCTCACCCATTGTCGAAAATATAAA
>CAYUYL010000322.1:1338-2112 GCA_964449195.1 uncultured Filomicrobium sp.
AGCTGTTCATATCAATCTTTTCTCATTATACTGTATCCTTGTTACGAAAGATTGGAGGGCTTAGCTCGTGGATCATTATGCTCTTACTGATTGTCCAAATCAGATTTACGAGGAACATCGTCTCTCTTTTGAGACAATTCAAGGAGTCAAACGAGAAAATCATTGAAAAACGACAAGTAAAAAACCTCCTTCATTTAGCGGGAGGTTTGTTTATTTGATTCTCTTTCAATTGTTTCTCATCGTATAACAAATATCTGATCCGCTGTAGATAATGGAGCGCAATGTGACCGAGACAGAACATAAGCCCGATCATTGAAAGTATATAGATGGGCAGCATCAAACTAGGTACATTGTTTATGACAAAAGCCAAACCAACCACTGTCAGCATAACGAGACTTATAAATCTTATCAATACCACTTGAAGTCCCCCTTCATATTCACCATAACAGATTTTCCCTTTATTTTCATGACCTGCCTAAAAAAAGATGCGAATCCGCTAAGATTCACACCAAAAGGGGTATTACCTATTCGACTCACTTCTCTTCTCACGCGCTTCCTTCCACTGCTCAAGCTCAGACACCGTCAATAATTGATATCCTTGTTTGGTGAGTTCTTTGATAATCGTGACGGCTGCGTTGGCTGAGGTGTCATAGATGTCGTGCATTAAGATCGTTTCACCGCTAGATGCATGAGTTAGAATGTAGTTCGCGACGTATTGGCTGTTTCGATATTTCCAGTCTTCAGGATCCACATCCCAAAGGGTCACTTTCATGT
>CAYUYL010000323.1:0-2108 GCA_964449195.1 uncultured Filomicrobium sp.
GCGCAAAGCTGAGCAGGATGTTTAAGGTCAGCCGGCCCATGGATGTTGTGGTATTGAATGATTGCGTCACAGAAACAAACGTCACACCGTTGCGATCGAATACATCGATCAGCTTGGCAAAATCAGCCAGTGAGCGGCTGAGACGGTCGATCTTATAAACCACGACAACATCGACAAGCCCATCTTCAATATCGTCCTGCAAACGCTGCAGGCCGGGCCTTTCCAGCGTGCCGCCAGAAATCCCACCATCGTCATATCGATGGCGCACCAAAACCCAGCCTTCAGAACGCTGGCTGGCAATATACGCTTCGCAGGCTTCACGCTGGGCATCCAGAGAGTTAAATTCTTGCTCAAGGCCTTCCTCTGAAGATTTGCGGGTGTAGACGGCACACCGAAGCTTACGGACAACTTTGGTTTTCTCTGCCTTTTTGCTCATCCGCGCCTCCGGCTTCGCAAGCCAAAAAACACCCAGCCATTCCAGCGAGTGCCGGTGATGGCGCGGGCAATAGCTGAGAGTGATTTGTACGGGCGTCCCTTCCATTCGAAGCCATCGGCAGTGATAGTCACAACATGCTCAACGCCCTGCCATTCGCGAACAAGACGCGTGCCAGTGATAGGCTTAAGATCGGTGCGGATACGGCTTTTCTTGCGATCACCGCCGTCCAGCTCCGCGCCCAGCCTTTCAAGCCGTCGGACCGTTTCAGGTTTCAGACCACTGTAAGCTAATTCTTGGATACGGTAGGCAAGGCGGCTTTCAAGATAGCGCCGGTTGAACGGCGGCGGTTCGCATTCGAACAAGTCTCGCCACTGTTTTTTCAGGTCTGGCGTCGATGTAGTCTTCAGCGCAGCCAGGCGTGCCGGGATGGTATCTGGCGTCATCATGCGTTCTCCTTTTCACTTGGAGTTGCATGAACGCTCAGGACGGGCGCAGAGTGTAGAGAAATTTCTCTATTCTTTATAGTTGGTTGACTATCTGCCAGCTGAAGGCGTAAAAGGCCGAGAGCCAGGATGCCGCACAGCTCTGTGCGGCGCTCGCTTGGCTTCATCTTGCCAGGCGGAAGCGGGTTTGATCCAATTTTCGGATATGATTTGTAAAGAGCATCTTGCATGCTGAGCAAGCTAAAAGGCCCCAAATGCCTTTGCAATCCTATTCAACATGCCTTCAAAGCACTGCGCATTGCATCGTAACGGATGGGACGCGCAGCTTGTAGAGGGCGCATAGAGTTTCAGCAGTATTGAAATCAGTCCTGAGCAGATTGCCGGACCATGGCATCGGTTCCAAGTTCGAGTGCAGCCTTCCAGAGCGGTGTTTTCGTAAATTTCTCGTCTTCCATGCTGAAACGATCGGTGCCAGCCTGCTGATCTAGCAGTCCTGTCCGGCACAGTGGTCTGAGAACTTGGACATAGAAGTAATTCATCATATAAATGTTAGTGCTGGAAGCAGGCTCTCCAAACAACACACGTCTGATTTTGGCGCCGGTTGCACCGTTATCAGCTTCAACATTCAAAACATTCAGAAAGATATCCCAATTACCTGGAACTGGCTCAGTGTTGATTTGCGAAAAGCGCATGTGGTCGACTTCGAACAGATAGAAAGGCGTGACAATACCGAAAATCTGGCCTGGCTTATCAACCAACGACTGGCCCTGTTTGGTTAACTTGAACGCGCCCTTGTAATGCCGGCCGATTTTAAGTGCGATCATGAGGTCATGTAGATCCATCAGTGGGCGGAAATCGATCTCGTTGAGAACTTTGTTGATCGCAAAGAGATCTGCTTCTGTGTAGCCAGGCCAATCGAATTCACGGGCAGCCCAGTGCACAAATTTTCTCTTGAACGCCTTTGATGGTGTGAGCTCAATGCTACCATGCTCAGCGATGTAGGCAAAGGTTTTCTCCAGCGCCCGTACCATGGGTGAGCATGCCAATGCTGGATTGTTATCATTGATTTGCCGAAACTTGATCATATCAGATTTCTCGCGAGAACCAGCAGATACGGCCAATGATATTGATTTCTTCGGCGCTACGCTCATAAGGATTGTAGTATTGATTGTCCGAAATCACACGCACAGAAGGCGGATCGCTGTTTGGAATATGCTCAAGCCGTTTGG
>CAYUYL010000324.1:0-2097 GCA_964449195.1 uncultured Filomicrobium sp.
CTCAATGATGCCGGCGTTGCAGATGATTTTACCTACGTTTCAACGGCGGGCGGCGCTTTTCTTGAGTGGCTTGAAGGACGGGAGTTGCCCGGCGTTGTGGCCCTTGCATAATTTGCATAAATAGAAGGCGCCTGGCGCAGCTGGCAAGGCTCAACGGCATGTGGCGGATGCCATTATATACCTGGATTGCTGTAAAACAGCCGCCGTTGCAGGCAGGGATACGGCTAGACTTGCCATATGATACCATGGGTGCAGGGAACGGCGGCTGGTGGTATACAAGCGTTTCAATAATGCCCAGGAGTTAACCTCTCAGGCATTACGGCTTATGCGTTATAGCGTCAGTTGCTCATTCGCGCGGACGCGGCCATAAATCGCTATAGCCGTTCCGATCAAGCCGCCAATGGCCTGTAGCGTGCTCATGATCTGATCGCCAGCTTGCTGGATAAGATCAGCGCTGATATCTATTCCAAAAAGTGGGCCTAGCGTTGGCAGGACAGTGCTCAGCGCTGTGATGACGGCCCCCCAGATCGTCATTGAAGATCCCCACCATTTTGTCTCCGCGAAAGTCTTGTTTGCCGGTTGACTGGACATGCGCTATTCCTTTCTGCTGTTGTGAAACGTCACAGAGTGATGCGGACAAGGCCGCATATCTCACCGGTCTTCGGCATGTCATCGCCGTGATTTGGTGAGTTCCGGGCCGACCAGTTTCGTGCTCTTATGGCTTTGAGGTTGAAACCAGGCTTAGAAATGCCTTTGCTTACGATGGTCGGTATAGCTATGGAGTAGCTTTATCATTTAGACTCTGGTGCGGCGTCCTGCGCCACGCCCCCAGGTCGTACTCACTTGGTGGACAATACAGTCCACACTCTCTTGTGCCGTGCCAAAGTCCTGAATTTGATCCGCTGCGGAATAGACGATTGAGGAAGACAGGCTGGAGAACGTGCGTACCGGCCGGTCATATCTCATAATGTCAATGCTGTACTCTTCGCGCTCTTCGGCAAGCGGAACTTCTGCAACATCCCAACTGTCACCGCCGCGACGAGTGCGCCGGACCCAGGTGATTGTGCGATCGCCAGATGACGTACGCTTGCCGCGCACATGAACCGGGCTGAGAGGGCGGCGCGCAAGGCCCGCAAAGGCATGAGACTGCTGCGCAAAAGATACGTGTCCGATATCGCGTTGCGCCGGTCCATAGCGCCAGTTCAAAGGCAGCATGAGTTGGTCGGCTGTCAGATCTACACGCAGCAGTGTGGAATCGAGCAAGACGAAAGGTGCCCCCGGCGCAACAGCATTTGTTTGCATTGCGGTTTCTGTTCCGGCTTGGCCACGCAAAAAACCGCTCAATTCATACGTTAGAGTATCAATCAAAATAGCCGACATGAATTGCAGCACTTCCCATCCGCCCTGTTCATTGCGGATTGCAGCGGCATTGGCGCCTCCCCACAAGACGGCTTTGCTGACGGATTGGAGCTCCCCATCTGACAATTGAACCCGCAGAACTGTAGCCTTGTCCAGTCTGCTCTCCGGTCCTTTGGGCAAAGCCGTGAGTGTCTTACCAACGCGTGCAGGTATGGTTGCGGTATCCTGCAAGACAAAACCGGCTTCACCTGGTGAGCGGTAAATGGCCAGATTTCCCGGCCATGGCGTTTGGGATATCGCAATGTATCCGGCACTCTCAGGCTCGTTGCCGCGCAACAAGGGCAGATCTAGAAACAGGGCATCCGCTTTTCCAACGACAGTCTCAGTTATGCCGGAAATGGCCCGGGTTCGGCCGGTGCCACTTTGATACACACCCGGGTTTATGCTGCGTGCTTCAATTTCCCGGCTGCCGCGGTCTCCGATGCTTGTGATGCGGTAAAGAAGGTCGCGTCCGTTAATGCGATACGTGATGAGATCGCCCGGTTCGACTGCCAGTTCGCTGGGCGGCAGAATAAAGCTGATAGTTTCACGTGAGGCCCATGTTTCATGCAACCAGCTTTCGCTCACGCCACCAGCCTGTTCGTCCTCAAGCATGATGGGCAGGTCCGCTTCCGCCATGCGCGAAGATTAAGCAACTTCATGTCTGTAAATTTCTTCTCGGCCTATTCAGACGTCATC
>CAYUYL010000325.1:0-2085 GCA_964449195.1 uncultured Filomicrobium sp.
GATATCGAGGAGTGTGCCAAAGTGAGCGAAGCCTTGAGCGAAAAGCTTGATGAGGCAGATCCAATTAGCCAAAACTACTTTCTTGAAGTGTCCTCTCCTGGAGCGGAGCGCCCATTAAAGAAAAAAGCTGATTTTGAAAAAGCACTTGGAAAAAATGTTTTCATGAAAACATACGAACCAATTGATGGTGAAAAGGCATTTGAAGGTGAGCTTACAAGCTTTGATGGTGAGATTGCAACAGTGACAGTGAAGATCAAGACAAGAAAGAAAGAGATCAATATTCCATACGAAAAAATCGCTAACGCAAGATTAGCAGTTTCGTTCAATTAACCTTTTCATTGATATAAGGGGGAACCATAAAAATGAGTAGTGAGTTGTTAGATGCCCTGACTGTTCTCGAGAAAGAGAAGGGCATTAGTAAAGAAATTATTATTGAAGCGATAGAAGCTGCACTCATTTCTGCATACAAGCGTAATTTTAATCAAGCACAAAATGTGCGTGTTGATTTAAACCGTGAAACGGGAACAATTCGCGTATTCGCAAGAAAAGATGTTGTAGATGAAGTGTATGATTCTCGCCTTGAAATCTCTGTAGATGATGCAGCTAATATCAACCCGAATTACATGGTTGGTGACGTCGTTGAAATCGAAGTCACACCAAAAGATTTCGGACGCATTGCAGCTCAGACAGCGAAACAAGTCGTGACGCAGCGAGTGAGAGAAGCAGAGCGAGGTGTCATTTACACTGAGTTTATCGATCGTGAGGAAGACATCATGACGGGAATCGTTCAGCGAATTGACAGTAAATTCATTTACGTGTCACTTGGCAAAATTGAAGCCCTTCTTCCGGTAAACGAACAAATGCCAAATGAGGATTACAAACCACATGACCGCATTAAAGTGTTCATTACGAAAGTAGAAAAAACAACAAAAGGACCACAAATTTATGTATCAAGAACACACCCAGGTCTTTTAAAGCGTTTATTTGAAATCGAAGTGCCAGAAATTTATGATGGTACTGTAGAGCTTAAATCTGTCGCTAGAGAAGCAGGGGACCGTTCTAAAATATCTGTTCGTACAGATGATCCTGATGTTGATCCAGTTGGTTCTTGTGTTGGACCTAAAGGTCAGCGTGTACAAGCAATTGTCAATGAGCTGAAAGGCGAAAAAATTGACATCGTTCATTGGTCTAATGACCCTGTTGAATTTGTTGCCAATGCGTTAAGTCCATCAAAAGTACTTGATGTCATTGTAAATGAAGAAGATAAGGCGACAACTGTCATTGTCCCTGATTATCAGCTGTCATTAGCCATTGGTAAAAGAGGTCAAAATGCGCGTCTAGCAGCGAAATTAACAAGCTGGAAGATTGACATTAAAAGCGAAACAGATGCAAGAGAACTCGGTATTTTCCCAAGAACTGAAGACTCTGAATCTCTTTTCTTAGAGGCTGAACCAGTAGCTGAGGAATCTGACGAATAAGAGGTGATATAAAAGGTGAAAAGCCGAAAAAAAATCCCGCTTAGAAAATGCGTCGTGACGGGAGAAATGAAACCAAAGAAAGAACTGATTCGCGTAGTTCGTTCAAAAGAAGGTGAAGTGTCTGTTGACGCAACCGGAAAAATGAACGGACGCGGCGCTTACCTTTCTCTCGATAAAGAAACCATTCTTGCGGCGAAGAACAAACGTAGTTTACAGCAGCAATTTCAGACACAGATTGACGAACACATATTTGAAGAATTACTAGAACTAGCTGAAAAGGTGAAAAAACCTAATGACTGAATCTGAATGGTATCCTTTGCTTGGTCTAGCAAATCGAGCTCGTAAAGTCGTGTCAGGAGAAGATCTGGTGATCAAAGAAATTAGACATGCGCGTGCTAAGCTGGTTCTTCTTGCAGCAGATGCCTCATCCAACACTGAGAAAAAGGTATCTGACAAATGCAAATTTTACAATGTTCCGGTTAGAAAAGTTGAAGACCGTTCCGTTCTCGGACGTTCTATTGGGAAGGAAGCTCGCGTAGTGGTCGCTGTCACTGACCAA
Organism: uncultured Filomicrobium sp.; assembly: GCA_964449195.1. Taxonomy (GTDB): domain Bacteria; phylum Pseudomonadota; class Alphaproteobacteria; order Rhizobiales; family Hyphomicrobiaceae; genus Tectiglobus. The sequence goes on from CAYUYL010000325.1 coordinate 2,038, forward strand.
GGCTTCGCTAAGAAGCTCATACGCTTGCTCGATTAATTTATTTGGGGG
>CAYUYL010000326.1:0-2084 GCA_964449195.1 uncultured Filomicrobium sp.
CCGTAGGTGCAAATTGCAAGTTTTTGCAACGTCAACCGCGCTTTTCTTGCAATTTTAAAACGCCTGAAACAGTGTTTGCTACTTTTTATCAATTGGTTAAGTGATTTTCACAACTGACTAAATAAAAGATAGAGGTCATTAAGCGTTTACTCGACCGCAGGCAATGCTACCGGGCTGTCGCTCAAAGAACGAAGGTAGACTAGAAGATCGGCAATGTCTTGTTCGCTCCGCAAGCCACCAAACGCCATTTTCGTGCCTTTGAGCCATTTCTTCGGCTTATGGAGGAAGCCCGCAAGCGCTTCATAATTCCAATTGCCCTCTTTGTTCGCCATCGCTCCAGAGTATTTAAAGTCTGCAACAGCGCCTATATCCTTATCGACAATGTTCCACAAATTCGGCCCCGTCCCGTTTTTTCCGCCCTGTGCGGGGGTATGGCATGTGCTGCATTTCTTGAAAACAGAAAGCCCGGCCTCAACCGAAGCAGCTTGCATGAGCGTTGCAACTTTCACAAAGTCAACGCCTGCCGGCTTTTTCGCTGTGTCGTTGCCACCTGTTTGAGCGTCTGCCACTTCGACTGGTAGCTTGTATCCGGCTTCGACCTTACCCGAACCGTGATCTTTAAGCGAAACGGTAATAATCTCTTTGCCGCCGAATATAACGAGCAGCGCCGCCAAAACCGCCGCTGCGATTTTGTTGAACTCCCAACTGTCGATCATGGACGCCTCTTCATCTTTGGATATCCGTAATACGCGCCAAAGCTCGTACGACGAGACAAACTTTTACTTTTGATAATAATTGTGTCTATTGCACTATAGCGTGACGGCCGCGACTGACAACGAGGCTGATTGCCATAGTTGCAGGGTCTTGCCGAGACCTATTGTCACCAACACTGACCGCAAACTCCGCGAACTGGCGGCATGTTGCTATATCGCAGACTGCATTTACGATTTGACTTCAGATCCCGCTATGAGGAAATACCATGGCAAAGATATTAATCATTATCCCGGCGCGTATGAAAGCTACGAGGCTGCCGGACAAGCCCATGGCGGATATTCATGGTGAACCCATGATCGTCCATTGCTGGCGGCGTGCAATGGCTGCTGAAGCCGGCCGTGTTGTGGTTGCGACGGATACAAAGATGATTGCTGAGGCCATTCGTAAGGTGGGCGGAGAAGCCATTATGACGCGGGAAGACCATGTTTCGGGTTCGGATCGTGTTTTTGAAGCTGTCAGCCACATTGATCCTGACTTTGATGCTGACATTGTTGTTAATCTGCAAGGTGACCTGCCTGCCCTTGAACCGCGCCTGATAACCGAGTGTTTGATGCCGCTCAGCGATCATGCCGTTCATATCGCAACGATCGCAGTTGAAATTAAAGTGGAAGATGAACGCCAGGCACCGCATGTTGTCAAAGTCATCGGGACAACGCAGGGAACGATCTCAAGCTCGGTGTTGCGTGCACTTTATTTCACGCGTACTCCGGCCCCCTATGGAGATGGCCCGCTTTATCACCATATCGGGATATATGCCTACAGGCGCACTGCATTGGAGCGTTTTGTAAGCCTTAAACCTTCACCACTTGAATTGCGCGAAAACCTTGAGCAATTGCGCGCTCTTGAAGATGGTATGCGGATCGATGTCGCGATTGTTGACACTGTTCCACTTGGTGTTGATACTCCCTCTGACCTTGAACGTGCTCGCGAAATTATTGCTGTTCCTGAAAAGTAGGTATTAGAGTAAGCGTTTCGCTTTTCCTGCACCTTATGATGATAACGGATTCCTCTTAAATTCACGTATCCTGGCCTTTGGCAAGGGCAGGACGCGGGTAAGGATATGCGGTGATCACATGGCCAAAACGACTAAAGCAAAGATAGCTTATCAGGGTGAAACGGGCGCAAATTCACATGTTGCCTGCCGTGAGGCATTTCCGGAGTTGGAGCCGCTTTCATGCGCCACCTTTGAAGATGCGGCGCTTGCGGTTCAGTCTGGCGATGCGAAATATGCCATGATCCCGATCGAAAACACCCTTGCAGGCCGTGTCGCGGACGTTCACTTATTATTGCCGAACGCAAACCTTTATATC
>CAYUYL010000327.1:0-2065 GCA_964449195.1 uncultured Filomicrobium sp.
GCGGAATTCCAGAACCTTGTAAACGAACTGCGCAACAATGAGGTTGTTAAAGGCAAGTTTCTGTCTGACGACGGACGTCTTGCGCTCATCGTCATGTCCTTAAACCGCGATGTCATTGCTGAAGCCGGCCCAAAGGAGGTTATTTACGGCATCCAGCGCGAAGCTGAGGCCGCATTCGCAGATTCCGGCCTTACGGTTCGTCTGACGGGCGCACCTGTGATGCAGCTTGAAATTCGTAATGCAGTAGAACGTGACCAATTTATTTATAATGGTCTTGGATTTTTACTTGGTGCCTTTACCGCATTTTTATTCTTCCGCCGCTTGTCGCTTACTATGCTGGCCGTGCTCGGGCCAACGATTGCCATCCTGTGGACGCTTGGTGTCGTGGGTAGTCTCGATTTCAGGCTCAATATGTTCATTAATGTATTAACACCACTCATCCTGGTGGCCGGCTTTTCCGACTCCATGCATCTGGTATGTGCCATTCGCCGTGACATTCTGGCTGGAGAGGACCGCCTGGTTGCTGCGCGTAACGCTGTGCGTGAAGTTGCCCCGGCTTGTTTACTGACCGCTATGAACGCTGCGCTCGCCTTGCTGTCTTTTGCGCTTGCAGAGTCAGCCCTGATCCGGACCTTCGGGCTAGCTGCCATGATGGCGGTTGGAATTTCATATCTGGCTGTCGCTGTTGTTGTTCCAACGCTTGCCGTATTCCTAATCCGCCCTGAAGCTGCCCCCCAGGAAGGTGAGCAGGAAGATAACGGTGCCATGCGTTTTCTGAAGCTGGTGACAGAAACCATCGTCCGCAGAGTTGCATCAGCGCCCGCAGTTTGGTTTGCTTTCGGTATAGCTGCTGTTGTTCTGGCTGGTGCCGCCTATCTTCAGTTGGAACCCAGATACCGGCTCGCAGACCAGGTTCCCGATAAAGAGCAGGCTCTGGAAGCAACAGCACGTCTGGATGAGAAACTCACCGGCGCGAACCCTGTGCACATTATGATTGAATGGACCAGCGATGCCGATCTCTATGATGACAAAACGCTGTCCGTGATCGCAGCCGCGCATGAAGTTCTTGAAAAGCGGGCCGGACTTGGCAATGTCTGGTCGCTTGAGAGTTTGCGCCGCTGGCTGGCCGACGCCGGCGAAACCAGAACTGAGGCCGTCAAGGGTTATGTCCGCATTTTGCCGACACATCTGCAATTGCGCTTTATTTCCAAAGATAAAAAAGCTGTGCTTGTGACTGGCCGTTTGCCGGATATCGATGCCAGTGAAATCCTGCCCCAGGTCCAGCTGATCGATAAAGCGTTGAAGCCGATACGCGAGGCCAATCCGGATTATGAAATCTCGGTGACGGGATTATCTGCAATTGCAGCGCAAAACTCGGATAAACTGATCAGCGAGCTGAACTGGGGCTTGATCGGTGACATGTTCGTCATTTTTATCTTTCTTGGGATTGCACTCCGCTCCATGCTGGCAAGCTTTGCCAGCGTTCTGCCATCGCTGTTTCCGATTTTTGCAACAGGTCTGGTGCTATGGCTGTCCGGCAGCGGCTTGCAATTTGCCTCGATTATCGCCATTACTGTAGCGTTTGCGCTTGCTATCGATTCGACGATCCATTTTCTCAACCGCTATCACATTGAGGAAGCACGGCTTGGTCCCGGCGCTGACTATCGCGAAAGCCTGATTGCAAGTGTGCACCATATTGGCCCAGCCATTGTGCTGACAACCATCGTGTTGACCCTTGGTCTTAGCGTTACCGTGCTCTCAGATCTCCCATCCCTACGTCTTTTTGGTATGCTCACTGGTGTCTGCCTTTCCGCCTCTCTGATTGGACAGCTTGTCATTCTGCCGGCAACAATTGCTTTCTACCGACGCATCTGGCCGCTTAAGGAAGAGAAGAAAAAGGTAGTGGCAGCAGCATCGTAGCAATAGCGTGCTGTCTTAAGGTGTTGCCGTTTTAGCCTGGTTGATGCAGAGGAGCTGGATGGCCTGATGCAATGCAACTTAGTGCAGAAAGACTCTAAGAGCCTGTCCGTAAAAATGTTGAGTCATCAGAATCACTTATGATTCA
>CAYUYL010000328.1:0-2063 GCA_964449195.1 uncultured Filomicrobium sp.
ATCGAGCTCACCGCCTTCAAGAATATGAATCTCTTCACGGATCGTTTGCAAGTAACGCAGACTTCGGCGAATGCCAACAAGCACAATCAGGAGAAAAATGAGTGTTGCACCAAGCAGTTCTAGTGTAAAGGCGAGATCGTGATATCGAGAGGAGTAAAACCCGTCTACCATAACCCTACCTTCTCCATCGCTAAATTGAACCGGGTAAGAATGACGCTTTGCGTAGTCGGTCTCCTTTTCTTTCCCATAGGCCGATTCGTCAGCGGCAGAGTAAATCGAGTCATATTGAAGCACTTCATCCTTGTAAACAGTGAGATTAATATAATCTTCTTTTTTCACCCACTCACCGAATGCTTTTCGATCCGTTGAAGTCAGCTCATGTTCTGAAACGTAGCGGCTGAATGTTTGAATGTATCTGGCGGATTCTTCCTTATAGTACTCATCCGAACTTAAATATCCTTCAATCAGGTGATCAGTGATCTTTTGCAGTGTCAAAAAGACAACACCACTTACGATAGCAGCGACCAAAATGAGCAGTGACAGCTTTTTGGTCAGCGTATATTTACGATGTGCCAAACCGGTATCCTCTCCCCCATTCTGTTTTGATATACACGGGGCGAGCCGGGTCATCTTCAATTTTCGCACGCAGCTTTCGGATATGCACCATGACCGTATTGTTTGAACAATAAAAATAAGGCTGGCCCCACACGCTTTCATAAATATTTTGAGCAGAAAATATTTTGTTTCGTTTGTTCATGAGCAGTTTTAATATCCGATATTCTAAATCAGATAACTTGATTTGCTGCCCATTTTTCCACACTTCATTAAATTCCTCACTCACCTTCAGGCTACCGCCAACTAAATAGGTTTCTTCCTGTTCCTTTTTTTCCTGATAGATGGTATATCTGCGCAATTGCGCCATGACCCTAGCGTGAAGCTCCTCTTCTGAAAAAGGTTTTGTCATATAATCATCTCCGCCAGCGAGTAATCCTTCGGTTTTATCCCATGTACTAGATCTGGCGGTCAAAAATAAAATCGGCACATTTGAGGTGGCTCTTATTTGCTGGCACGTTTCGATCCCAGAGATACCTGGCATCATAACATCCAAAATCACCAAATCAAGCGAATCATCTATAACATGCAATGCCTGCTTACCATCCATGGCTCTCAACACCTCATACCCTGTACGTGTCAGAGATTCCTGCAACAGGTCACCAATATCCTGATCATCCTCTACAACTAATATTCGATGGGTCATATCTCTGTCACCTCATCCTCCATGACTTCATTCTTATATATTATTACTATATATCATCTAGCTATGTGAAAAGATACACCATAAATCTTAAGTGTTTATGAATATGATCAATTGCCATCAAGTTGTCACATTTATTTTCAAAAAATTGGATCTTCATAAATGATTAAGAATTGGCCTGTATATTGATTTATTGAAGGATCTATCTTTAGATCCAATACATGAAAAGGAGCATTAATATGAATGTAAGCAAAGTAGAACACGGACAACCAATGAGTCTTAAAGAACGGGTGCATTTCTTGGACATCGTACGAGGATTTGCCTTAATGGGAATTATTTTGGTCAACTATTTTTTGATTGTGGATTCGATCAAGGGATTTGAGATGGAGTCTAATGATGTATTTCACAACTTGGTGAATTGGTTCGCCTCAGGGAAATTCATTACGTTATTTTCCTTTCTATTCGGGGTTGGGTTTATGATATTTATGGATCGAGCCGCTCAAAAGGTGGACAGCCCGAACAAATTGTTTGCTCGCAGATTAACCATTCTCTTAGGGATTGGTCTTCTGCATGTCACGTTTGTATGGATTGGTGATATTTTGACCTATTATGCTGTCGCGGGCTTTTTATTGCTTTTCTTTTACAAACGCACAGCCAAAACCATCCTGTACTGGCTGATCACACTCTTTGTGATTCAATTGCTCACGCCTCTTTTCTCAATGCTGCTCAACACCATCAGTACAGGATCATCAGGCAAGCCGGATTTTGCTGATTTCGAGCTGACTAGCCACAACAGTCTGGCTTATTT
>CAYUYL010000329.1:0-2061 GCA_964449195.1 uncultured Filomicrobium sp.
ATCCTCAACAGGTTCCGCCATCGACTTGTCGACACCCCCGAAACCGGCTAGCACAGCCCCATGAACAGAGGCTTGTTTGGATTCACCCTTATAGCTGCAGCGGCTGCAATGTTGTCAGCGTTCTTTATCTTCAGCAACCGTGTCGCCGCACAGGAAAGCGGCGACACGGTTGCTGTCAGTAAAACCATGACCACTCAGGATGGTTTCATCGATGAGTCGGTTGATATACCTTTGGCACCATCGCTGGTACTCAGCGCTGGCGCCGGGTTGGTTTTTGATTCCCCGTCCGGGCGGATCGTGGAGGCTTTCGCAACCGGAACCGGTGATCGGGACCAGCTGATCGACTTCTATGCTGCAACCCTTCCGGCGCTGGGCTGGAAACAGATTTCCCCAACGCTCTATGGCCGTGAGGATGAACGCCTCTCCCTTACTTTCTTTGGATCAGATGGTGCCCTCAGCGTGCGCTTCACCCTGTCGCCAGAATGATCCTTCATTGACGAAATATGAGGCAAACTGTCATGGGATATGACCATATATTAACCGAGAAGAAAAATGCCGTCGGCATAGTTACGCTCAATCGCCCGCTAGCACTGAACGCACTCTGTGCCGCGCTGGTCCAGGAATTGGGCAAGGCGTTGGACGATATGGAAGCAGATGACGCCATCAGCGCCATTGTGCTGACCGGTTCGGAAAAAGCTTTCGCTGCCGGCGCCGATATCAAAGAAATGGTCGACAAAACCTACGTGGATGCCTATCTGCAGGATTTTATCAGCGATGGCTGGGAGCGCATCACCACTTGCCGCAAACCGATTATTGCTGCCGTGGCTGGCTATGCCCTGGGGGGCGGTTGTGAGGTCGCAATGATGTGCGATTTTATCCTTGCCGCTGAAAATGCGAAATTTGGTCAGCCGGAAATCACCATCGGCACCATTCCGGGCGCGGGTGGAACACAGCGGCTGCCCCGCTATGTCGGAAAATCCAAGGCAATGGAAATGTGCCTGACTGGCCGGCATATGGATGCGCGTGAAGCAGAGCGCGCCGGGCTGGTAAGCCGGGTAATCCCCAATGATGAATTGCTTGGAGAAGCCATAAAAACCGCCGCCCAGATTGCTGATTTGTCTCGCCCAATTGTCCTTATGGCAAAGGAATCAATCAACACGGCCTATGAAACCTGTCTGGCACAGGGGATCGGGTTTGAGCGACGCTTGTTCCATGCCACTTTCGCCACCGCTGATCGCAAGGAAGGCATGGCCGCCTTTGTCGAAAAGCGAACCCCGAACTGGCAGAATAAATAGGATAGCCCGTTTCTCCCCCAGCTTGCTGGCGCTGACTCTCTGAATGGATAGCCGATCAGAGACTGGCTCCGATGGCAGACCAACGCCAAAGACGGGGGTAAACGACGGTATAGCTAAAGTGGGGGCATAGCTAAAGTGGGGTTGACCGGAGCGATGGGGCTCCGTATAAGCAGCGCCTGGTCGACAGAAGCCGGGGTGTGAGACGATCCTGGCACTGTTGCCGAAAAACCAGTTTAAGGAAAGAGAGAATGGCAAACCACGCATCGGCGCTGAAACGCATCAGACAGACCAAAAAACGGAGCGACCGTAACATGGCTCGCCGCAACCGGATCCGCACCTATGTGCGCCGGGTCGAGGAAGCCATTGCCGCCGGAGACCAGGACGCAGCCGCCGCCGCGCTGAAGGATGCCATGCCAGAACTGCACCGGGGCGCGACCAAAGGTGTCATGCACAAAAACACCGTGTCGCGTAAAATCTCGCGGTTGGCAAAGAGGGTCAATGCCGTTTCTGCCTGACCTTGTGTGAATGCAGAACGCCGGAATGATCCGGAACCTGCCGGCATGTTCCGGATGCTGGCATAGGCGGGATGTGGTGCAATATGCGTCATCTGTTATCGATGATGCTGACCTGCCCGCGCAATAATTTCGGGATCTGGTGGTGTGACATCCGGACAGCGAGACCTGGTCCGGGCGTCGTTGCGCCTGGCATGCGCGGCATGCACCCGCCAGAGCACCACACATTATGCATCATATACCCGGATTTCCTA
>CAYUYL010000330.1:0-2046 GCA_964449195.1 uncultured Filomicrobium sp.
CTTCGCTACGCTCAGCTTGATTGGGCATTTGTCAGATCGAGTCTAAACTTCTCCATGTCAAGCCAAGCCGGTTTGTGACTTTTGGGTATAAGACTGCCACTCTACATTCGGTCTACTATTAACCTGGCATCAATATAGTTATGCTGCATACTCAATGGAACGATGCTGAAAGTACTTTTGAACCCGCGCTGGCTTTCTCTGCAACATCTTCATATGGCTCCGCACCTTTTTCTTGAGTTGCGCTTTATCACGTGCTGGCTTGCCACTGTGTACACCCGCCTTCAAGTCACAATTCAAGTATTCATCCGGATTCAGTTCTGGCGAATAAGCCGGTAAATAAAATACCTCGATTTCATCTGTCTGTTCCTCCAGCCAAGCTTTGAACACCTTAGCATGATGAACACGCAGATTATCCAGAATCAAAAACACTTTTCGGTTCGCTGCTTTAATCAACCGCCGACAAAAGACAATCAATATCTGCGCATTCATCGAGCCTTCAAAAACCTGAAATCTAACGGTTCCCTGATTGGTCACCGCAGATATCATATTCGTACTCACCCGGTTCGCATTGAGCCTGACTACCGGTGTTTTACCTTTGGGCGCATAACCTCGCTCATGCTGACTGTCATTTCTAATCCCTGTCTCATCACCCCAGTAAATCTCTGCGCCCTGCTGCTTGGCTCGTGCCTTAATTTCGGGGTAACTCTCCTCAAGCCAGCGCTTCACTTCTTTGGGCCGCTGTTCATACGCCTTGCGTAGCGGTTTCTGCGGCGTGAAGCCCCACAGCGATAAATATTTCCCCACCGTTCTGATGGCCAGCTTCACCTCGGTTTCCTGCTCAATCAATTCCTGAACCGCCCTTCTTGTCCACAGGGCATAATCCATTTTCATCTGATCCGGTGTTTTATCTGTTATTAATTTCTGTATTTGCTTTTCCTGATCCTGGCTTAACCAACGACCAACACCATCTGGGCGACCCCTTTTTTGTGACTTCAAAGCGGTCATACCATCTGATTGATATTTGCGAATCCATTTGCCAACGGTCAACTGAGTTACCCCAACCAACTCGGATACCTCCCGATAATTCAATCCTTTCTGGTTCAACCGTACCGCTTGCTTTCGCTTTTCTTCTTGAGCCGCGGCTGGTAATGTTCGAGCATCTTCTTTCATGCTCGCAGACTACTACATTTCTATATTAATGCCGAGTTAATAATAAAAAACATAGTCTGCGACTGAGATTAAGCGATGGTGCCAGCACTGCATTAATCAATTGCTCGGCTATCAGATAGACAAATACCGCGAGAATCCACCCCAATGCTGCGGTAAAGAACGACTGCAACACCGGAAACAGCACAATGCTGCTGCTGTGGAAGCCAACCAGCCGCAACACGCACAATTCCTTGCGTTTACGGTCGACGTTGGCCCATAGACTGGCGCCAAGCGAGAAGGAAAAACCAACCGCGCTCACGCAGGCAATGATCCAGAAAATCACGGCAAGATTCCGATCAATAGATTGGACCGTAGCAATCTCTGCCACATTAGCCTTGACCCGAACGCGCTGATTTTCGAGTTCAGTGACTAACCCTTCAACATCATAGATTGAGCGCGCATACAGTCGAAACGACGGATAGGAGCGTTCCGCCAATCCGTGCTGATTGCCATTCCAATCAAGCTCGGGCACCGCTCGCCCGTCCTTGAAATCTTCACTGGCGACCAGCAAACTCAGGTTCACGTAGGCAATGTCACGAGGGGTCACATCAGCGCCAGCGACACTCAAAACCCGGAGGGGCAAATGCACCCGATCCCGTTTACCCTGAAACTGACGAGCCAAGCTGGCGTTGATTTCATCTCCGGTTCCCACGCCCAGCTTGTCTGCCGCACTGTGACTCAGAATAACCTCGTGATAACTGTCCGGAAAATCCCGCTCATTCTCAAATAACGGATCTTCAGGTCCGGTCGCCAGCATCTCGGCCGATACAATGCGCCCCGATGATTGGCTGTTGAGCTGAATGGTTGCCGCCAAAGTCCGGGTTTTTGGAATAATGA
>CAYUYL010000331.1:0-2025 GCA_964449195.1 uncultured Filomicrobium sp.
CCCTTTCCGCTTCATTTACAATGTATGATGCCCCAACATTCTTCTCATCAAACATTGAAATATGCGATCAAGCCAGATCGACGGTCAACATGACAACCGACATAGGCGGCAGATCAATAGTCAGCTCGCCGTGCTTAACAGCAAATTGCCGAAAGTCCGCAGGCTGAACGGAATGAGGATCATCGAACGTGTTGTGCGCATTCATCCGATCAGTAGTCAGCACACGGCCAGTGACCTTCGTTTTTGCACCGATTCCCTCTATCGCAAGAGATACGTCTGCTTTTTCATGGGGATTCACATGACATAAACTTATATGCATCTTGTCAGATGACCGCGAGGCTGACACACTGACTTGAGGGATTTTTTCACCCCGGCGTTCATACGAAGGAGCATTCAATTCTACTTCAAGCGCTTCTTCTTCTTGATGTACTTGAAACATGTGAAATACGTGATAGGTAGGTGTCAGGAGCATCTTTTCGTCCTGCGTTAACACCATCGCTTGCAGAACATTGACGGTCTGGGCAATATTCGCCATATGAATCCGCTGGCAATGGCGATGAAAAATATGAAAATGCAAGGCACAGACTAGAGCATCTCTTAATGTGTTTTGCTGATACAAAAACCCTGGATTTGTCCCCGGTTCTGGATCATACCATGTCCCCCATTCATCAATAATCATCCCGATTCGCTTGTCTGGGTCATAACGATCCATGATCTCTCCGTGTTCCACAACAAGCCGCTCCATTTCAGACGCCTTTTTCAGCGTTGTAAACCACTCATCCTCATCAAAATCGGTCGCTGACCCTTTTTTCTCCCATGTACCTGGGACCGTATAATAATGCAAGCTCAGTCCATCCATCCAAGGTGCTGCACGCTCCATTAATACTTTTGTCCAATTCACATCATTTGAATTCGCACCGCATGCGATTTTGTAAATACGCTGACCCGAAAACTCTCTCACGTACGTTTGGTAGCGTTTATATAAGTCTGCATAGTACTCTGGCGTCATATTTCCACCGCATCCCCAGCTTTCATTGCCTACACCAACATACGTCAGCTCCCACGGTTCTTGTTTTCCATTTTTAATGCGCCAATCCGACATCGGTGTCCCCTTAGGAAATGTGATATATTCAATCCATTCAGCTAATTCTTGAACAGAGCCGCTTCCAACGTTTCCACAAATATAAGGCTCACATTCAAGTAATTCACACAGTTTCATAAATTCATGCGTACCAAACGCATTTGATTCAACAGTGCCGCCCCAATGAGTGTTCACCATCGGCTTTCGTTCACTCAGGTCACCGACGCCATTTGCCCAATGATACTCGTCTGCAAAACAGCCGCCCGGCCACCTCAGCACCGGGATATGTAAGGCTTGAAGTGCCTTTAGTACATCGGTACGTATCCCCTCAATATGGTCAATCGATGAGTCTTTCCCTACCCAAATGCCGTCATAAATTCCTCTTCCTAAATGCTCTTGAAAGTGTCCATAGATGTGTTTAGAAATGCGTCCAATCACTTCATTGACTTTTACTGTCCCATTCACTTATAAACCGCTCCTTTGTTTCGTGATGACATACAAAAAAACCCAGAATACCTAGGCATTCTGAGTGTATGAGCGTTAAGAATGGATATTCATCTTTTTTAACTCTTCATTTAAAAGCGGAACGACTTCGAATAAGTCACCGACAATTCCGTAATCGGCAATTTTGAAGATTTCAGCTTCTGGGTCTTTGTTGATCGCAACAATGACTTTACTGTTGGACATACCGGCTAAATGCTGAATAGCTCCTGAAATCCCGCAGGCAATGTAAAGGTCAGGTGTGACCACTTTACCGGTTTGACCAATTTGCAGGGCATAATCGCAGTAGTCAGCGTCACATGCACCACGCGAGGCACCGACTGCTGCGCCAAGCGTTTGGGCAAGTTCTTTCAGCGGTTCAAAGCCTTCTTTGCTCTTGACCCCCCTGCCTCCTGCAACAATGACCTTCGCTTCAGATAAATCTACACCTTCTGATGTTTTTT
>CAYUYL010000332.1:0-2018 GCA_964449195.1 uncultured Filomicrobium sp.
TTTGTGCGGAAGAGACTGGATAGAAATCTTGCTTTTCCGCTGGCTGAATGGATGTGACGAGCGAAGAATCAGCTTCTTCCAAATAGGCAGCTATCGCCCGTATCGTTGGCTTTTCAAAAAGAACCTTGAGTGGAACATGCTGATTCAGTTTGGCTTGCATGTTCGAAATGAGCACCATGCCTTTCAGAGAATGCCCGCCTAATTCAAAGAAATGGTCATCAATGCCGACTTTTTCAATCTCAAGAACATCTGACCACATATCACAAAGCGTCTGCTCAAGCGCCGTTTCTGGTGCTGCGTGTGCCGTGCGGTTCATATGTGCCTCATGAGGAAGCGGCAGAGATTTCGCATCCACTTTTCCGTTTTGCGTCAGCGGAATATGATCCACTTTGACAAAATAAGTAGGAATCATGTAATCCGGCAGTGTCTCTGAAAGCTTTTCTCTAAATGTCAGCGTTCCAATGTGATCAGGTGCTGTATAATATAACGCCAGCTCCGGTAAACGAGATGTGGTGATCACTTTGACATACACTTTTTGAATGGTTGAAAGGGTACGTGCGGCATGCTCAATTTCTTGTTTCTCAATTCGATAGCCACGAATTTTCACTTGATCGTCTACTCTTCCAAGGAATTCAATCTCCCCATTTGCATGCTGTCTGACCAAATCTCCAGTTCGATACATCCGCTCTTGAGGGAAATAAGGGTTTTCAAGAAAACGTTCTGCTGTTAATTCAGGCTGATTCAAATAACCTCTTGAAACACCATCACCTGAAATATAGAGCTCACCCGGTGCGCCATAAGGGACAAGGCGCTGCTCGCGATTGCATACAAGCGCTCTTGTATGAGCAATAGGCTTTCCGATGACAGAATGCTCCTTTAAAGCGTCCAACTCATGCAGTGTCATCAGCTTGCTCACTGTACCAATCGTTGTTTCTGTCGGACCGTAATGGTTCATTACTGCCACGCATGGATGCTGCTTCATAAATGTCTCAACATCTTCAGAGACAATCGGTTCTCCTCCCAATACCACAAGCCGTAAAGTGTCAAATGTATAACCCTTTGAATCTGCCATCATATGAAATAAGGATGGTGTCATTTTGATATAAGTCAGCTCTTGTTCTTCAATAAAACGCATGAGACGTACAGGGTCTGTATACACGTCTTCACGAGGAATATAGAGTGTCCCGCCTGCTTTTAGAACCGGGAAAATGCTTGTGTAACCAAGATCGTATGCATAAGAAGACAGGAGTGCCGTTCGATCGCATTCTTGTAAAGTCACTTCATGTGTCAACCAATTGACGTAGTGTGATAGATTACGATGCGTGAGCTGTACACCCTTTGGCTTCCCTGTTGTTCCAGATGTGTAAATCACATAAGCCAGTTGATCAACCGATACGTCCGGCAGGTCTAGAGAATCGTTTCGTTGGACGGCTTTCTCCACATGTACGACCTGAATCGACTTGAGATGCTGATACGAATCGCCAAGAGACTCATTTGCCACGATGACTTTTGCCCCTGAATCTTTTAGTGTGTAACGAATACGTTCCGCAGGAAAAGCTGGATCAATTGGTACAAATGCACCGCCTGCTTTCATTACACCTAGCATCGAGACAATGACATAGACAGAGCGATCAAGAATAAGTGCGACTGTGCTTTCTTTCTCTACGCCTTGCATCTTCAGCTCACTGCAAAGAGCATTGGACATGTGATCTAGTTCACGGTAGGTCAGCTTCCTTTCACCATCCATCACCGCAATGGCATCAGGCGTTTCCATGGCTTGTCGTGAAAATTGCACATGGTACGGCTCATGTTGACCTGTTTGTTCTCCATCCCTTTTCTCCAGCCGCTCCATTTGCTCATGCTGATCCAAGAGATTGAACAAGCCAATTCGTTCATCCGGATGCTGGACCGCCTCACGAATAATCGCAAGAAGATGTGTTCCGAACCGGCGGATGGTTTCCTCTTTAAATAATGCCGTTGCATAGTCTAGGCTTAGTTTTATTTCTCCCTCACGTTCA
>CAYUYL010000333.1:0-2003 GCA_964449195.1 uncultured Filomicrobium sp.
ACCGTGATCCATGGTGCGTCGCATATTCGTCTCGTATCTTGGATCGTAAATATAAAATACTGCAAAGCTCCAGTTCCCGGCAGGACAATCGCATATGATCAAAATGGTGTGGTCAAAGCAGGAACGAAGTCGAATTTCTCGATGAACAAATTTCCGATTTTCGCGGTTTGTTCTGCCATATGCGTTTCGCCTGCAGTTCCCGGGCATTTTTAATTGGTTCAAAGGTTGTGATACCTAAATCATACTTATCTTTATCAACTCAACCCCGCCAAGTTTTCATAGACTCAGCGGGGCACCAATATTTCCTATCAACTCAGCTATCTTGGCCATACTGAGACGTGTTCTCGTACTGAAACGAATTTAACCAATCTTCCAGATCTGAGCGATGATACAGCACGCGGGCGCGTTTCCCAGGACCGGCTTTGGTATACCGCGGCCCGGTACCTTCAACGCGAAACCGCTCAAGCGTTCGGGCAGACAGCCGTAGGAAGTACGCGGCTTCGGCAGTTGTCAGCAAAGTGTGTTGAGATTTTGCCGACGTTCTGGATGTGGGAACCGCGTCGTGTTGAAGATTGGCGAGATCTTTGCCGTTATCGTCCATTGTAAGCGGCTCCCTTGCTGGACCTGCAGCGGTCATAATTTTTGGCCGGGTAGTAGATTTTGACCAATGGCTTTTCCAGTGGCTCATGCCTCACCTCCACTTTCATCATTGAGCTTGTTCGAATTAAACCGTGAACGACCGGACCAACCACGGGGACCGTCAATGGCGGCGCCGCTGACAGGCGGAATAGTTTTGCCGGGCTCGTTCAAATCGTGTGCGGATAGGGCAATCGGCGGTGATGCCAAATTATCTTTTGCAACGCCCTGTTCCACTTGGAAGATTTCCCAGCGGGCACCGTTATAGGCAAACGTCCAAAGCAACAGCGGCAGCAATGCCTCAACGGTAAAAACCACACCTGCAATTGGCAGAAACTTGCCGATGTAGGCAAAGGTGTCTGACACGCCGACACGTTCTGGAAAACGCGGCATGCCTTTGGCCTGATAGCCCTTGTCCTCCAACGAACCTTCAATACTGTCTGCAAGATTGGAGAGTATGGCATTCAGGCGGGATGCCGCGCCTGGGCGTCCTGGAATGTTTACACCGCGCCGCAGATCTGCAACGTAGGCGTTGGCAACGGAGACAGGTTGAACGCCATCCAACTCGTTCAGTCGCTGTTCGATTTTGCCATGCAGACCTTCCAGCTCAATCCGGCGCTGATAAACATCACGCGCACTTTGGGCTGCAATTCTGCGATACTGTTCCAGCAGACGGTTGACCTGCACGATGATGCTTTGGCGTTCTGCATTTTGAGCACCACGCCCATCGATAGCACCTTTTGCCTGCGCGATGAGTGGATCAAGGCCGCGTGTGACAGGACCTGGACCAGCTTGCCGTCCGCTGATGCAACCGCTTTGCAATTCGCAATCACGTTTTGCGATCAGCGTATTGAGAGCAGTTTGAAGTGAGCGGTCGGCCGTGCTGCCGGATCTGGAAGCCCGAATGCGCTGCGTAGCATGTTTCTGCAAGGCAACGCCATGAGCAATCAGATTAAGCCCTTCGGCTGGTTTGATCACCTGCCCGGCAAACGTGGCGGCAAACAGTGATAAGCCAACCGTCAAGACCGCAGCCAGACTAATGATGCCGCTTGACCAATAGCCCTTGGCGGCTTGTGGGGCGCCATCTTCGACTGCAAACTTATTGACAGCAAAGGCAACCACGAACGCTGCGAGTGAAATCAGCGCGATCTTAATATAGGCCGCAACGTCGCGTTCCTGGATCAGGCCGAAAGCGGCGAGGCAGAAATTACCGGCACCCAGCAGCGTGACTGCCAAAACCAGCATTGTCAGAAACGATGGCTTTTGTGCTGGCTTGAGACGTGGTGGCTCTGGCTTATCGTTGCCATTATCCAGTAAGCGCCACGTTATCAGCATGCCATATCTAGCTTGACAATCGCGGATCAGGC
>CAYUYL010000334.1:0-1983 GCA_964449195.1 uncultured Filomicrobium sp.
GTAAAGCGTTGCGACTTAGTCGGAAGCCAAGAACGGAGAACGGAAGATGGCAGGATCAGTGAACAAGGTTATTCTTGTCGGCAATGTCGGACAGGACCCTGAAGTGAGACAATTTCAGAATGGCGGACAGGTCTGCTCATTCTCTCTCGCGACCTCAGAAAATTGGAAAGATCGGAATACGGGCGAACGCCGGGAGAAGACCGAATGGCATCGGATCTCCGTGTTCAATGAAGGCCTGATCCGTGTTGTACAGAATTACGTCAAGAAGGGCTCGAAGCTGTATCTTGAAGGTCAGCTGGAGACCCGGAAATGGCAGGACCAGAATGGCCAGGACCGCTATTCAACGGAAGTCGTGCTGCGCGGCTTTAACGCCACGCTGACCATGCTGGACAGCCGTAATGCTGGCGGTGGCGGTGGTTATGCCCAAGACTCTGTGGCTTATGGCAATCAGGGCGGCGGTGGACCGCGCCAGATGGAAGGCCCAGCCCAAGACTTTAGCCAGGATTTCGACGACGAAATCCCATTCTAGGCGCTACGCTCAAGCGGTGGGCGTATAAATCTCGACAAGATTTGAGGTTTTGCTCCCACCGACTTCAAGTGCGCCGCCGATCACATAGATCTCATTTTCAACTGTAACGGCGCCCAGCCCATGCCGTGGGTTCGGCATATCAGGAATGGCGGACCACACATCCTGAGCTGAGTCATAGACCCATGCCTCTGGATAGACGCCGCCGCCATTATTGAAGAACTCACCCCCAAAGGCATAGAGCTTGCCACCAATAGCGGCAGCCGCCAATCCAGCTTGAGCTTGTGGCATCGGGGCGGCGGAGCGCCAGCGATCTTCGCGCGCGTCATAGACCTCGTGCGCGGCTGTATTGCCACCGGTGACCGTGCGCCCGCCAACAACGTGCCAATCCCTTCCAATCACGGCCGCGGCAGCACTGTTGCGCGCCGTCGGGAGCGGCGCGGCCTTATCCCAGGTGCCTTCGAGATCGGTCAGAACGAAATGATCCGCGATATCTGTATGATCGTTCCAGCTGGCGTTTGAGGCACCAGCGGGCTTGCGGCCGCCGCATACGTGCAGAGCCCCATTCACGACGCCGGTCACGCTTTCCCCATTTGGCTGCGGCAGAACGGGCGCATCTGACCAGCTTTGGCCATCAAATTTCCAGATACCGGGCTGCATGACCCAGACGGCGTCTGCGGACTGAACCTGAAAACCGCCAATCGCCAGTAAGTGATCCGAGAAGCTGATAAGATTGGGGTGGTGACGCGCAGCGGGAAGGGGTGCGAGCTCTGACCAGGTGCCGAGATTGACGTCCAGCACAACATGCCGATCTGTGGTGCCAGTGATCGTCTCGCCATTCGAAATGAAGCCGCCTGCCAGATGGATCATGCCATCATGGAGCGCGGGATAAATCTCCTGAACCGCCGCAGGTAGGGCGGGTCCGGAGCGCCATGTGCCGTTCTTTGGCGCTGATTCTGCGATCGCGGTTGGGCGGTCCGAACAGGCGAACAGAAATCCGGCTGAACCTGCCAAGAATACATCTCTGCGAGTCATTGAATTTATTGGCATTTTTGGGCTCCCTGGTGGATCTTTAGGAGCACTCTAAAACGACAGTCAAAAATTTGTAACCGGGCGTTCAAACTGCTAGTCTTTTTGACAATAAAGACGGGCGATTCGGCGTCCGGACTGGCAGCAAGAGGCAAAGCCCCGTGAGCGACGAAACGACACCGCCAGAAGACCCAGAAATGGACCCCATGCCATCAGAAGATGGCATTGATCCGGTCAGCATCGAAACCGAGCTGAAACGCTCTTATCTCGACTATGCGATGAGCGTCATTGTCAGCCGGGCGCTCCCCGATGTGCGTGATGGTTTGAAGCCCGTGCACCGGCGTATTCTCTATGCGATGCAGGTCAACGGCAATACGCCTGACAAACCATGTAAGAAGTCGGCCAATATTGTCGGCGCGGTGATGGGT
>CAYUYL010000335.1:0-1981 GCA_964449195.1 uncultured Filomicrobium sp.
TCCTGAAACAGCAGAACCGCAAAGCTGCTCTGACCACCATCGCTCTTCATCAACCCCTTTTCATTTAACGTCTGCAACACAATGGCGGTTGATGACAATGCCAGCACGAGGCCGATCGCAAACGCAACCGTCATGGGTTGCCCCAGAACCATTGCCACTGCGGTGATTGCCACGACCGTAAGGCCGACCTGCAGACCGCCCAGCCCCAGCAGGCGCGCGCGCATCTCCCAAAGCAGACGAGGCTCAAGCTCCAGCCCCACCAGAAACAGCATCATGATAACGCCGAATTCGGCAAAATGTTGAATGCTGACAACGTCAACCTTGAAAGCGGCAAGAAGCGGGCTGATCAGAATGCCGGCAATCAGATAGCCCAGAACAGACCCGAGCCCCAGGCGGGCGGCGATCGGCACGGCTATAACGCCGGCGCAGAGAAAGATGAATGCCAGTAGCAGGAGTTCACTCATCGTCAGGGATCTCCGTGAATAGGCAGCGTCGCATGACTTACGACATCCGCCTTGCCAGCAGCTTCCAGATCGTACGTCCCGTCACGCAAGGCCTCCAAAAGGCGGACATAGCCATCCACATGCGCTTTGAGTTGATTTTTTTCTTCGGCTTGCAGCGATGAAAACATGACATATGGTGCCAGAAAATGCATCCGGCACAGCCGCGCGGTCTGTTCAAGTGGTGTCAGGAACGTCCGCAGCGGATAATGCTGATGTCCATTGGGCGTATAAGCCTCCGGAGAACCTGCCGCGGTGATGGCAAGCATCATGCACTTGCCTTCCAGGCGGTCACCATTCGTGCCATAGGCAAACCCATGTTCGAGCACAAGGTCCTGCCACTCCTTAATGATCGACGGTGTTGAATACCAAAATACCGGACACTGAAAAACAATGACATCGGCGGCCAGGATACGTTGCTGTTCAACGGCAACATTGATGTCATGGCGCGGGTATAAACGGTACAAATCAAAAAAATTAATATTGTCAATTGACTGAGCAGCCTTCGCCATCGGCCGGTTGACAGTGGATGTCCGATGACCGGGATGGGCATAGTAGACGAGAATACGCTTCAACTGTTTTCCTCTTATCCCGCAGCTTTCGCAGCGCGCCCGTATGGCGTCTGGCATCAATGCCGGCTTCTATCCCAACCCGCTGATGATATCAAACTATCAAGCAGGTATCCTGCCGATAGTCAAACGGAAGGAAGCACTGACACTTACCGTCTGCGCAGCGCTTGCAAGAGGCAGCAATGTGGTGCGGGGTAGATGTAGATCTGTATGAGCAAGCGCGAGATTGACGATATTATGTCTGCTTGGCAGAGATTGCGGACATTTTCTTGGTAGCGGCAACCTTACTCTTGCCAGCGGAAACATATGACAGCAACACCTTTGGAAGCGGAAAGTTAAGGCTATAAACGTTTTGATGATAAGAGCATTGATACCTTGACAAGAATAATCTTGCTGTTCGCCTGCTTCATGATAGATTGTTGGCATCCGCCAGTCCAAAAACATTAGGCTGTCAAACTTGCCAAACTGCTTAAACGACAATGCTTAGATCAGCCTCTTCATCGCGTGAAATAAACTTTATGCCCTCACTGCAGAAATATTTGGAGGGTAGATTTTGGCGTGGGCTAAACCTGTCTGATGACGACTATTGGACAGTAATTGATACATCTACAGGCGGCCCCTGAAACGGACAATTTCGCAGAGCAGATTTTACTGGCGTGGCTATAGAACGTCGCGTAGTGCTCCCAGGTAATGACGTTTCTTTGTACACTTTTGAATTAAAAACAACAGCGGGTGGCAATGTTGCGGCAGTTTATGAGGCCCATGCACAGACGCGTGGTTCACACTATGGCTACTAAGAGTCCGTCCGGTAAATTATTCTTAGATTTCAGCCCCTCACAATGCGCCGCATCATCAGCCTGATCATCGCCATCATTATGAATGCAGCATGGCTGCGGGTCAGGTTTTCGACAT
>CAYUYL010000336.1:0-1979 GCA_964449195.1 uncultured Filomicrobium sp.
GGCGTACCCCGGTATTCCGTTGTTGCCGCACTCCATGTAGCGAATAAATGTGACTTTCGGGAGTTTCTTAAGCGCCTGCAGATCGAAGGTCGTGGGCCTGTCTACCAGCCCCTCCACTCGCAGCGTGTATTCGTCGGGGTCGATGGCGGGAATCCCGGTGTGGTGTCGCTCGTAATGCAGGTCGGATGGGGTGATGATGCCATCCAGGTCCTGCAACGGTGTCTTCGAAGCCGAATTGGGCAGCACGTTGCCGACCAGGCGGCGCGGCTTCTCGTATGATGAGCGCTTACCGAGATCGCTGACGAGCCGTCGCTCGTCAACCGAGGTCTCGCTTGCATTGGTGGCTGGTTCCGCTCCACGTGTTTCGCCCCTGATCATTGCCGTGCCAAATCCGGCTGCAGCCGTCGCCAGCACAGTGCGGCGCGTGATTTTTTCCGATGTCTGTGTGCTCGAACTCGAGTTCTTCTGTAAGTCTTGCGCCATGATGCGGCCCCCTGGGATATAGCTACGCAGGGTGAACTTACACCGCTCATCGCTCAATGCTATGAGCACAAATACCTAGTTGGCTCATAGGCATTGAGCGCTAGCTAGGCACAGCAGGTCCTGCAGTGCGCGGACCAGCTGTGCATTGCCCGTGAATTGACTTGATTAAGGTGAATCGCTACCTGCCTGTCAGAACAGGCAAATCAAGCGCCAGCTATCACTCAAAGAACGGCCGAACCCGTTCGTGTGCCCGTTTTTTGTTGTGCTGCGATTGGATCTATTCGAAAATCGCGACTATATGCCACAGCTCTGAAAAGTAAATCGACGAAGCCTGGGAGAATTATATGAAGAAGCGTGCTGCGTTTCTGATTCCTTTCTTGTTATCCGCTTGCGCACCGCCGGCAGATGGGCAGGAGCAGGACATTCATGAGCGCATGCTCCACAGCCGCGCAGTGGAGGCCGTGGTTTGGGCGATGCCGCTTCTGAATTTCAAGGGATTTCGCGATGCGCATGCGTCAGCGGGTGTCGGTCCGAATGACGTCACCTATCACTCGCAGATGCAGAATTGGAAGTTTCAGACTGCGACTCCCAATAACACGACGCCCTATGTCAATTTTTACTGGACGATCGAAAACGGCCCTGTCGTGGTCGAAATGCCACCGTCTGCTGATGGCATCGGTATTTTCGGCACCTTAATGGACGCCTGGCAGCGGCCGATGGATGATGTCGGTGCCGCAGGTCGTGATCGCGGCAGGGGTGCTAGATACCTGCTGGTACCACCGGGCTACGACGGTCCACTTTTAGAGGACGCGCTGGTTTATGAGCAGCGTACGAACTTCGGGTTTGGTGTGTTTCGTCCGATCATCCCTGATGCAAGTCAGGAAAACATCGACAGGGCAGCAAAGTTCGTCCGCGGGATTCGAATCTATGCACTGGCGGATGCGGACGATCCCCCGCAGATGACTTATGTTGATACCTATGACGTGTTGCTTGAGATGACACCGGTTCTCGATGGGGGAGTGTTCAAAGACATCCACCAGATCATCCAGGAAGAAGTCATTGAGGAGCAGAATCTCGCAATGATGGGGCTACTGGCCCAACTTGGCATCAGGAAAGGCGAGCCTTTTGACCCTAGTCCCGAACTTCAGGCGGTCTTCGATACAGCGGGACCAGATGCATTGGAGTTCATGCTTGAGCAATACCACCGGTATCTCAATCCGTGGATGTATGAGGGCAAGAAGTGGAGTGTCCTTGCGCCCCCTGGAGCGGTTGAAACCGATTGGTCATACGAGTTTCCCTCATACTATGATTACCATGCACGAGGGGCTCTTTATTACGCCATCATTACGAGCGTAAAGAACTACGGCGCGGCAACATTTTATCTGGACCTTGCTGAAACGCCGGACGGCGAATGGCTGGACGGCGGTCAGCGCTACAAGCTGAATGTGCCTGCGAACGTACCTGTCAGGGACTTCTGGGCGGTAACCGCCTACGAC
>CAYUYL010000337.1:0-1977 GCA_964449195.1 uncultured Filomicrobium sp.
GCTTTTAAACGAATACGAATTTTTTGTTTTGCCATTATTTTCCCTCCTTTTCGCCTACTTACATTAGACAATTCTCCGTGAGAAAAACCTGAATCACCTTGCCATGGCAAAGCGGCCGGGTGTGTCAGCAACCTCTCACTTCATCGCAGTCAAAGACCAACATGCACCATTGTACCAAATTGGCCTGCGTGTTGCAATAATAAATCGGATAAATTTATGATTTGCACACTTTTCATATTATACAGGGATTCAGCCTATAAATCAAGCTTTCCCTGAAGATGATGTGTAGCTGTCTTCCTGACGATACGAATAAATTCTTCTGGCTCTTCAATATGCGGAGAATGCGCAGATTCATTAAAAGTAAACCATTCTTTTATTGGCGCTGTAAGTTGATCAACATATGGTTTTGATACAGCAGCTGGTGTAATCATGTCATGTTCCCCAATGATAAAGTAGCAGGGTATTAATATAGAAGAAACTCGGTATTGAATGCTTTCGTTCATTAGCTCGTCCCACAGCATATCCTGGCTATACTTCTGTCCCATAAGGAATTTCCACTTATCTTTTAGCTGATAATGCTTACTAACAAGAAATGCATACAGCATTTGAAAAAGTGGCTTCCACCTATGCGTGAGCCCTACTTTTGCGAACTCTTTGTATAGAGAGAACAAAGCATGAGCAGAGGTGCGTTTCCAAGGGGGTGGTGTCAGCAATCTTAGACATCTACTGATGAAATGCTTGCCTTGATATTTTTTTAGAAGAAGTTCGTACGATACAATATCCTCTTTTAATACATCAACCACCTGACTAATTCCATAATAGGCATGATACAAATCTGGTCGTTTATGTACAGCTTGTATCGCAACTAATGATCCCCATGAATAACCCGCAATGTATATTTTCGTTTGATCATTATAAGAAAGCAGTTTTTCTGTAAGCTCAATCGTATCCTCTATGAATTGCCCAATGGTCATAGAAGACTCAGGAATGTTTTTTTGGTAAGACAATCCTGCACCGCGCTGGTCCCAATGAACAACAGTGAAGTCTTGATCAAGTTCCTTATGAAAGGAATCGATATAACTCATTTGAGCCGAGCCTGGGCCACCGTGTAAAAATAATAAAACAGGTTTTGTTTTTTCTGCTTGATCTTCTTTTATCATAATCCATTGATCAAGCCCGCCAATCAGCCACTTTTTCAACATTTTCTTCGCCATTCCAGTGATCCTCTCGGTTCCATTTAGATTCTATAGCTTATAGTAGCCGTTATGCACTGGAAAAGCAAAAAAAAGAGACCCTTTTGCAAGGAGTCTCTTTTACGAGTTATTACTTAATGATAGTAGAAACGACGCCAGAACCTACAGTACGTCCACCCTCACGGATAGAGAAACGAGTTCCTTCTTCGATAGCGATAGTAGAGATAAGTTCAACTTCCATCTCTGTGTTATCGCCAGGCATTACCATTTCAGTACCTTCTGGAAGATGTACGATACCAGTTACGTCAGTTGTACGGAAGTAGAACTGCGGACGGTAGTTAGTGAAGAATGGAGTATGACGTCCACCCTCTTCTTTAGAAAGTACATAAACTTCAGCTTTGAAACGGCTATGTGGAGTGATTGTACCTGGTTTAGCAAGTACTTGACCACGTTGGATATCTTCACGAGATACACCACGAAGTAGTGCACCGATGTTGTCACCAGCTTCAGCATAGTCAAGAAGTTTACGGAACATTTCAACACCTGTAACAGTTGTTTTACCGTTTTCTTCTTGAAGACCGATGATTTCAACTTCGTCACCGACTTTAACTTGTCCACGCTCAACACGTCCAGTAGCAACTGTACCACGACCAGTGATTGAGAATACGTCCTCAACAGGCATCATGAACGGTTTGTCAGTGTCACGTTCTGGAGTTGGGATGTACTCGTCAACTGCAGCCATAAGCTCGTTGATTTTTTCTTCCCATTCTGGAGCTCCTTCAAG
>CAYUYL010000338.1:0-1963 GCA_964449195.1 uncultured Filomicrobium sp.
TCTAAGAGTCGAGCATGGATGGTACGGCGAGGCTTGAAACCCGCAGGACCGCCAACGTATGCCTATTACAACTCTCCCTTCACTCCTGGGTGTCTACGCCGGAATGAAATTATGTTCGATCTGCAGGAGAACGAATCTCCGCAAGTTGCGTCTTAATGATCTAAACGCACGCGTCGACCGGAATTTAGAACGCTTCCCGGTCGCACCCAGAAACTCCGTTATGCTGGTGCTCGTCACCAGCAACCTATTCATTGAAACGAGAAAACCATTGCGTGGCGGCACCGGATTAAGTCGTGCGACGTGCTCTGTTCCCGGACCACCACGATTGTTGAGCAATATATTCCAGCAATAAATGCCGGAATGATCAAGGTTTTGGTAAGATCAGGAAAAATCTTCAGTTCCAGTGCATGTATGCCGGTTAAGAAAGAGTTGCCCTAAAAGTTATGTGAATATCATGGGCAAAAGATGATTTCAATCCATCTGTCAAACACGATTTACATGTTTTGACCATCACCTCTTATCACAAAACGACCTTTGTTTCTTATCCTTGCAATATGTTTGCCTGGATCTGTTCTGCCAAATCCGCCCCGCTTTCATAAGCGTGCTCAACGTCTGGCCCAAGGCACCAATCACCGGCAAGCCCGAGTTGCAGACCCACATCCCAAAGGCACGCCACACCTAGCGGTCTTCTTACTCGTGCATAGCGCCACCGATGCCCCTGCAGGAATATCGGCTGAGTATCCGACAGATTATGCAAGGTCATGAACTCAGCCGCAAGATCTTGAGCGATATCATTTTGTTCGCGTTCCATATTGCTGATGCTCCACGCTGGTGTTGCATGAGCAGTCCAGCATGAAGCATTGGACACATCCTGCCTGTTCTCAGCTTGCCGGATCTGCTGCAAAATAATGGGATGCCCCTTAGCATTGGCGTCGCGATCGGCAGGATAATCGCCTTGAAACGCAATCATCATCGTCATGCATGGATCGTACTGGACATGCTCAAGCTCCGATGCCCATTGCGGTTTCACAGGCTTGATCAGAGTAAGAGCCTGAGCCGCAGGAATACAGACGGCAACAGCATCAAATGGACCGTGACACTGCCTCTGAAGTGAGCTGAGATGCCATGCATTGCCTTGTTTTTCCAAGCTGTTGACTTCAACAGATTGATGAACCGTGAGATCTCGGACCAAGGGCCTGAGAAGGCAATTCATATGTGGCAGCCCAATGAATGGCGCGCCAGGAAGACCAGTATCCGTTGCAAACCCGGCCGCTATAAGATCGTTGATAACCGTCTTGAACGTATTTTCCTTTACAGAGAAGCCAGGAGCCCCATGATTAAAGGCAAAGCCATCCTGAATACGCGTTGACAACCGGCCTCCAAGATTGCGCCCTTTGTCGAAAACCTCGACATGCGCACCTGCTGCAGCAAGGTGATATGCGCAGGAAACGCCGCTCATGCCAGCGCCAATAACTGCAACTTGCTGCGACAAATCAGGTCTCCTCATCGCGGAATACTTTGAAATATCACCAATCGCTCCGCAGAATTCTGCAGCGCATCAACAATATGATCTACGATAGGATGTTATGCTGTATCGCAAAAATGCGCAATGCAGCCACAAAGCGCATGATAAGCCAAGAGGCTATAGATAAAGAGAAGCGTTTAAACCATACTATATTTAAAGCAGAGCATAAGAGCCTGTCCGTAAAAATGTTGAGTCATCAGAATCACTTATGATTCAGATCCTTGAGTGAGCGAGGTCCGTAAATATGAAATTTACCCCCTTAGTTGTGCTTCTCTCTTTATGCCGACTATCCCACAATCAATAATGCAGAGCATTGAGAGGCGTTGATTTTACTGGCTAATTTTAAGGACGGACTCTAAGAGATTGAGGAAAACAGCACGCCTGCTGTGAATTCTCCACCGGCTAAAAGCCGGATCGGTCCGCTATACAGCGGACTAT
>CAYUYL010000339.1:0-1961 GCA_964449195.1 uncultured Filomicrobium sp.
ATTTGGTTTGCGCCAGACCCCTAACGACCACGCGGACATCCCGTTTTATTTAAAGCGAAACGGAAAACGAAACGAAGAAATACAACAAGCGGGAGCTTCTGAGGCACGCGAAGCGACCGGAATTGATACGAAGTATCAATTACAGCGTAGCGCCGAACCGCCATGCGGTTCGGAAACAGAGCCATGAAAAAACCCGACCTCGTTTCCGAAGTCGGGTGTATATTAAGTGCTGTGACTTAGAGTTATGCAACGGAACCGTTTGCAAGGTCGAAGCGGTCATTATTCATGACCTTTGTCCACGCTTTCGCAAAGTCTTTGACGAAAGCTTCACCGCTATCGCTTTGTGCGTAATATTCAGAAAGGGCGCGTAATTGTGAGTTTGATCCAAAGACCAAATCAACACGTGTGCCTGTCCATTTCACGTCACCTGTCGTACGGTCTTTGCCAACAAAGCTTGTGTCACTATTGACGTCAACACGTTCCCAGACTGTGCCCATATCGGTTAAGTTAACGAAGAAATCATTCGTCAATTGACCAACTCGGTCAGTGAAGACACCGTCTTTTGATCCGCCATGGTTCACGCCGAGTACACGCAAACCGCCGACAAGGACTGTCATTTCTGGAGCTGTCAGGCCTAGCAATTGTGCGCGGTCCACCAACATGGCTTCGGCAGGAACAGTGTAATCGGCTTTCGCGTAATTACGGAAACCATCGGCTTCAGGTTCCAGAACGGCATAGCCTTCGACATCTGTGTGCTCTTGCGTTGCGTCCATACGACCCGGTGTGAATTCCACAT
This sequence comes from uncultured Filomicrobium sp., assembly GCA_964449195.1. Classification (GTDB taxonomy): domain Bacteria; phylum Pseudomonadota; class Alphaproteobacteria; order Rhizobiales; family Hyphomicrobiaceae; genus Tectiglobus. The sequence goes on from CAYUYL010000339.1 coordinate 797, forward strand.
CAACAGAAACGCCGGCATCTTTGGCTGCTTTTTCGACGGCCGCCGTGCCCGCAAGGACAATGAGGTCGGCCAAGGAGATCGCTTTATCACCAGCGGCAGAACCGTTGAAATCAGATTGGATCGTTTCAAGTACATCGAGAACCTTCGCGAGTTGGGCTGGCTCATTCGCGTCCCAATTCTTGGCAGGCTCAAGACGGATACGCGCGCCATTGGCACCACCGCGCTTGTCAGACCCACGATAGGAACCAGCAGAGGACCAAGCCGTTGCAACGAGTTCAGATATGGAGAGACCAGAATTGAGAACCATAGCTTTGAGGTTAGACACGTCAGAGGCATCGACAGTCGTGTGATCGCAGACAGGTGTGTAATCTTCCCAGAACAGAATTTCCTGAGGCACTTCTGGACCCGCATAACGTGTCCGCGGACCCATATCGCGATGGGTCAGTTTGAACCAAGCACGGGCATAAGTGTCAGCGAAATATTCTGGATCATCACGGAAACGTTCAGAAATCTTGCGATATTCTGGGTCAACTTTCATCGCCATATCAGCCGTTGTCATCATTGGCGGATTAAATTTCCCTTCAATATGAGCATCAGGAACAAGTGTTTGTGCGTCCGCATCTGTTGGGTGCCATTGATGTGCGCCAGCAGGACTTTTTCCAAGCTCCCACTCATATCCCAGGAGAAGATCGAAATAGCCTTCGCCTGGACCTGTTTTCCATTTATTTGGTGTCGTCGTCCATGCGCCTTCTACGCCAGACGTAATCGTGTCTGCGCCTTTGCCTGTGCCGTGCGCATTTTTCCAGCCAAAGCCTTGTTGCGTGATGTCCGCACCTTCTGGCTCAACACCAACAAGATCCGCATCGCCAGCACCATGGGCTTTACCGAAGGTGTGTCCACCGCCAACGAGCGCAACTGTTTCTTCGTCATTCATCGCCATACGGCCAAAAGTATCACGAATATCATAAGCAGAGGCTTGTGGGTCAGGGTTTCCATCTGGACCTTCCGGGTTCACATAGATCAAACCCATTTGAACGGCGGCAAGTGGGTTTTCAAGCTCGCGGTCGCCAGAATAACGACTATTTGGTTTGTCAGATGTGGCGAGCCATTCTGTTTCAGTTCCCCAATAGATATCTGTTTCAGGTTGGAAAATATCCTTACGGCC
>CAYUYL010000340.1:0-1948 GCA_964449195.1 uncultured Filomicrobium sp.
AAGAGAACTTTTTCACGCGCCATCACAGTGCGCAGCATATCCCTATAATTCATTGCAGTTTCGCAGGCCAGCGCCATCGCGGCCTCTTGATCCTGGAAGTCGTCGCGCGTGACAACCGCCTTAACGCCTGCGAGCGCTTCGGCCTTTGAGGTATCAATCTTCACAAGACGTGCATGCGCATGCGGTGATCGCAATACCTTGCCATGGATCTGGCCCGGCATTTTAAGGTCGGCACCGAAGCGAGTCCGGCCGGTCACCTTGTCTGCACCATCCGGACGCAACGGACGTGTTCCGATATGACGGTAACCCTTATCGAGTGAAGGCTTTTTTACTGTCTCCTGCATACGTTCAAGCCCCTCTCATTTCGGATGCTGCATCCATGACGGCACGAACGATTTTGTCATATCCCGTACAACGGCAAAGATTACCCGCGAGCCAGTAGCGAACCTCAGTTTCACTTGGGTCCGGGTTGCGTTCGAGAAGGTTTTTTGCGGCCACAAGGATGCCGGGCATACAGACACCACATTGCAATGCAGCATGCTCGAGGAACTTTTGCTGCAATGGATGCGGCTTTTCTCCCTCAGCCATTCCTTCGATTGTATCAACGTTTCTGCCGTTGATTTCACAGCCAAGCATCAAACAAGCGCACACCAGACGTCCGTCAACTACAACCGAGCAGGCGCCGCAATCACCCGTACTGCACGCTTCCTTTGTTCCTGTCAGGTCCAGCTCATCCCGCAGTACATCCAGCAATGTCTGTTCTGTATCACACAGCGCCTCGACCGGATCGCCGTTTACGGTGAATGACAGATGGTGTTTCATAGGCTTGGCTTTCCGGATAGACCTGATATCGCATGGTATTAAGACCCAATATCAGGATTTCGCCCCGTTATCTTGCTCCCGCGCGCTCATAGGCAATTTCAGCCGCCCTGCGCGCAATCACACCGGCCACCTTGGTGCGGTATTCAATTGTCCCACGCTTGTCATTGATGGGATTGCAGGCTGCCTGCACAGCCACATCCAAATCCTCCAAGGCTTTGCTGCCCAGGCTCGTGCCAACCAGAACACGGCCAGCTTCTGCAGCAAGGAGCGATGTCGATGCCACTGCACCAAGCGCTACATTTGCCGCAAGAATGGTGCCTGCGGCATCCACTTCAAGGTTGATGCCCGCCCCCACAACGGCAATGTCCATTTCAGTGCGTGGAATAAAACGCAGATAAGCATCTGCCGCACGTGGCTTGCGGGCAGGAAGCTGAAAGGCCACGATAAACTCGTGCCTGGAAATAACAAGTTTGCGCGGTCCGATGATGATATCTTTCACCGGCATCTGACGCAAACCTTCAGGCCCCGCAATATCAACCGTTGCACCGGCTGCGATAAGAGCCGGGATGCTGTCCGCCGCAGGCGAACCATTACAGAGGTTGCCAGCCATTGTGCAACGGCTTTGGATCTGGCTGGAGCCAATCACCGTTGCCCCTTCCACAACACCCGGCCAATCCTGGCCAAGGAGCAGATGTTCATCCATGTCCGCAGCAGTTGCCGCAGCACCAATACGATAGCCATACGTAGCATCACCAGTAATCGTGCCTATGTCATCGACATTTTTAATATCAACAATCACATCAGGCTTGATCGCATCGGTTTTCATCTGAACAAGAAGATCCGTGCCGCCGGCCAGGATCTTGGCCAAGCCATTTGCCGAGCCAAGCAACTCAACAGCAGCCTCAAGCGTTTGGGGAGCTTCATATCTCATGGTTTTGCTCAAATTCCATCTGCCTTACCGGCCAGTACGAAACCACAGCTCACATATAAAGCCAAGCCTGCCCAAATTGCAGACACAGAGCCTGTTAACGTTCTTGGGCGGAGCAAAGGAACTTCGTCCATTAAACTAATTAGTCAGCTGTGAAAATCACTTAACCAATTGATAAAAAACAGCAAACGCTGCGCC
>CAYUYL010000341.1:0-1946 GCA_964449195.1 uncultured Filomicrobium sp.
CAGTACTGGCTGTGTTCATATGAATATCGGAAAATGTGTGGATGGTTCCCTGCTTGCCCTCTTTAGAAGCCGGTTTGCTGATTCGATTTATATGAGCCGTTCAGTGGATCATGGACGGACATGGTCTGAGCCAAGAGCAACAGAGCTGCCAAACAATAACTCATCCATTCAATTTACGGTGCTCCATAATGGTCATCTTGCCCTCGTTTATAACCATATCAACGCGGATGATCAAACAGAAAGAAGAGCGTCCTTGTATGATGAAATTGAGGATGAAGGCGATACACGAACGGCTGTTGATACAGAGGCGCGTCCAGCCTTTTGGGGAACACCGCGTGCGCCAATGACACTTGCCATCTCGACGGATGACGGTGCGTCATGGCCCGTCAGACGTAACCTTGAAATTGGCGATGGATATGCCATGACAAACAACTCAAAGGACAAATTGAATCGAGAGTATTCTTATCCATCCATCACAGAAGGAAAAGATGGTAGTCTGCACATTGCGTTTACTTTTTACCGGCAGGCCATCAAGTATGTGTGTGTGAAAGAAGAATGGACTCATCACACGTCTTAACCGCAAGGGATCAGTGTTTCCGTGAATTGTAACCCTCATTTTCTTCATTTATAATTGATGTTTGGAGGGTTGTCTCAATTTGCTAACATTTGGACTCCCTCAACGTATGTCTCACGATGAAGAGATAAAAAATGGGGGTCCTTTTCATGAATATAAAAGTATTAGGTATTGCGCCGTATAAAGGATTAGGCGATGTATTAACCGACCTTGCCAAAGACGAAAAAAGCATCACATTCCAGCTTGAAGTCGGAGATCTTAGGTCTGGTGTTGCACTGGCAGAACAGGCCGAGGCTCAAGGAATGGATATTATTATGAGCCGCGGGGGGACAGCTGCGCTTATTCAAAAACACGTCAACATTCCAGTGGTGGATATCCCTGTGTCAGGCTACGACTTGCTTCGTGCCCTCACGCTGATTAAAGATTACCAAGGGAAAAAAGCAGTAGTTGGATTTGAAAATATTACACAAGGTGTACGCACCATCGGAGAGTTATACGGGATCAAAATTGATATTTATACAATACAGCAAGAGGAAGAAGTGTGGGATCTTTTACAGCAGTTACAGGAGCAAGGGACACAGGTTGTACTGGGTGATGTGATTACAGATAAAGCGGCCAAGGAGCTGGGGATGCAAAGCATGCTCATTACCTCAGGACGTGAATCTGTCAAAGAAGCGTTTCATCAAGCAAAACAAATGTACCGTTTATATAAAGAGGCGACAGCTGAGCAGCGCCTCTTTCGTGAAATGATTGATCAAGAGTCAAAAGGGATGCTGATCATTGATCAGCACAATCAGCTTTATTTTATCAATCAGCAAATGAAAGAATGGACAGAAAAAGGGTTATTTGCACCGTTTACGTCTCATGTTGATGTGATGGATTGGTGCCCGGCGCTTGAACCAGCAGTAAAAGCAGTTCGAGAAGGAAAACAAAATGGATATTCTCAAATCTCCTTTCAGCAGCAAGTGTGGCATGTCAAAGGAAGCTTATTATCTAAAGGTGAGCTGCTTTTGACGATTGAGAAGCCTTCTGCTGTGATTAATAGGGAGGGGCAGCGTATATGGACGCTGGCTGCACCTGTTCATTCAGCACATCCATTTGCTCTTTTTACTGAGCAGAGTTCAAATATGAAAGATGTGATTAAAAGGGCAAAGGCGTTCAGCCAAACAGATCGATCGATTTGTCTCTATGGTGAACAAGGAACTGGTAAATCAAGCCTTGCTTTTGCTATTCACCAAATGAGCGAGAGGAAAAATGAGATCTTTATTACGGTGCCTTGCAGCCGTTTGACAGAATTAGATGATGTAAAGATAAGTCCGGTGCATCAAAAAGGGACGCTCTTTCTGAAGGATATTGATCGTGTCCCAATGGC
>CAYUYL010000342.1:0-1944 GCA_964449195.1 uncultured Filomicrobium sp.
ATTACCTTTCTTACTGTTTAATGTGCTCAATACAAATAGGAACGAGAACAGGGGCTTAAAATATTATTGAAATAATTGGATCAATTAAGGGGAAAAGATAACACTCCACAATTTCATAGAGCGTCTATCTGTATTTACTGATGAAAAAGCTGCGTGTCATAATTAGAATGAATGTATTACTTTTGGTAAAAGTTAAAAAATTATTAATCGATAAAACTCGAAACAACATACGAAATTGTAGAAAGGAGAAAACACAATGGATATAAAATCTCCACGTTCTTTTGAGACGAGTGACAAAGCTCATGCTGATTTATTCAACGATATGTTGAAAACATTGCTCCATAACGATACTGGTATATCAGAACAAATAACTCTTCATATCAATGATCCGAGCCAACACTCTTCAGAAGTAGAAAAAAAGAAATGGAATGAATCTCAGCTGTATAAAATTACAGGAGATAGTGGAGTACAACTTTTAAATGTTCCTGTCGGCTCAAAAATTTTTGACTCAATTAAAGAAAAAGGAACATGCACTTTTTATGCTCCCAGCGGAATAGAGGATAGCCCTTCACAATATGCCATTAGAGGGATACAGACAGTGGGGCAAAATAATATTGGAACAGGTTTCGCAATAGACACAGCAGGCAATGCATATTACTTCTACTATAATTTGGGCCATATATCTATTACTTGGACGCAGCTGCCGACAATAGCTGATAAAGACAGATGGAATAATGGTCAATTATATAGATTGACCGAAAATAATGGTAAGCCAATTTATAGAGGTGTAAGTGAAATCACAGATTACAACGAGATAACTGATACAGGGCTTTATCTTATCTATAACAAAGGTCTAAACGCGCCTGAATTAATTGGTGGAGCCTTTATGATTGTAATCAGTTATGGGACTACCCTATTACAAACTGTATATGAGAAAGAAGGACGTAAATCATACTACAGAGTTAAAAAAACAGATTCTACATGGACTAAGTGGACACGTGTCCTTACAGATGATGATATAAGCAGTTCATGGAATCAAGTAACGTTAGTCGCTGGCACAACAATAAAACATTTTGCGGGAAACCCTCTAAAATTCTCCATACGTCTAAACACTTTACACATTCGGGGATCGTTTGAAGGAGTTCCAGCAAATGAAACAGTCATAGCACGTTTTACTCAAAAACCTTCAGCTAAAACTGTGTTTGTCGGCGCAACGGTAGGGTCCTATGGAGCTGCTAGATTTATACTTGATACAGATGGTTCATTACGTTTTGATGGAATGTCCGCCAATGATAACTCATATGTAAGCAGATTTGAATTAAATGAATCTATTCCACTATGGTAAAGGAGGGAAGATAAATGCACATTTATTACTATGACGAGAAGTTTAATTATCAAGGCGAAGATGTAATAAGTGATTATGATGAGATGCCGAAAAAAGCGACGGATGTAAGACCGAAAGAGAATTTATATGTTCCTGAATATGATGAGGAAACGAGAGAGTGGTTTGAATCAGCATCCAAAGAGTATATCGATAGCTTAAAGCCAGCCTTTTTTCCACCAAGTGATATAGAACTTTTAAAGAAGCAAAATGCTAATCTGCTTCAGCAACTTGCAGAGTCAGAAAAAAGAGCAGAGGAACAATCAAAAACAACAGCAGAACTTGTCATGTTACTGACTGAAAAGGGGGTAATTTAATTGAATTGGTTCCATAGTATTTCATTGTTCTATCAATGGAAGTGTTATGAAAATGAAGATGTAGCAAAATTTGTTCGTTTCGAGAAGATTACGCCACAAAGAAATAACAAACGAAGAATATGCAACTAACGCTGAATAGGCGTTTTTATTTTGCCTTCTTTTAGAATGTGCAAAGTGAGGGAGTAGGTGAGTGTAGTGGAAATGGATTTGACTCAATATTTAATGACACAAGGACCGTTTGCGGTG
>CAYUYL010000343.1:0-1941 GCA_964449195.1 uncultured Filomicrobium sp.
TCATCACACCTATCCACACGCGGACCATCCATTAGGCCCCAAAAGTGTCCTGTCAGATAGCAAAGGCTGATTAGTATGGCGTTGGCGTATCTGAAGGATCCGGCAGCCATTTACCGTCAATCCTTTAAAACGATCCGGCAAGAAGTTGATGTGGCAGGGTTGAGTTCTGACGAAGCTGCAATTGCAATGCGGGTGACGCATGCATGCGGTATGACCGATATTATCAATGATCTTATGTTTGGCGGTGATGCCGCCTCCGCAACACGTGCCGCCGTTGCCAATGATAGAATAATTTTCGTTGATGTTCACATGGTGCAGGCTGCCTTACTTCAGCCCGGCGTAAAGCCACATGAGATGCAGATCTGCTGCACTTTGAGAGATCCGGAAACAAAAGTAAGGGCAGACAAATTGAGCACAACCCGCTCGGCAGCGGCCGTTCATGCTTGGATAGAGCATTTGGCTGGCGCGGTTGTGGTCATCGGCAACGCGCCGACGGCACTGTTTGCACTCCTGGAACTGCTGGATCAGGGTGCGCCGAAACCAGCTGCGGTTTTTGCATTTCCTGTTGGTTTTGTTGGGGCGTCTGAATCCAAGGAAGAGCTGATCAACAATCCGCGAGACCTCAATTTTGTTACTGTGCGCGGCCGCCGTGGGGGAAGTGCGATGGCGTCTGCTGCGTTCAATGCTGTTTGGGTCGGAGCGCAAGATCGATGAAACCGTGGCTGACCATTGTCGGCGTTGGCTTGGACGGGGCTATTTCTCTCAATGAGCGTGCACAGGCCGCAATCAGTTCAGCTTCGGTTGTTGCGGGATCGGTCAGGCTGCTTGACATCATGGAGATCACACAAGACCGGCGGTTTGCCTGGCCATCTCCGTTTTCCAAAGGAATAGCCTGGCTGAAGACCATGGCTGGACAGCCTGTTGTCGTATTGGCGACAGGCGATCCAATGCATTTTGGTGTAGGGGCCACAATAGCCTTGGAGTTTCATCGCGATGAATATGCCGTTCTGCCAGCGCCATCTTCATTGAGTTTGGCCGCAGCGCGCATGGGATGGGCATTGCAGGATGTGGCATGTCTGTCTTTGCATGGCAGGCCGCCGGAACGATTGCAGGCCGCACTGGCGCCCAGGGCACGTCTGTTGATTCTAACGCGCGATGGAAATGCACCTAATGAGATTATGCATTTGTTGTATGAGGCGGGGTATGGCAGCAGCCTGGTCAGCGTGCTTGAAAACCTTGGTGGACCGGAAGAGGCCCGCTATGATCTGACGGCAGCAGATGCACGGCCTCACACCTATGCTGCGCTCAATATTCTGGCGGTGCAGTGTCATCTTGATGAGGCTGCCACATACCTGCCGCGACTTCCCGGTTTGCCGGATAGTGTTTTTGAGCACGATGGGCAGCTGACGAAGCGGGAGATTCGAACCACGACAATTTCGGCGCTGTCTCCGTCACCTGGGGATCAGTTATGGGATGTTGGGGCTGGATGCGGTTCGGTTGCGATCGAGTGGCTGCGATGTGTGCCCGGCAGTAAGGCTATAGCCTTTGAGCGCAACCTGCAACGATTGGACATGATAAGAAAAAATGCTTTGAGGCTTGGCGTGCCGCATATACAAGTCATGGCTGGTGATACACCAGCCTGTCTCCAAGGTCAACCTGCTCCGGATGCCGTGTTTCTTGGCGGCTCAATCGCAGACGCCAAACTTTTTGAAGTGTGCTGGCAGGCGTTGCGGTCTGGCGGCCGTTTTGTTGCAAATGCGGTTACTCTGGAAGGGCAGGCGGCCCTTGCTGAACGGCACCTAGCATTTGGCGGCGAACTGCTGCACATTGCCATTTCGCATGTGAAGGACGTCGGCCGCTTTCGTGGGTTGCAACCTGCGATGGCTGTGATGCAATGGCGGGTTGTGAAATCATGATTGACACATTTTCGAGCGCCAGATT
>CAYUYL010000344.1:0-1940 GCA_964449195.1 uncultured Filomicrobium sp.
GGTATAAAATGATTCGGCAATTCAGTGTACCTGATGCAGAGATTTTGAAAGCTGAGGTCGAACGAGAAATTGAACGAATGGAAGAGGATCAAGATCTGCTCATTTATTATCAATTGATGTGTTTTCGCCATCAGCTTATGCTCGATTATATTAAACCTTCAGAAAAACAATCGCCTTCTGTTTCTGAATTGGTTGATAAAATTGAGAATTCTAATCATCAACTTTCGGGTATGTTGCAATATTACAATGCTTTTTTTAGAGGAATGCATGAATTTAGTAAGAAAGAATATGTACAGGCTATTCAATATTACAAGATCGCTGAAAGGCAGCTTGCACTGGTTGTCGATGATATTGAGCAAGCGGAGTTTCACTTCAAGGTGGCTGAAGCCTATTATATTATGAAACAAACGCATGTGTCTATGCATCACATCATAAAGGCGCTAGATATTTATAAAGAACATGAACAGTATAGAGTTCGTCAAATTCAAAGTCTAATTGTTATAGCAGGAAATTATGATGATTTCATGAGATATGAAAAGTCGTTGCAACATTTAAAGACTGCTTATTCAATTGCTGTGGGCGCAAACGATCAACGTTTAGTAGCAAAAACATTATTAAATATTGGTAATACATATGATAGGCAATCAAAGTATACAGAGGCAATAAAGCATTATAAAGAAGTGTTAGATGTCATTTCTTCAGAAAATACTGACATAAAGCCAATCACTCTATTTAGTTTGTGTTGGTCGCAGTACAAGTCTAATCAAACTGATGAAGCGGATCTGCTCGTTGAAGATGGACTTATATATTCCTCAAAGGTAAATGATTCGCTAAGTGTCTTGTTATTTAAAGCATTAAAAGCTATTTATATGGATACTAATGAACAAGCTTTGAAAGAAGTGTTTGATATTTTTGAAGAAAAGAAACTACATGTCTATGTGGAAGCATTTGCTCAAAGTGTCGGGTTATTTTATGAAAAAAAAGGGGACTTTGAAAAAGCTGCCGAATATTACAGAAAGGCTCTTAAGGCTCAAAATGATATTCAAAAAGGAGAGTGTCTGTATGATTATTAAAAAATTACTAATCATTGTATCCATTGTATTGTTAAGTGTTTCAACAGCAGAGACTTTAAAAATCATTGAAACGAAATCAATTCGGAATACAACAATGGAGGAACAAAAATCAAATCGAAACACGACTATGATTGATCGAAATACAACTTCTGAAAACGTATAGACAAGATTAAAACAGACTTTAAGAGTCTGTTTTTTTATGAAGTAGAATGAGCAAATGAACAGTTGGCCAATGTTATACTTATCTCAGATAGATACGAGGAGGCACCCACTTTGAAATCATTCTGGGAGAAAGATGAAGAGAGTCCTTTTACGTTAGAAAAGATAGATGAGGGAAAAATTCGTGAAGCAGAGGGAACACTTGGAGTCACTTTACCTGATACATACAAAAAACTCATTTTAGAATGGAATGGTGGTTTTACAGTTCGTAATGCTTTTCCAACCGAACAGCCGAATTCATGGGCAGAGGATCATGTTCAATTCGACCATCTAAGAGGAATCGCTAAAGATGATGGAATTATGAATAGTGTTCAGTTAAGTGATGAATTGGAGCTGCCAGAGGGACTTATTTTCATCAGCGGGGAAGAAGATACATGGATCGCCATGGATTATCGGGAAACGAAGAAACATCCTCCTATTCACTATTTCGATTTAGAGCTGGAAGTAGATTTTAAGCTGGCAGATACTTTTGATGATTTTATTGAGAAGTTATATACAGCTGAAGATGCGATGGTCGAAGTAGTAGAGATTAAGGAGGAAGCTTCGGATTTATACATCAGTAAAGAAGAGCTTGAACACATATTTGAGAGGCAAGACCTTCGTCAGCAGAATCTCTTCAAAATGGCACATTATCCGATGGAAGACATT
>CAYUYL010000345.1:0-1914 GCA_964449195.1 uncultured Filomicrobium sp.
GATCTATTGGTGGCCCATGAAACTGCTCGGCGCAGAGCGCGCAAGCAATTTTACCGGCTGGCTTATAAAGAATATCGGCCCGCGCCTCAGCCAGCATAAAACGGCGCTGCGCAATCTCCGCCTTGCCTTCCCGGAATGGAGTGAAGCGCAAGTGCAAGAGACCGCGCTCAAAAGCTGGGAGACCGTCGGGCGCACAGCAGGCGAGCTGCCGCATCTGCCGAAGATTGATCCGTATAAGGGCGACCGCGTTGAGATTTCCGGAATAGAACATCTCGATGCGATTGAGGCTTCCGGCAAAGGCGCGGTGATGATTTCCGGCCATTTTGCCAATTGGGAAGTGATGGCGGCGGTTATTTGCAATCACCCGGCAGATTGCCTCGTCACCTACCGCGCGCTCAACAATCCGCATATTGACCGCCGCCTCAACAAAGTACGCCATGATTACGGCATCGGCGTGCTCGCGCCAAAAGGCATGGGCACGCGAGAGCTGATGCGCGCGCTTTCAAAAGGCCGCGCCGTGGCGCTGATGAATGATCAGAAATTCAATGAAGGCCTGCCCATTCCCTTTTTCGGACATGACGCGATGACCGCGCCCGGCCCGTCACGTCTCGCAATGAAATACGGCGTGCCGATTGTCCCGGTTTCAACTGTACGCACAGGCCCTGCCCGCTTTCGCGTTACGATTCATGAACCGATCACTCCAGCAGATACCGGCGACACCGAAGCAGACCTTTGCACGACAGTGCAAGCCATCACCGATTTTATTGAAGCGCGCGTGCGCGAACATCCCGAACAATGGTTCTGGCAACACCGCCGCTGGCCGAAAGACGCCTGGCGCGAAGCCGGCGCGCTGGACGCGCGGGGGAATAGAAATGACGGAATTTAAAAAAGCAGAACAGGAAATAGAAAGACTACTTGGGAAGCTCCCTGGTCGACCAAAGCGACGTGGACACATTCGTCTTTCGTTTAGCAAAAGCGGCGATATTTCTCGAAGTGGATCGTTCAAATACGGCAGGTTCCGAGCAAATAAGGAAATGGATATTCACGATGCTCTTGCAACGACTTGCAAGAATGATTGGGACTATTTGCGTTTATTCACAGACCTGTTCGAAGCATCAAAGTCTGAGCCTCATGGTCCCATCTATTCAGCCGAAATAAGTATCGAAAACAAAATATTTTCTTTCCAATATTGGTGGATGAACGATCCCGAATTGACGCCCACGACAGTGCGGCGCACTGAGCGTGGCGACATTCCTTCCTTTATGTTCATCAAACACTTCAATAAACAGTTGCTTGATTTAGTTGACGATGATCAAGTCTTCTATTGCCTTGAAGATGTCATCTACACTTCGATCGAAAAGAACATTGCACCACACACAGACCTAATCGATTATTATGCAGTTTATGACTGGATTACGGACTGTCTGAACGGTAGCTGGGATCAATATTTTGGACGCGTTACCGACGGTTGGTCGACGGGCGAATTCAGCCGAAAGGAAATGTACAAAGCTGTCGTTCGCGCGCTATCAAAGCTCGACGCCCCCAAAGCCTTACACCTATTTGAGGAAGCCATAGGTATATACGCAAACATATCAAGTTATGTTGAAGAAGCACGGGCTGATATGAACATTGTTAAGCAGCCCGAACAAGACGAGTATGACATATTCGGGCGCTTCTCGGACATACATGAATATGTACAGTTCGAAATCGTCCAAATGATCCGTGGCAAAATCGCAGAATACGAAATCGACTTTAGAAAATCATAATGCGCTTCAGAGCTGTAGGATAACTTCAAACTTATCCTACACGCTCTGTACATTTCCTCCCATCAAAACAACGCCTTAAAATTATCTCAGCTGAATCTATCCGACCGGGTCAGCAGCGGGCGTATGCTGCTCGCAACGATTAAACAAA
>CAYUYL010000346.1:0-1907 GCA_964449195.1 uncultured Filomicrobium sp.
TCTTTTCTCATCAGACATAAAGGATAAATCCCATGAGCTATGATCTCAACGATGCCCAGCCACAAATGCCACCTGTTAGTGAATTAATTCCAGACGGCACATTCGTAAAAGCACGCTTAAGCATTCGCCCAGGCGGTGTAGACGGCGGTGTGCCGATGGACGCAAAACTTCTGAAGGCTTCAAAGTCAAGTGATGCGAAAATGCTGGATTGCGAGCTCACGATCCTGGAAGGCCCTCATGCGCGGCGCAAATTCTGGCAGAGCTTTACTGTTGCCGGTGGCAAGGTCGATGAAAAGGGCCAATCCATCGGTTGGAAGATCTCAAAATCCGCGTTCCGGGCGATGATCGATAGCGCACTTGGGCTCGATCCAGGCGACGAAAGTCAGGCTGTTAAAGCAAAGCGTGTGTTGTCCGGTCTTAAACAACTGGATGGCATCGTGTTCGCAGCCAGGATCATGGTAGAGCCGGCATCAGATCCGCAATACCGTGATCAAAACAAGATTGCCAATGTTGTTCTGCCGAATGAACCGCAGCATGCTGCGATCATGCGTGGTGAGACCGTGCCTCCTGAGCCCGTCAACGCGCCACCGCGTAAAGCCGCCAATGCTGCAACGCCGGCGCAGGCCTGGGGTGCACAGCAACCTGCAGCGGCTGCCACACCTCCAGCCTGGGGCACACAGCAGCCCGCACCGCAGACATCTCAACCACAATCAGCTCAGACCGTGCCTGCACAAGGCTCCGATGTCCCTGCGTGGCTTAACGGTCAATGACGCAAGGCCCGAGGAAAACGGCAAAGTCCGGCCGCAAACCGTCTCGCTGGCGGTCGCGCGGCCGGAGCCACAAGCTGACTACAGATTGGCAAGCGCCAATTGGCGGGCGGCCCATCCAAGGGCCTGATCGCAAGCAGCTTGCTCTAGTCGTGCTTTGCGCCATCTGTGTCCGTGAGGCTCATGGTTTTGGCTATTGTCACAACGCTCATCACGATCGCTATCCTCATTATCGTTTTTGTTCGCGCCGGTGTCAGATCATCGGCGCAGCCATCGCCAAAAGGAACTCTGGCATGATTGATAAAACTGCACGTGAGCACCAAGCCATTCGCGATGCACGAAGGCACTTCGCTGAAGCATTGAATGAACTCGGGCTCATGCAGCCCTTCTTTCATCGCAGTGCTCAAGACATCGACCGCCTGATCGAAGCGGCTGTCACCGGCTACATCGACAGCATGCAAAAACAGGCCGCGCAAACGGAACACACAGGCTCACATCTCAACGATCCGCTGCCGTTTTGAGGAGGTGCAGAATGGTTGATTTGAACTCAGGGTCAGGATGTGTCTATGGCGAGCAAGCCCCACGCCTGCCGATTGCAGAGGCGATCTCTGATTCCATCGACGCTGCTTTGCTCGCTCGAAATCGCGCTGAGCGTTCCCGCACTTACGTCAGTTCTTCTGGCCTCGGCCGCGATTGCCTGCGCCAGATCCAGTACGACTACATGGCCGTGCCGAAAGATGAGGGGCAGGGGTTTGCGCCAAAAACGCTGCGGATATTCGAGGCAGGCCATCGTGCCGAAGACATTGTGGCAGGTTGGTTTCGGGCTGCCGGGTTCGATCTGCGCACGGAGCACGCCAATGGCCGTCAATTCGGATTTACAGTGCTGTCCGGCCGGTTCAAAGGCCATATCGATGGGTGTTTTGTTTCAGGGCCGGTTGATATGGCGTATCCGGCGCTCTGGGAAACCAAGGCGCTGGGCGCTGCCAGTTGGAAGGATGTGATCAGGCGCGGTGTCGTGATCGCACGGCCTGTGTATGCCGCGCAAATAGCGCTTTATCAAGCTTACATGACCCTGCCAAACCCAGCGCTATTCACGGCGCTAAATCGCGACACCATGGAATTGTACAGCGAGCTTGTGCC
>CAYUYL010000347.1:0-1898 GCA_964449195.1 uncultured Filomicrobium sp.
ACTGGCCCAATATTGCGCCGGCACGGTGGCTCACTTTTACTCCGGCATTGACACGCCTGTGAGGGACGAGCCGGTTCTTGTGGAGGCGCGGCCTCCGGCTCTGTGGAACGCACCGGGCGCGTCCCTGAAAAATCGTGCATCGGACGGCCCAGTAAAACTTCTGAGCCTTCTTTGAGAGGCCGCTGCTGTGCAGCACACATGTATCCGGCGGCCCAGTTCATGGCTTCGCAATCGAGATAATGGTTGTCGCGCGCCCGCGGCACCCACTCAACCTTGCCGGTTTTGTCGACAACACGCGCCTCAGACACCACCTGCCGGCAATAATCCTCATCGACATCGCCTGGCACCAGCCAGGCACCGAGCTTATCGGCCCGCCGCGTAATGCGCTCATAGACCGATTGCTTGCTCCAGTCGGTATGAATAAACAGGTCTTCAAGGCCGTATTTGCGGGCTTCGCCCTTAACCGTGACCTCACGCTTAGAGGTCATAATCGGCTTCAGCTGTGTGAGGCGCCCCCGCGTCGGCCGGACGCGTTTGCCGCCCATGCGGCGCACAAACTCGTAAACCATATTAACGTCGATCTCGCCCTTCTTGCCCGGCCGATAGCCGGCATCGACAAGCGCCAGAGTAATAGACATTTCCTTGTCACCGTAAGGGGCGCGCAGCACATCCTCAAGGCGATCCCAGACCTCATCTTCGATGGTGGCGCCATGCAGGAGGCCCCACGTCACAGCCCATGACGTGCCGCGCGGTCCCCAGGCCCGCACGACGTAATAAATCCCATACCCCTGGACATCGACGCCCGCCGTCAAAAACAGGGCACCTGCAGGCACAACGCCTTTTTCGTAATCGGCTGCATGCTCGCGCACTTTCTGCCAATCGGGCACCGTTCCGGCGCCCGGCGCATAGCATTCCCCAAACCCTGTGTTGATCGCAGCCTGCAGCTCATCGACGGTGCCGTTGTTTTCAGCTTGAGCAAGACGCGAGGCGCGCTCGCCAATCGTCCGGAACGGTGAACACAGCCCAGACACCCAATAGGACACCGTGACGTTTTCGGGAGGATCGCCGGTGACCGTGCCATCGGCATCGATCTCTTGGCCGGGCGCGATATAACGGCCGTTTGTGTTGCAGATTTCCTTGTCTGCTTCGGTGATCACGCACCCGTGGGACGGGCATTCGATATAAGCCTCAACCTTGGCACGGGCCGGCGGCAGGCCTTGATAGCCTTTAAGGCATGACATTCTCGGAATAAACCACGTGTTGCAATGCGGGCATTGCCAGGCCCAATGGTGCATCGTCCCGCTCTGAAATATCCGCCAGATCGGACTGCGCACCTCATCCGCACCGGTAGATTTCCAGAACACAAGGCCGGTTTTCTCGCAGACTTGCGTTTCGACCGTTCCTTCCGTCGGCGTCGACATCACCAGGCGCTTACTATCGCGGAATGAATCGCCACGCGCCTGCGCAATTCCAAACGCATCGCCCTTGCCTTTTATGGTGCCGGTTCTGTCGATCTCATCGAAAACGACAAGCCAGGCCGCCATCCCTGAAAGCTGGCTTTCCGAGCCGGCCCACGCCAATCGCAACGGAACACCGGCAACCGTCTTTTGATAAAGCCGTGTTTTCTTGCCGGTTGCCGCCTTACTTCTGAGGCTTGCCGACTGCGCAATCAAATTGAGCACCCGCGGTTCATGTTCATTGCGCACAAAGAACTCATCCGGGCCGACCAGCATCATCGGCCGCGGCCTGCAATCCCAGGTTGCACCGATCACGTCGAGCATGGTTTCTGTTTTGCCCATTTGCGCCGAGCACACCAAGGCGATTGTTTCGTAGGCAGGATTGTTCACCTGCCGCGCCGGCTCAATCATATAGGGCGTTAAATGCGGATCTCTGCGGCC
>CAYUYL010000348.1:0-1893 GCA_964449195.1 uncultured Filomicrobium sp.
AGTGCCGCCCAAACCGGTGTGCCGAATATCGCATGAGCGGCAAGGGCCGTCTCGACGCCTTCGGCAATGCCGATGTGTCCATTCTCAGGTGTTGCAAACAGCCGGACAGTGGCGCCCTTCACGCTGCCCAGCATCTTTTTGCCCGGTGGCGCCTTACCGCTGCCATCATCCAATAAAAATGTGCGATGAATACCAGCTGCTCTGTCTCCGTTTGGCAGGCGCGGTATGGCAATCAGACCTGGCCAGCCACGGCGGCTTTCAAAATCCGTGAGATCCGGATGGAATAGCAGGTCAGGCGATTTAGGGTCTGAAAGCCCACGCTCTTTGACATACGTTTCGCCGGGTGTGCCTGCGAGAGGCATACATCCGGCGAGCAATCGTGCAATCTCGGCGGAATGATCAGGCTTTGTGCAATGCGCTTGCCGTGGTATTGAATGCCGTTGCAGACCTGCCATCCGTGCCGCTTCGTCGAACAGGGCGACGCCTTCCAACCCGGTGGCGCGTGCGATGAGATCAATTGGACCGGCACATTCGTCGGTGGCATAGTCAAAGCCCCAACCTGCATAAGCACCCTCAAGATAAATGACGCAGGAGCCTTCTTTGTGTGGTACACGTCCGGAAAGATCCGCACAGCGTAAGGTGCGACGATCACGGGAAAGCCGCGCCTTTGGGAACAGCCCAGGCAGCCAATCGCCAGCGGTAACGGCAAGCCGCTCTTTTATTGCTGCAAGGTCATGGCGTTTTCTGGGAACTGCTACATCGTTTAGATCAATCATTGCGCACCTCATGCAAGCAGAACCAACCCACGCTCGGCGCGGGTAATGGCGGTGTAGAGCCAGCGGCGGGGGTCGGCATCGCTGTGTCCGATGCCATCGTCCCAGACGATGATATTCTCCCACTGCGATCCTTGTGCTTTATGGGCTGTGATCGCCCAACCGAATGTGGCCTCGGTCAAATGGCGTTTATTCTGCCAATCGCGATCATGGCGGTTTCTGTCATAGGCGATGTGATCTTCAAAATGCCCTTTGTAGATGCGTAGGCGTCCTGGCTGACCATCACGATCCAGCGGGCCAACACGGCACCCGTCCTCATCCGTTACTTCAGCTGAGAAATACAAACTGTCTTCATCGACAATGTCTTCGAGCGTGACGAACATGCCGTTGATCAAGCCAAGGTTGTTCTGGTTTTTGAGACATATAATTTTTTCCGCTTTGCCCGTGGGCAACCAGGTGCCGCCAAGCCCAGCGGCAGCACGCATGGCGTTGTTTAATTGCAGGCGCGTCACATGCATGCCGCAAATCAGTTGACCACCGTGCAATGCCTGCTCTGGTGTGATGTCACTTTTACGGAGTTTGGCCACATGCGCGTCGTAGGTGCCAAAGCCGATCGGCTCGCCATTGCGTGCCATTGTAGCCAGGCGAATAATGGCACTTTCAGCCGCTTGGCGGTGAATTTCTGTGAGCATGACGTCAGGCTCTTCATTGGTAAAAGCGCCTTTGCCCTTTATAGGCGGCAGCTGGCCGGGATCACCAAGAACCAAAATCGGCTTGCCGAAACTCATTAAATCACGGGCCATGTTCTCGCCAACCATCGAGACCTCATCAAGCACGATAAGCTTTGCATCTGCGGCATCGCTTTGCGGGTTCAACGCAAAACGTGGATGCTTCATGGTAGATAACGCCTGGCGCATGGCTTCTATGGCAGCCTCGGCCGTAGTACGATCGAAGCCGTTGAGATGACGAGCGTCGTCCTCTGCTTTTCTGATACGCCTGTCTGCTTCGGCGATTTCTTCTTCGGTGGCTTCGATTACGGAATAAATGAGGCTGTGAATGGTACGCGCCGGTGTGCCCTTGCGTGTAAGAACCAGCGCAGCCTTGCCGGTGAATGTGGCAG
>CAYUYL010000349.1:0-1892 GCA_964449195.1 uncultured Filomicrobium sp.
CACCGTACGCGCGCATCCTACTCGATCAAGCTCAACCCAGCCAAACGGTAATTGCGGACAAAGCATATTATGCAGACTGGATCAGGAGGTTGATTTGGGAGCGTGGTTCTTGACCTGCCGCTAAAAACTTTATCCACTTGAGATTAGGGCGTAGACACATAACAACCAAATGACGATAGCAGCGATGTGGGCGCATGCGATGAAAGTTGAAGTGCATCGTAATATGCGTAAGCTTTGACCTTGCCCCATGAAATCGGGCCACTTTGATGTTAGTTATCCGTCCGAGAAAAGGATGGAATATGAAACGTAGATTTAGTGATGAACAAATCATCGGAATGATCAAAGAATATGAAGCTGGTGCGAAGGCGCAGGATCTTTGCCGCAAATATGGGATCAGCGATGCGACATTTTACAAATACAAGGCGCGTTTTGGCGGGATGAATGTGTCTGACGCCAAAAAGCTAAAAGCCCTTGAGGAAGAGAATAACAAGCTGAAGCGTATGTTGGCGGATGCTATGCTGGATAACGCGGCATTGAAGGATTTAGCAACAAAAAATTACTGACGCCTGACGTAAAGCGTAGGGCTGTGTCGGATGTGATGGATCGGCACAGCCTGTCTGAGCGTCGGGCGTGTAAGCTGGCCAATTTAGACCGTTCGACTTTCCAATATCAGAAGCAATCTGGCGGACATGATGCCTTACGCAAACGCATCCGCGAGATTGCAGATGAACGACGGCGCTTTGGCTATCGTCGCATTCATCTGATTTTGGAGCGAGAGGGGTTTAAGGTGAACCATAAGAAGCTGTTCAGGCTGTACCGCGAAGAAGGGTTGGCTGTGCGTCGCCGTAAGGGGCGTAAGCGCGCTTTGGGCATGCGCAGGCCAATTCTTGTACCAGACAGAGCCAATCAGCGCTGGTCATTAGATTTTGTGTCAGATGCCTTGTCAGATGGCCGCCGTTTCCGCGTCCTGTGCATTGTGGATGATTGTACAAGGGAGGTATTGTCGCTGCTTGTGGATCGATCTTTCTTGGGTCATCGCATGACCCGAGAATTGGACACACTCATCGCCCGACGCGGTGCACCTGACATTATTGTTTCTGATAATGGAACAGAAATGACCTCTCATGCTGTTCTGAAATGGTGCCAAGATACAGGTGTAAACTGGCATTACATCCAGCCAGGAAAACCAATGCAGAATGCGTTCGTCGAAAGCTTCAACGGGCGGTTACGCGACGAATGCTTAAACGAAAACATCTTCACCAATCTCGCTGAGGCCAGACATATCATCGAAACATGGAGGATCGATTACAACACAGAAAGACCACACACATCGCTGGGCGGCATGACGCCAATGACTTATGCCCAAAGCAAACAATCCAACCGGCCAGCTACGTTAGAGCTCCGCAAATGCACCGCTCCGCAGGCCTTGACAGCAAACCAATCAAAAGAAAGAAACAGGAACGGATTCTACACCCCAGTGGCCGGAAAATAGGGAGCAGGTCACTTCCTTTGACCGGTTATAGTATCCCTTTTGATCAAGCACTAATTTTGCGACCATTTTCTGTTATCTTTGATGAGAGTGTTGGCGAGAATGATGAGTTTTCGCATGACTGCGATCAGTGCGACCTTTGATGGTTTTCCAGCGGCTTTCATGCGGGTATACAGAGTTTTGAGATCTGGATTGTATCGACTTGCGACAAGGGCTGGCATATAAAGCGCATCTCTCAGGGGTTTTCGTCCACCTTGTATAAAAGACTGTCCACGCCATCGGCCGGATTGTCGTGTGATGGGTGCAAGGCCTGCCAGTGCGGCAACGACTTTTTTCCGCAAGCTCCCAATTTCGGGCATCTCGATCAAGATCGCGGTGGCCGCAACAGCACCGATCCCTTTGA
>CAYUYL010000350.1:0-1891 GCA_964449195.1 uncultured Filomicrobium sp.
GGGCCACGACGATGGGTGTCGACTTGGGGCGCGTATCCGGGGTAGTGCCAGCAGTGGCGGCGCTTTTCGGTGCGTTTGGCTTCTTATATTTCGAAAACATTATGTGCTTCCTTAAGCTCAGGCTTCTGCAGCATCGGCCTGGTTAAAGTCATGGACAGTCTTGGCAAGCTTCACAACTTCCTTGCGCAATGGGTTCTTGGCGATACTTTCAGCCATCGGGGCTCCGTGATCGGCGCTTTGCGCAACAGGTTTGCCGCCATCAGGTAGCAAAATTTCGATCGAAATACCCAAACTCTCTGACAGACGCTTGACGCGACTTTTGCCGTTAAGATCTGTAAAGCCCGGTGCACGGTTCAGGACAAAACGCAGCTTTTCGAATGGCAGGTCTTCGGATTGCAAGGCCCGTTTCAGGCGTAAGGTGTTTTGCGCAGACCGCATGTCCAACTCAATCAACGCAAAGTAGACATGGGATTTTTCGAGCACAGTCTGGGACCATTCAACCATCGTCGTTGGCATATCAACCACGACATAGTCAAAGTTCAGGCGAGCCATTTCTAGAATACGTTCAATATCCTCTGGCGTAATCATATCCAGCGGAATCATGTCTGTTGGTGAGGTCAGGACATGAAGCTTGTCTTCATACGTCAAGAGCGCTTGGTTAAAGGCATCGCTGTCCATGGCTTCCGTGTCGGTCAGCATTTCCAAAACAGCTTCGCGCCGCGGCAAATCCAAATAGGTGGATGCTGTTCCAAACTGGAAATCAAGGTCGATCAGGCAGACTTTTGTATCGCTCTTCTTTTCGATATTTGCCAATTCCCATGCGAGGTTCACCGCCAGCATCGTTGCGCCTGCCCCCCCGGCAAGGCCGTGTACGGGAATGATAACGCCGGAATGGTTACCAGAAGCTTTGAAGCCACCCTCTGTTTCCGCGGTTTCGACCGGCTCTTGCGCAGTCAGGACGCGTTCGATGGCGCGGGCTAGTTCATTTTCCGGCAGAGGGTAAGGAACAAACTCATCGCCGCCTTCACGCAATAGCTGGTGCAACGCTGTTGGGCTCACGTCTTCTGCGATCAGAATGACCTTAATCTTCGCAGCCTTTGCGGTTGCAATGACGCTTGAAATAGTCGGCAGGATGTCTTCGTCTTCGGAGTCCATTGCAATAGTAACAAACTGCAAGGACTTGGCTTCGGGCTGGTTCAGGAAAGATTCGGCGTCATCAAAGCTCAAGTCGCCCCAAGAATCACCAAGCGCGGCTTCCATATCCTCAATTAGAAGGTCAAAAATCTGCACATCACGGCTGATTGTGCAGGCTACGATTGAAGGAGCGTCATGTTGAACTGCCGGACCTGTACTCATTGTGAGCCTTCCTCATCAATTTGATCAGCAGACGTGCACGCGCGCCACATTCGGACGACCGAACAACATCTGCAGTTACAACAAAGGACTCATGTGGGTCCGTTGTTGAGAGTATCAGTTATAATCATGTCGAGATTTGGACCAAAAGATCGTAATTGTACGAAATATTGCGACGATCAAGAGGATTCTGGAGGAGTGTTTACGCCAGGACGGGGCCTGGCGTAAACAATGTGTTAGCTTATTACTCAGCTGTGGCCGTCACACGTGCGCCTGCCGCGGTAGCAGATGCAACATATTCCCGGAAGATAATTGCCGCATATTTTCCGTTCAGGACCAACGGGTCATTCTTCACGAAGCCAGAAACCTCAGTCACCGTACGCCGGTTGCGACGTTCACGGTTTTCTGTCTGGATAATTGGCTGCGTTTCGCCAAATGACGCAACTGCTTCCAACCGGCTTCGGCTGATGCCTTGGCTGCTAAGGAATGCGACGACAGCCTGTGCTCGGCGAAGGCCAAGAGAACGGTTATATGCGTT
>CAYUYL010000351.1:0-1889 GCA_964449195.1 uncultured Filomicrobium sp.
CTTTCAGGGAAAGGATGCTGGACGTAGGCAAAATAGGCCCCACATCCTAGCAATTTCCAACCCTGCGCTTCGAGGCGCGGGAAATGTGTTGTGATGGCGGCGCGGCGGCGCAAGATTTCCTGGCGTTCGCCAGCCAGCCAGTCGCGCAGGTTCTGCATACCCCACAAGGCCGCGCGTTGGCCCAACTGGTTTGGGCAAATCGCCACGGTATCGAGGAATTTCTCAATCTCAGCCAGACGGTCCGCACTGCTGACCACGGCGCCGACGCGGTGCCCGGTCAGCCGATAAGCCTTTGAAAAAGAATAAAGCTGGATCAGTGTTTGATCCCAATCAGCTGTTTGAAACAAATCATGTGGCGCGTCTTCGCGGCTATCAAAATCGCGATAGGTTTCGTCGACGATCAATGCGAGCCCATGCGTGCGCGCCAGATCAAAAAAGGCGTGCAGAGTGGCGGCAGGGTATTCGACGCCACAAGGATTGTTGGGGCTGACCAGCACAATCGCCTTTGTTTTGGGCCCGATGAGCTTTGCCGCGGCACTAGCGTCAGGGATCATACCTTCGCCGACCATCAACCCTTTTGTCACGACGCCAGACATGTCTAACCACATACGGTGGTTGAAATAATAGGGCAGAGGCACGATAACCTCGTCCCCTTCGCCGCAGAGCGTCGCGATGGCCGCTGAAAACGCCTGATTGCAACCAGATGTAATTGCCACCTGATCGGCGCTGACAGTGCCGCCGTAATCGCGGCTCCAGTCTTTGGCGACTTGCGTACGCAGGGCCGGCAGCCCCAAGACTGGACCATAAAGGTGGGTTTCGGCATCTGCCACAATCATGTCGGCCATGGCCTGACGCATCTGAAGCGGCGGTGGGTCAACGGGGGCCGCCTGGCTGACATTAATCAATGGCCGGTCAGCGGGGTGCGTAACGCCGTCAAGCCAGCGACGCGCCTCCATAACTGGTGGAGCGAATGTCGTTTCAGTACGAGCTCGGCTCATGTTTTCGGTCCGGCAGGTGGGTCAATCCTTGCCACGGTACGGCTCTACATATTGCAGCGCCATATCCCATGGAAAGAAAATCCAAGTGTCTTGGCTGACTTCTGTAATGAATGTGTCCACCTGTGGCCGCCCCTTGGGTTTTGCATAGACGGTGCCAAAATGTGCGTTTGGGAACATCTGACGGACAAGTTCCAGCGTCTTGCCGCTATCCACAAGGTCATCGATCACAAGGATACCGGTGCCATCACCCATCAGATCGGCGTCCGGAGCCTTGAGCACCTGGGCTTCAGATTGATCCTGGTGATCATAGCTTTTGACGCTGATGGTATCGACGGTGCGGATGTCTAATTCGCGCGCCACGATCATAGCGGGCGCCATGCCGCCCCGGGTGATCGCAACGACAGCCTTCCACGCCCCATTGTCAGGCCCGTGACCATCCAATCGCCACGCCAGCGCACGGCTATCTCGATGGATCTGATCCCAACTGATGTGAAACCCTTTTTCGTGGGGTAGCCTTGTCTCGGTCACGCTGAATGTCTTTCCTTGTTGATGGATCGGACGTGTGGATTACTCTTTCGAAATATCAGGGGCGTCTACCGCTTTCATACCAACGACGTGATAGCCGGCATCAACGTGCAAGACTTCTCCGGTGACAGCGCTGCCCAAATCCGACAACAGATACAGCGCTGATTTTCCAACTTCTTCCTGGGAAACAGTACGGCGTAATGGGCTGTTATATTCGTTCCATTTCATAATGAGCCGAAAATCGCCAATGCCCGATGCGGCCAAAGTCTTGATTGTACCTGCGCTAATTGCGTTGACCCGGATGCCATCTTTACCCAGATCCTCGGCCAGATATCTGACGGATGCTTCCAGCGCGGCCTTGGCGAC
>CAYUYL010000352.1:0-1889 GCA_964449195.1 uncultured Filomicrobium sp.
TAGTCTTTCCGTATAAACTTGTGTATTGCAATTCTTATTGCGTCTGCCAAAGCTCAAAACACCATAGGAGGTCTGCAGCAGGCATGTTATGCAGCACTTTTTAGCGTGGTTGTGGAGGCGGCGCATTGCAATCCGTCTTGGTGTTTGGCGGACCGCCCCCGCAGGCGAGGCGGTAACCTGCCCTATGATCTTTTTATCCGATGAACACAGCCGAAACCCAAAATACAAGGATTTTAACTCCAGCGCCGGTTTGACCACATCCACTGCTCTGGATACTCCTTAACCCAATTTTCAAACTCGCCCTGCATAGCCGTCATCATGTCCCGCACATCCTGCGATTGATTGTCTGAGCGTGGAACGCGCAATTCTTTGAGATCGATTTGGAAACGGCTTTCATTGTTTAGGCGAATGCAGCGCGCAAGCCAGACACGTGCGCCCACGCGTCGCGCAATCATAGCTCCAATCGCTTGTGTGCGGGCATCTTTGCCAAAAAATGGAACTGGGATACCGGTGCGATCGTAAAGGTCGCAGACCATGCCAAGCTGCCCGTCGCGCCTCACGAAATCAATAATCAATCGCGCCGTGCGTTTGTCATCGCCATGATCACCTTCAACCTTGCCGCGTCCAAATAGACCGCCAGGATAAATGTCCGCCCGCTGCGCGCGCAAATACCTGTCGACGTAAGGATTGTTAACAGATCTGTAAACAGCTGCAGGCCTCTTGCCGCCGCGTGTCATGGGCCAGATTGCAAGTTCCCAGTTTCCCATGTGCAGCGAGATGCCGATCAGCGGCCCGGTCTTATGAATATAGCGGTCAAAGATATGTGCGTCCGTCACTTTAATGCGTTCCGGTTCGGCCATGATACGATCGAGCTGCATTGTTTCAGCCATTACACGGCCCAGGTTTTCCCAGTGTGCCAGCGCAATCCGCTTGCGCTCATCTTCCGGCATGCCGGGAAAGGCGATGGCAAGGTTGTCGAGTGCGCGCTGGTGCCGCTTACGTGAGAGCCTGGGAGCCAGCACCCGCCATGCGGTTGCCGACCATCGCACGCTGGTATCTAAGGATAACGATCGCACAAGGCCGACGACGGTGCGCAGGATCGCATATTCAAACCGGAATTGAAGGTCGCGTAATAGCGGGACCTTGGGAGGTGTTTTTGTGTCTGGAGAGGATGACGAATATTGCCGCATCTATTTTTCGCCGACTATGGTTTGTTGTGGTGTTCTCCGCGCGAGGCCGGCGGTACGGTACGATGTCAATATACTTTGTTGTTTTCGAAGTGATGCTGCTCACTTGCCCGCACAGCGTCTTTACGTCAAGCTGACGTCTCGCCCTGCCCCTGCCGGCGCATGAGCTTCGGCTTTTCAGCAGTGCCTGAAAGTCCGGCCCGCATCAGGGCGCGTTTCAGTGCTGGTATGCTGCGTACAACATGTGAGAGGCCGCCACGCATAATATTCATGCCTGGCCAGGTGCTGGTCAACGAGCGGTTTAAGGTGTCGACGCTCCACGCTCTCAGCCAGATATCACGGGAGCGTTGTTGCTGGTACTGTTGAAGAAGTGCTGCGTCGCCGATGTCGGCAGCCGCATCGGTTGCGGAGAGAACATCGGCCAGGATCGCGATGTCGCGAAATGAAAGGTTCAGTCCCTGTGCACCAATTGGGGGAAAGGCGTGCCCCGCCTCGCCGGCAAGCGCGGTTCGTTGTGCAATCATCTGGCTGGCTATCAGCGTTGCAAGCGGAAACTGGCGTCTTGAAGCCGCCGGTTCTACGCTTCCCAGAAGCCCGTGGAGGCATTTCTCCAGCATGGCTGTAAACGTTTGATCATCTGCAGCAACGGCGCACTCTATTGCTTCTGTTGTGTCAACCCAGACCAGGCTGGATGTTTGGCCC
>CAYUYL010000353.1:0-1877 GCA_964449195.1 uncultured Filomicrobium sp.
TTATGCGGAATCGCGTAAAGTTTCAAATGAAAAATTCAAAAATAGCGTTGCTGCTTTTTATAAAACCGTAACGCGACGTGATCAGCGTGTGGTTACTGCACCGATGACGCCGACCATCTTATCCTTCCAGCTGGTTGAAATCCGAAGCTGTTCGTTTGTTAAGGCAACAGCCCGTTTGATATCCTCCGGCTTATGCAAGGCTGTAATGAAGAAGCGGACGCGAGCCGCTTTCATAGGCACGGCTGGATAGACAATCGGCAACGCGTTTATGCCGGATTCTAGCAGCCGCTCACTTAGCTTGATGGCACGCAGGATATCTCCAACCATAACCGATACGACAGCAAATCCTTCGCTGGTGCCGGTGTCCAGGCCTGCAGCTTTGGCCTCTGCTAGAAACAAACGGCCGTTTTCCTGTACACGCTGCACGCGTTCCGGCTCGGCAACCAGCGCCTCAAGAGCGGCCTGTGCAGCAGCCGCATTTGCCGGCGGCATGCCAACAGAATAGACAAAGCCCGGGGAATTATACTTAAGAACTTCGATTAGCTCTTTTGACCCACAGATATAGCCCCCGCAGGAGGCCAACGTTTTGCTCAGGGTGCCCATCCAGATATCGATCTGATTAGGGTCAATGCCAAAATGCTCCGCGATGCCTCGTCCGGTTTCGCCCATCACACCTAGCGAATGTGCCTCGTCGACCATGAGCCAGCAGCCATACTGTTCTTTCAGCTCGACCACCTTCGCCAGATCCGGAAAATCCCCGTCCATAGAGTAGAGGCCTTCCACAAGGATCAAAGCATTGCGGTAATCTCCGCGGTGCTGTTGAAGCAGCTTCGTCAAGGCCTGCATGTTATTGTGGCGAAACGTGATGACCTTGGCACCTGATAACTTGGCGCCAACCAAGCCGCTGTTGTGCATCAGCTCATCCATGAAGATTACATCTTTGGGGCCGAGTATTGTCGCAATTGTCGAAACATTGGTGGCATGGCCGCTCACATAGACTATCGCATCTTCGGCGTGATAGAATTCGGCCAAGGCGATTTCAAGCTGCCTGTGTACCGGGCGTTCACCAGCGACAATACGGCTTGCTGAAACCGATGTGCGATAATCGTCAATTGCCTGCTTGGCCGCTTTCGCAACGTTTGGATGCTGATTGAGGCCGAGATAATCATAAGATGCGAAGTTGACATGCGGTTGGCCGTCAATATAGCTGTCTGCCCCCTCAGATGCGCCATGACAACGGTAGAACGGATCTTTCACACCAAACAACTGGCCAAGGCTGCGCTGCTTCTGAATGGCCTGATATTGCGGCAGATCTGCAAAACTGCTCTTGTTATTGTACGCTTTTTCTTGCGCCAATTTTGCCTTTTGCTCATCAGAGCCATACCAGTTTCGAATTTTGGAAAGTGCGGCCTGACGAAGGTCAGTCCCCATTGGCCTAGCCTGCACGCGACTTTCCGTGAATGTGTCGTCGCCAAGCAATTCAGCCTTGCTTTCTATACGACCGTCGAACGCATTACTCCCACTCATTCAATTTCTCCCGAAGCAAGCACAGAACGCTGCGGTGTAGATTTTAACAACGCAGTCCAAAAGATGACAAGTTGAAGCACCTAAATCTTGTAATGCTATGATATCGCTTGATTTTAATCCATCTGGCAAGTGTTTTCATGCATCTATGATGGTCTGTTGATATCTTAGCCAGGGTTGGCAGAAATCGCCCGCGTCAAATCCCCCCTGCAAAAGTATTCCATAAATTGATATTCACCGCCGTTGAGCAGTCTCATATTAGGTTGAAAAATAAATATATATTTCAATGTTTTAAAGTTTTTTTAGAGTCTTTAATAGGGGATCAGTAAACCCCTCGCCTTTAGGCGACAGGA
>CAYUYL010000354.1:0-1866 GCA_964449195.1 uncultured Filomicrobium sp.
TCAACGAGGTGGTCGACGCCCGACTGGCGGACGACGCCGGTCAGCGGATCGCCGTGGTCGGCGACCTCAACACCTTCGAGTGGACCGACGAACTCCTGGAGGACCTCCCCGGGGAGGACGGCGTGCTGGTCAACATGGCGACCACCGATCGGTACCTGTGGGGCGCCGACCGGAGCAACCTGTACTCGTTCAACTTCGAGGGCAACTCCCAGCTTCTGGACCACGTCTTCGCCACCCCGTCGTTGCTGGGCGAGGACAGCAAGCTGGACATCGTCCACGTCAACGTCGACTTCCCCCGGGTCGACCCATCGTTCGGCAGTGACCACGAGCCACTTCTGGCCAGCTTCGACCTGGAGGCGAGCGACGACGACGATGACGACGACGAGGATGACTAGGGAGATGCGCCGGTAGGCGCACCGACCCGGGTGACAGATCGTTGTTTGCCCTGGTCGCGGCGGGAGGGTCGATGGAGATCGAGGCTGGTGTCGCTGACACCGTCCGCCCCGGTCTCCGAGGCCCTTCCGCCGCTTCGTCGCGCCGCCGAGCGTGACGTTACTGCGCACGTCGGGGCAGCCCGGCCAGGTGGGTATCTATCATGGATCGATGGGGCAAGAGCGTGGTGGCGACGGGCTGACCGTCCCGGTTGGAGTCGAGGACGAGGTCGGCACCGATGCCTGTTTCGGGTCGACGTCCTGCGGCTGCCGGCGCTACCACTCGGTCTCGATCCGGTTGGACATCTGCGACCGTTGCGGCCACAAGGAAAACGCCCACCGGCCGGTCCCCATGCGGCCGTTGGCCAACTAGCCGGCGCCGGGTGCCACCGCCGTCACTGCCCGACGGGCCGGGCGGCCGGTGACGTCGCTCAACCCGCTGTCTGCGCTGTCGGTCAGCGGCAGGTGTGGTTGCCGCCGTCGATGTTCTGGCCCGTCTCCACGATGATGTTGCCCGAGCGGTTCCAGCCGTCGGTGGGGCCGGCGTTGTAGGAGAGCTTGGGGTCGTGGTACCAGGGGCCCCAGTCGCCCACGCACACATCGGCCCGGGTGCTGAACACGTTGTTGGTGAAGGTGATGTCGGTGACCGTGTTGCCACCGCTGCCGGTGGTGCTCGGGTGGTTGTCCTGGGCGTAGACGGTGAACTGGCCACCCGTCATCAGATTGCCGATCACCTGGATGTCCGAGGCGTTCTTGCGGGTGTTCCAGATCGACACGGCACTGTTGCCGCTGGGCGGCATGTCGAACACGTTGCCCTGGATCAGGCCGTTGGTCGCGCCCTGGGTCTGGAAGCCGTCGATGTGGCCGTTGGAGGCGGCGTGGGTGAAGGTGTGGAAGTAGCTGTCTCGCAGCACGAAGTTGTCGCCGGCGGTCGGTGAGAACTCGGTGCGGGGCCAGGCCACCAGGCCGTCGACCATGCCTCGGCACTCGATGGCGGTGACGGAGACACCCTCGCCCTGATGCCAGACGCAGGCGTGGGATCGGCCCAGGCCGTCGATCTCGACGTACTCGATCACGGCCGTACCGCCGTCGTTGACCACGATGGCGCCGCCACCGTTGCCGCCCTGGCCGTCGACGGTGACCGTGCTGTCGCGGATGGTGACGTTCCTGGCCTGGATCACCACGGTGCCACTGATGCGCTGGCAGCTGATGACGGCGTTGTCCTCGGTGATGGTGATGCGACCGGTGGTCGAGCTGCCGTTGGCGGTGAGGCCGTTGGGGCAGTTGGCCAGGCGGGGCCCGGTGTTGCTCGGGCCGGCCCAGCCGCACCCTTCGAGGTCGGCCCACGGGTTGGTGCAGGACACGGGGGCGGGGCCCGCTGTCGTCGGGGCCGCCGTGGTGGAGGAGGCGGTCGTGCTCGACGTGGTCGACGAGG
>CAYUYL010000355.1:0-1865 GCA_964449195.1 uncultured Filomicrobium sp.
GGAGAATTGTAAGATTGAGAAATGCTTAGATTTTTATTGGGACAGACTCTAAGACTTAAATATACAGATATACGCATCTTTTTTACACGCATCTTTTGGCGTATGCAGTATTTACGATGATAGTAAACTGAAGGATGCGCATAGGTCTCTTATTTGTAATAAAGGTGTCAGCTGCCCTAAGGCCGTTGTGAAAGAATGACG
The DNA here is from genome assembly GCA_964449195.1 of uncultured Filomicrobium sp. Taxonomy (GTDB): domain Bacteria; phylum Pseudomonadota; class Alphaproteobacteria; order Rhizobiales; family Hyphomicrobiaceae; genus Tectiglobus. The sequence goes on from CAYUYL010000355.1 coordinate 202, forward strand.
CGTGTCGTGCAGGTCACGTCAATGCATCTTCATAGCGTCAAAACCTCTTGGTACAGACTTAGTCACGGGATTGCCGTAATCAGCGCGTTAGAGGGCGATCATTCGTAACGACAAATAATCTGTTGTTACATTCTATTTCATGTAGGAACTGGGGCATACAGATAAGAAGATAGATATCTGTGCCACATTGCAAAGTCGGAGCAAGGAATAAGAGATGACGAGATTGAGCGGAATGGGCGGCATCAAAGCAGCCATCTCGATGGGATTGATTATGGGCATGGCCTTTGTCGGCACAGCACATGCGCAGAAGGCTCCGCAGAGCGCGTGGGTTAAATTGTGCGATAAAACACCATTGCAGAAAGCGAAAAAAGGCGGTGGCACCGAGACAGTCACAAAAAACATCTGTCTGACGCACCACGAGCGTCTTGATGGCAATACCGGCTTGGTGATTATCTCAGCGGCGGTTCGGCAGGTCGAAGGCGAATCCAAGCAGAGCTTGATGGTGATGGTCCCTCTTGGTATGGCACTGCAGCCAGGTGTTAAAGCTGCCGTCTACTCAAAAGATCAGTGGGCTCGTGCTCAGAAGAAAGAGGAAGTTAAGGATAGCGAGCTCAAGCCACTATCTCTGAAATACAGCCTTTGCCATCCTGCCGGTTGTACAGCGGAAATTGAAGCGCCTAAGCAATTGGTTGAATCCATGAAGACAGGTGGGGGGCTCATGATCCTTTCATTGAATTCAACCGGACGTCCAGTGGCTTTCCCTGTACCTCTCACCGGCTTTGAACAGGCACACAAAGGCAAGCCGGTGGATAACACCAAATACACCGAAGCACGCAAGCGTCTTATGGGGCAGATCCGCAATCGTATGCGGGAGCGCGTTAACAAAGCACCGGCTCCGAAGAAAAACTAAGCTGGTAAAGCTGAAAGACCGGCCTCCAGGTATCCATTTCATTCTACAATAGATTGATGATGTCATTCTGGGTGTTGTAGAGATGCCATAGAAATAACAATGGGCGGTGTCCATAGCCGCCCGTTGTTATGAAATCTGCTCCATCGTTACAAAACGTTTTCTGCAAAATAGCTTTGATATGAAGACGCTTTTTTCATCTGTAATACATGTAATACATACCGTTCCAGATATGAATAAATGCACTTTGAAGCACAAAGATCGCGATCAAATCGGGTGGAAATCCAAATAAATATGAGTTATTTCATATGTGGACGCGTATTATAACCAACAAACGCACCTTCCTGGCGGCCGTAAATTGGCTTAACCGTACCGTCGATATCGAGAATGTAGGGCTCTGCGAGAAGCGGTTCGACGCAAGCCTGGAGATTGCTTTCAAACCATGACTTCGCGACCTCTTCGGGCATCGTTGACAAGGCACGGCGCAGAGCATCCTCGCTCACGATTTTGCTCATTCCCAACAACTCGGGCAGTACCGGATCCCCCCGCAAAGTGGTGACGTGCGCATAACGCGAATGCCCTGCCAACACAGACAGCATCCATGTCCCGCAGATATCCGATTGCGCGAGGCGTTCGGGCTTGAACGCGTGAGCGGGCAACCATTGACAAGGTATTCAAACCGCCCGGATGTCTTGAGAAAGTCAATAAAATAGGCGGCCTGGCCCATCGGCGTACAGGGGCGCTCCAGATCCCAATC
>CAYUYL010000356.1:0-1856 GCA_964449195.1 uncultured Filomicrobium sp.
CATCAATTATGCGCCGGATCTTGCCGTTCCTGGCGCAACAAATGCCATCCGTGCATTTGTCAATAAGGCTAAGCGGCATAATATCAAACGGCTGGTTATTTTATCAGGGCGTGGTGAGGCCGAAGCGCAGGCATGCGAGCGTATTGTTCAGGAAAGCGGTATTGACTGGACCGTGATTCGCGCCAGCTGGTTTTATCAGAATTTTTCTGAAGGCGCCTTCATTGAGATGGTTCTTGCTGGCCAGATTGCCTTGCCGGCAGGCGATATTCTTGAGCCGTTTGTGGATGTTGATGACATTGCCGATGTCGCCGTTGCAGCGCTTACTGAAAATGGGCACGCGGGCGAGGTTTATGAAGTGACTGGTCCACGTTTAATGACATTCAGCGATGTTTCAGCCGAACTCTCTCGCGCAACTGGGCGCACAATCCAATATGTGCAGATTCCTCACGAAGCATTCGTTGCCGGCGTGAAAGACGCAGGAGCTACTGAAGAGGTTGTATGGATGATGGATTATCTCTTCTCCACGGTGCTTGATGGTCGTAATGCTTACTTAACCGACGGTGTTCAACGCGCACTCGGGCGTGCGCCGAAAGGCTTTGCTGATTATGCGCGCGAGACAGTGGCGGCTGGAGTTTGGAGGGCTGTTGCATGAGACGTTTTCTTATTCCTGTGTTGCTTACTGTCTCAGGTGCATTGCTGATTTATATTGCTATCGCCCTCTTGTTCCTACCGGCAGCGTTTTACGAATCTCATGGCGTTACGCTCAGTCAAGATCCGGGGCTCATGTCCGAGGTTCGCGCGCCGGGAGGAATGTTGCTGATAGCCGGTTTTATCATTGGATGGGGTTCATTCCGGCATTGTATGGCGCGATTGTCACGACGCATCTCGGCGATTGTGTATGGCGGCTATGGCGTATCACGTCTGATAAGTCTTGCACTTGATGGCGCACCGTCGCAAGCGCTTATGACAGCGATGGTGATCGAACTTGTTCTCGCGGGGCTCGCATTGATGGCTCTACGGCAGCCTCGTTCCCGTTGGGCAGTGTCTTGTGTCGCACGTTCTTAATGCTCTTAGTAATACAAAGCAGGAGGTCCTTATGACCAGTAATTGGATTGTCTATGCATGTCTGTTGCTTGGCCTCACAAGCGCACTTGTTGCCGGTGTTTTCCAATCTTTCTCAGACTTCGTGATGCGCGGCTTGCTCCGGACAAAGCCAGCAGCAGGGGTTGAAACCATGCAGCATATCAACCGAACAGTGTTGGGCTCCGTATTTTTATTCATCTTTCTAGCGCTCGCGCCAATATCACTTGGCTTTGCTGGATATGCGTGGTTTCAATTGGATGGTTATGGGCGGTGGCTGGTTCTGATTGCAGCTGGGATTTATATTACGGCGGTGTTTTGCATCACTATCTTTTGTAATGTACCTATGAATGAACGGCTCGCTGGCCTGTCTCACACATCTGATCAAGCGGCGGTTTATTGGCGTATATACGGCCGGGTATGGACCCGCTTTAATCATATTCGCACAATGGGGAGCTGCATTGCATCTGCTTGCTTCTTGCTTGCGGCCATCTCATTTGCGTGATTCAGCAAATTTTTGCTCGAAGATGCGCTCTTCAGCGGCTGAGAAATGCACTCACAATAACCATCTCTAACCGATCTTCACGAATGGTCTTGGCAACATAGCCTGCGGAACGGCGTCGATAATACACCCGGCTTTTCTGTCGTTCTGGGGTTAAGACGTTCTGACGGATTGCGCAGTAGAACAGACACCGCAGCAGATGATTGTGCTGTGTCTGTTTCTTCACGCGTCGGCCAGCTTTGATGTGCTCAAATTCTGCCGGAGACAGTAAGGT
>CAYUYL010000357.1:0-1853 GCA_964449195.1 uncultured Filomicrobium sp.
GTCTTCGTTTTCGTTCTCTGCGGTGTTATCTATCCGATCCAGGGTTCATGGGAATGGGGCGCCGGCTGGCTCGACGACATGGGCTTCTCTGACTTTGCCGGTTCAACTCTTGTTCACTCAACGGGTGGCTGGGCTGCTCTTATGGGTGCGTTGATAATCGGTGCGCGTAAAGGCAAGTATGGTCCTGACGGCCAAGTCAACCCAATGCCAGGTTCGAGCATGCCGCTTGCAACGCTCGGTATGTTTATCCTTTGGCTCGGCTGGTTCGGCTTCAACGGTGCATCTCAGCTGGCTCTGGGCACAATCGCTGATGCTTCATCTGTTGCCAAGATCTTTGTCAACACAAACCTGGCTGCTGCAGCAGGTGTGGTCGCGGCGATGATCCTGACACAGATTTTCTATGGCAAAGTCGACCTGACAATGGCTATCAACGGCGCTCTTGCCGGTCTGGTATCCATTACTGCTGAGCCACTAACACCAGCAATCTGGCAGGCTGTTCTGATCGGTGCTGTCGGTGGTGTGATTGTGGTCTTCGCTGTACCATTGCTTGACAAGATGCAGATCGACGATGTTGTTGGTGCGATTCCTGTCCACCTGCTTGCTGGCATCTGGGGTACTTTGATTGTGCCTCTGTCAAATGGCGACGCATCATTCGTCGTCCAGCTGATCGGTGTCATCGCGATTGGTGCATTTGTTTCCGCTGCAAGTGCTATTGTGTGGGTCATCCTGATGTTCTCTGTTGGCTTGCGTCCAACCGAGGAAGAAGAAATCGAGGGGCTCGACAAGGCTGAAATCGGTATCGAAGCTTATCCGGAATTTGGTAGCGGCAGCCAGCGCTTCTAAGAGCGTAATAGCTCTCAAATACGGCGCGTGCTCTCTCCCGGTGCCCGCGCCTTCTGATTGGGCCTGCATTCGCAGGCCCTTTCTTTTTACGGCATAACGCAAAGATGTGTGCTGTGATGGCAGTGAGAGAGTATGATCTGCAGATCACGCCGCCTGAGCGCCACGCATCCTGCTGTCGGCTTTAGATCGCAATCGTCGCCGTTCTGAGCTTGTTCTGCAATATGCATAAAAATGGCGCTGCCACCGCCTTGAACGCGCGGCTGTTGATTGTGCCCGAGAACAACAATCACATCATACAACCGGTCATTTCGCCAAAGTTGTTCTGCGCTGGCCGGATAAGGATGTTTGACCAATCGATTATAATTTGCATCACCGGGCTGATCACACCATCCATCGGACTGCTGAATTGGACGTGTAGGATAAAGTTTGATCAAAGGCGGGATATTGAGAGGGTGACGGGTGTCTGCCCGAAAGTAGACGTTCAGAATCGGCCAGCGTCCAATCGGCGTAAGGCCGTCTCCTTCGCGTTTCTGAAACCCGCGTCCGTTTCGTCCAAGTGCGCAAGGAAAGCGCAAGCTGCCGATTTGCAGTGATCCTTGCGTGGAACGGCGAGATAATGCGCGAACTATAATATCACGAGCCTGTGCCTGAAACATGCAAAGCCTCCCCTAATCTGACAATCTTTGTTGCAGTGACTTAAAGTGCGCGTAACGTGTAGCCCCCTACATGTGAGTGTCTTTTTGCAACCAGTATCATTGTATTACTAGGCTGCTCTCCCTCCCACGTCTTTACATGATACTCATGAGACCGCAGCTTTGGGTGGCCGGGCGAGTAAGTGAGATAGTCACGAAACGAAAACACCCTGACTTAACCATCGTGTTTTCGATTTGGTCATCCGACGGCATAATTTTATTGGCGCCATGTGGTTTTGCCTTGAGAGCCATCGGTAGCGCAATTTAGAGTCTTTAATAGGGGATCAGTAAATCCCTCGCCTTTAGGCGACAGGATGC
>CAYUYL010000358.1:0-1851 GCA_964449195.1 uncultured Filomicrobium sp.
CTCACATTATAATGGCTACAAGTTAACAGTAGTGTGATTTTATGATGATTAATGTTGAAGACGACTATGAAAGAATCTAATGCAAGGAGTAAATAAAAAAGGTTGAGCCCCATATTCGTATAGCTGGTACCTTGGTGGATACCTCGACTGATAAGAAACATGAGATCAATTCTCGAGTTTCAGACATCGGGAACGAAAATGAAGCAACTGAAAAGATGAGAAAAACAGCCCATAGACAATTATTGGTAGGTTGTTCTAGCCTTACTGTTGCTAATGCAATTGTTGACAGCGAACTTATAGAATTGAATGATAACTCTACTCTAGGTACCCTAGCTTCGTATAGACGTACTATTTTTGAACAGTCATGTCAACACTGGAGTGAAACTGACGAATGCTATATATCAAAATGGATTTCTAAAGATTCTGCTCTCAAAGCAAACTTTCCTGATTACTATAGCGACAGTTTTTGTTCAAACTTGCCAGGGACAATTTCAATATCGTGGACTCGAGAAACAGAGCCTTCTAAGGTAACTTGGTCCAAGGATGTACTCCAAACACCTGACAGTCTCGGTAAAATAACTTTGCGTATACCATTCGTTGTTGGGTATGGTAAAAGAACGCGTAAGAACTTATCATAGCTAATGGACAGAACAATTGAATCCTTCATGCCGGATATTAACAAATAGAATTCAAATCAATAAGGATTATTAATCCTTTTCATATTTCGTGCACAAACTCTTTCATACCTTACCATGAAATAAAATACCTGAGATTGAAACCATTTGATTGCAGATATTTTACCGGTACGACCGATGCCCATGACTTATACTTAAGTGATTAACCGAACTTAGTTCGAGAATTATTCAGCTGGAGATGAGGATAGAAATTCTGAACCAGACGAGCCCAAAACCATACATATAGTGAAGTTGGCTGGCGTGCTATGAACGAATTCATTCTGGGGATGAGCGCGCTTGCCTTGACAATCGGTGAAAGTGACTTGATAGGGTTCTCCGTAGTGCGTGAAGTCAACGAGGAAGAGAGGGTGCACACGGCGTCTACAAGTCTACAAGTATGATAATTATGCGATAAATCTCAAAGATGATCTAAACATATGGTTAAACCTTAATGGTTTGAGGGCGTCATCGCCTTTCGACCAATCAGCTGCATTGGAGGGCGTCACAATTGACCAATGATTATCCAGGAGAACCAACGGCTGATTTTCAAGAAATTCTCATCGAAAACGAGGTTGAAATCATTATCCCCAGTACTTCTTACTAACATTGACTACTCCGTGACTAGCGCACCTGAACGAATGTACCTTGATGAGAGTTAAGCCTTAGCTGAGAGGTTGCGAGTATATTGGTGTTTCTGCTTATTATGATTAATGGTTGTAATAGGGGGTTTTCTCAAGTGCAGCGTTAGGACTCCTCAAGTCCACCACTTTTCGTCTACACGTGTTCTGAATCTAACTGAACTCGGTGCTCCGCAGCCGATCCCCACCCGCACTACCTCTTTTCCTGCCAACCCCTATCAGACCATCATGGCATGATGCCATTGACAACATATGACACTCTGTCACCGCCGCTATCACCACCATCACCTGCCTCGGTCACTCTACTCCGTCGTCTATTATATTATATTACTATGTACTACTCGTGGTCACTGGTGCTAAAGTTGGCCCATACACTGTATCTAATAATAGTAACGTTGAGAGAGCGAAAGTTCTTGCAGAAAATTCAGTCAATGTCGTCTCAACAACAATGGGATCATTTGCTGCTGGAACAGTCACAGTAACGGCCGTTGCTGTCACATTGCCGGGTGTATCCATCGCAGCAGCTGGTATGCCTGGGG
>CAYUYL010000359.1:0-1848 GCA_964449195.1 uncultured Filomicrobium sp.
CAACCGATGCGAACCTCTGGCTTGGCCGCATCAATCGTGATTATTTTTGCGGTGGTGTAATTGATGCTGACATGGGGGCAACAGAAGCGGCACTGAAAGAATTAGCGGTAAAACTGAACGTGACCCCGGACGATGCAGCGCGCGGTATCATTCGTATTGCCAATGATAATATGGTTAATGCACTCAAACTTGTTAGTCTGAACAGAGGACATGATACGCGCGATTTTACTCTGCTCGCTTTTGGCGGTGGCGGCGCTATGCACGCTGTTGCTTTGGCGCAGGAGCTACAGGTGAAAAAAATCATTGTGCCAGCAGCGGCTTCGGTGTTTTCGGCTTGGGGCATGATGATGAGTGATTTGCGTCGCGATTATTTTGCAACTCAGCTTATGGATCTTGATGAGGGTGCTGGTGCGCGGATAGAAGATGTCTTTAGCCATACCGAGGCAGAAGCACGCGCCACATTCAAAGCAGAAGGGGTGCCATCTGATAAGATTAGTTTCTTGCGTTATGGCAAATTCCGTTATCAGAACCAGGAACATACGACAGAAGTTCCACTTGCTGCTTTGATCACCGATGGATCACTGGACAAAATTGCGCAACAGTTTCACGAGCTCTACGAAAAAGAATATACCTACCGGCTGAATGCACCTGTTGAGATGGTAGGTATTCACCTCGTGGCCAGAGCGGCAGTGGGTAAGCTGACAATGACACCTTCAAAATTGGGTCCGGCTGATGCGCAAGGTGCACTCAAGGCGATACGAAAGGTCGATTATGCACTTGAAGGTATACATGAGGCTTCGATTTATGATGGGGACAAATTAAGACCTGGAATGGTGTTCAACGGTCCGGCGATTATTGAAGACAGGGGAACAACAGTTGTGATCCACCCCAAAAATAGCGTTTCGGTGGATGCCTTTGGTAATATTCATATCGAGATGGAGGTGTAAGGCGTATGAAAGATGATCCAATTACACTGGAAATTATCCAGAATGCGCTGATGGCAACGGCTGATGAGATGTTTGCGGCCATGGGTAAGACGGCCATGTCCTCGATCATCTATGAGGTGTTGGATATGGGCAGCGGGATCACCGATGCAAATGGGCGCATTGCTTCCAGTGGAGCAGGTATTCCCGCCTTTATTGGTGTGTTGGATAAATCCGTTCAGTATATCTTGTCTAAACATAATGATATTCGTCCCGGTGATGTCTTTATTACAAATGACCCTTGGTATGGTGGGGTAACGCACCTCAATGACATTGTGTTGGCTATGCCCGTGTTTTCTGGCGGAACGTTGATCGCATGGACTGCTATTATCGCGCATAATTCGGATATTGGCGGCATGTCACCGGGATCACTTTCGGGCGATGCCACGGAGATATTCCAGGAAGGGTTGCGCCTTCCTGCGGTCAAGATCATCAATGAGGGCGTGACTGATGATGCGGTGATGGACATAATTTCCTGCAATAGCCGTATGCCGGACTTCCTGCATGGTGACATCTGGGCTGCGATTGCAGGCGTGCGTGTGGGCACGCGGCGACTTGAGAAAATAGCAGAAAAATACGGTACAAAGACGTTTCAGGCTGCCATGGATAGCTTCATGGATTTTGGTGAAAAAGCTGCCCGCGCTGAATTGGCAAAACTGCCTAAGGGCACGTTTGAACTATCTGAAAAACAAGATGATGGTCAGATATTCAACGTTAAAGTAACGATCAGCAATGATGAATTTCTGGTGGATTTCCGAAACAATCCCAATCAAATGAATGGTCTGGGCAATGCCACCCGTGCTGGCACTGGGATATGTGCTCAGATGATCTTTAAGTCGCTCACCGGGCCTGATACGCCTGCGAA
>CAYUYL010000360.1:0-1837 GCA_964449195.1 uncultured Filomicrobium sp.
CTGGCTTGGGCGGCGGGAAGGATGGTTTTAATGACAGATTGGACAGAAGCAGAACTTTCAGCGCTGCGCCGAGCCTATGCCAGTGGCACGACCAAAGTGAGTTATGATGGCAAGTCCGTGGACTATGGTTCTGCCGACGATCTGCTGGCGCGCATCCGCACCATCGAGCAGGCGATTTCAGGTGCAGCTAAGCCATTGCCTATCGCTGCGCGTGCCGGTTTTGCGCGTGGGGATCAATGACAACGCCAAACTGGATTGATCGTGCCATAGCATCGGTGGCACCGCGTGCAGCCGCACGTCGCGTGCTGGCACGGCAGGCATTCGAGACACTGGCGCGTGGCTATGATGGCGCGGCCAAAGGGCGACGGACCGAAGGCTGGCGTACGCCAGGATCTTCGGCCGATACTGAGGTTGGCGTTGCTGGCGCATTGCTGCGGGACCGGATGCGCGATCTTGTACGCAACAATCCACATGCCGCCAAGGCCGTGGCGGTGCTGGTGAACAATATTGTAGGTGCCGGTATCATGCCGCGTGCCGCCAGTGGCGATAAAACGCTCGATCGCACCGTTGACAGTCTGTTTGAACGCTGGGCCGGAGCCTGTGATACCGATGGCCAGCTTGATTTTTATGGCCTGCAAACGCTGATCTGCCGCGAGATAGTGGAAGCAGGCGAAGTCTTAGTGCGCCGTCGTTTGCGGCGGGCTTCCGATGGTCTGCCGGTGCCGCTGCAATTGCAAGTGCTGGAAGCTGACTTTCTTGATGCCACGAAGTCCGGCACTATCGGCTCTGGCAGATTTGTGCAAGGCATCGAGTTTGACGCAATAGGCAAGCGCCGCGCCTACTGGCTGCATGCCGAGTATCCGGGTGATGCCTATAGTTCATTACAGAATGGCCTAGCCAGCCGTCCGGTGCCTGCCAGCGAAATCGCTCATATTTATGAAAAGCAGCGCACGCAGGCGCGTGGCGTGCCCTGGGGTGCACCGGTCATTCGAGCCCTGCGGGATCTCGATGATTATGAAGTCGCTGAAATCGTCCGCAAGAAAACAGAAGCCTGCGTCACTGCCATTGTGTTTGGCGACGATGAAGCTCAACAGGGCATCGCGCCCTCGGTCGTTGATGCCGACGGCAATCGCGTCGAGCAGTTCGAGCCAGGCCTAATTGCCTATGCCCGCGGCGGTAAGGAGATCCGTTTCAACCAGCCTTCAGCTACTGGTGGTTACGGTGAATACAAACGTGCGAGCCTGCACACCATCTCAGCAGGCTTCCGGGTTCCTTATGAATTGCTGACGGGGGATCTCAGTCAGGTCAATTATTCCTCAATTCGGGCCGGGCTGGTGGAATTTCGTCGGATGATCGATGCCGTGCAATGGCAGCTGTTCATACCGATGTTCTGTGCCCCGGCGTGGCGGTGGTTTACGGAAGCTGCCTGGGCTTCGGGACAAATTCCAACGCCTGATGTGCCTGTTGAATGGTCGCCGCCAAAGTTCGAGGCCGTCGATCCGCAGAAAGACGCCATGGCAAACCTGCTTGCGATCCGTTCCGGCACCATGACGCTTGCCGAAGTCATTGCACAGCAGGGCCGTAATCCGGATGCCGTGCTGGCCGAAATCGCAGCAACCAATGCCAAGCTTGATGAGCTGGGCCTCATTCTCGACAGCGATCCACGCCGCGTCACCAAAACCGGCAGTGTGCAACCCAGCGATCCAATGGGCGATCCGGAAAACGATGCAGCGGACGATACCGAGCAACCGGACGCAGATCAACAGGACTGATTTTATGGACACAACGATTGAATTGCCGGCACTGCACCGGTTGGCGGAGCTTGCGCCGAACACTG
>CAYUYL010000361.1:0-1825 GCA_964449195.1 uncultured Filomicrobium sp.
ATACAGTAAAGGATGCCATTTCTGCGCGTAAATCTGTTCTATCCGCTACGTGGATCATCGGGATTTTTTATTTAATGACGGTTTTCCTCGGCTTCGGTGCCGCTGCTTTTGTCGGAACAGAAGCGATCACGGCAGCCGATGCAGCAGGAAACATGGCCGCTCCACTACTCGCCCAAGCGCTTGGGGGAGATTTATTATTTGCCTTTGTTTCCGCTATTGCCTTTGCGACTATACTGGCAGTGGTCACCGGTCTCGTTTTATCCGCCGCGTCTGCCTTTGCTCATGACTTTTATAGCCAGATTATCCGCAAAGGGAAAGCGAGTGAACGGGAACAGGTGAAGGCGGCACGCTTTGCTTCTATCGGCGTGGCTATCCTTTCCATCATTCTTGCATTATTTGCGCAATCTTTAAACGTCGCTTTTCTTGTGTCACTTGCCTTCGCAGTGGCAGCAAGTGCGAATTTACCGTTGATTATCTTCACTGTCTTTTGGAAACGATTTAACTCAACAGGGGCTATCGCAGGAAGCTTAACAGGTCTTCTGAGCGCACTCCTGATCGTGTCACTCAGCCCAAGCGTCTGGGACCCATCAGGGGCAGCCATTTTCACAGGAGAGCCGCTTATCCCACTATCGAACCCTGGGATTATCTCGATCCCGCTCGGATTCCTTGCGGCTTACTTAGGCACCATTTTCTCCTCTGAAAAAGCAGATGAAGACACCTTTACAGAAATTCAAGTAAAAGCACACACAGGTATGCATATGGATACAGATTGATGAGAAAAAGCCGGCTGCTCTGCCGGCTTTTTCAGTGTTCTTGCTATTTCAAAACTGTACTCAATATGGGATAAATTGGCCTTTTAATCTCTCTTTATATCTTTCTAACTTGTCACATTTCCTCAACGTGATCAACGAACAGCATGTGATGACGATCAGCAGAATTTCATGAACTTCTCCTCTGTTATCAATGATTCTTTTCAACCCTATTACCCCCATAGACTTCTCTTGTTATTCCTATGTTATCATTTTAAACACATACTGGAAATTCACCCCACAAGGAAGAAGTGAAACATATGCATAAATTGTACTCAGCAAAATTATTATTTGAATCTAGCTCCTCACCAAAGGTGAGACCGGATAAAATCTTTGAGGAACGAATCATTTTAGTGAGAGCAAAAAACAATCGAAAAGTGAAACAAATCGTCAAAGACCATTTTCCAGATGAAACATTTGAAAATGGAGATCATGGACAAACAACCACAAAACTAGTAGCCGTACTAGATATCTTTGAGCTAGTTGAAAACTTAGACGAAGGTCCCCTGCATTTAAGCGAAGTGTACAGCCGATATCTTCTTTTTGATCAAGAAACATCTGCTAAAGAAGCGATTGACGCTTATTCGTTAGACAAATAAAAGAAGTCTAAGCTACCAGTGTGTGAACTCAAATTGCTAAACAGTTAGATAAGAGGGATAAGTGCACTAATAATGGTTGGGTAGATATATATTAGGAGGACTGTTGTGAAGAGGATAATCAAGTATGCAGTGATGATTTTATTTATGAGTGTATTTTTCTATTATTACAATATGTTTGTACCTAAAAACGTTCTGTACATTTTCATTGCATTTCCATTTTGTTTTGTTGCTATAAGTTTGATTGATAAGCTATTTACGGATAAATAAATCTAATAATAAGCAAGCCTCATGCTTGCTTATTATCTCATACTGTCTAATTAGAGGGGATAATATCCGCTCTGCCGGCTTTTTAATATCGCTGGAATAACTCTGGGTTTTTCGGGACGTTTTCTAAATAAACGATCTTTCCTTGATCAT
>CAYUYL010000362.1:0-1817 GCA_964449195.1 uncultured Filomicrobium sp.
AGACATCGCGATTGCTTGAGGCGTTCGGGCTTGAACGCGTGAGCGGGCAGCCGTCAACCAGATATTCAAACCGCCCGGATGTCTTGAGAAAGTCAATAAAATAGGCGGCCTGGCCCATCGGCGTACAGGGCCGGTCCAGATCCCAATCGACGTGGACACGGCCATCGAAGGTGTCAAGGTGGTGCGGTTCAGCCTGCACAGCGCGTTCACCCTCTGGGTGAACGGGAATAATATCAGTTGATGTCGTCATAGTGCTGATATTAAAAGATTCTTACCGTTGAGGACTATATCCAACTGCGTTTTTTAGGATCAAGGGGCTGATCTTGGTGTCAAACATTTTTACACAGGCTCTCGCGGCAGATCATTGGATCGTGCGGCGATAGCAATACGGTGTCAGAACAGCAAGAGCCCGATGTGTAATGCGTTGTGCGTTAATAGTTCCTCGTATTCCTGCGCAAATACTTCGTAGCCAAGTATTTGCGCAGGAATACGAGATGAGTCTTTGATTGTATTCTGGATTCACAAACGCTTGATGTCCTTCGCTTAAGGATAAAGCATTCGATTCAGAACATTAGTAAACTTTACCGCGGCCGGAACTGATGTTCTGTGCGCTGCCATAGACGCCATCGGGGCTCTGGTAGCCGAGAAATGAGTTTGGATCATCTGGCTCTTCGTTTGGTTTAAAGGCTTCTTCGATCGTGTCTTTTTCGCCTGGTATTGAGCGTAGGCCCGTCATACGGTTCACAGGGATTAGCTTAATACCCGGAGGAATGCGGAAGGGTATGGCTTGTTTCCCAGCCAGGGCCATCTTCATGAAGTTTGCAAAAATAGGAGCTGCAACCTGACCGCCGGTTGCCGATTTGCCCATAGGCTGAGGTGTATCATAGCCAACATAAACACCGGCAACCAAATCCGGTGAATAACCGACGAACCATGTGTCTTTGGAATCGTTTGTCGTGCCTGTTTTGCCCGCCAGAGGCACACCCTTTACGATTGTTCTCACTCTTCTGGCTGTGCCACGGTCGACAACGCCTTGAAGCATGGAGGTGATTTGATAAGCTGTGTGAGAGGCGATCACCTGTTCGCGATCATCCGGTATTTCCGGCTCCGGTTGACCTGCCCACGCCTCCGCATCGCAATTCACGCATTCGCGTTTGTCATGCCGCCAAACTGTCTCTCCCCAGCGGTTCTGGATGCGATCAATCAAGGTAGCTTCTACTTTACGGCCGCCGTTTGCCAGCATCGCGTAAGCCGTCACCATGCGTAGCAGCGTGGTTTCACCAGCTCCCAAAGACATCGAGAGAACCGGTAGCAGCTTTGAATAGACACCGAATCTGTTGATGGCATATTCCTTGATCAGCGGCATGCCGATATCCTGAGCCAGACGTACCGTCATCTGGTTACGGGATTTCTCAATACCGAGCCGCAGCGTCGAAGGGCCGTAGGACCGGTTTTTGTTGTAGTTTTCAGGCCGCCACACATCTTTATCCGGCCCCTGATCAACCTCAATGGGGGCATCAAGCACAATACTGGTTGATTTATACCCATTATCAATTGCGGCGGCATAAACGAGGGGCTTAAACGCTGAACCAGGCTGCCGTCTGGCCTGAATGGAACGATCAAACTGGCTGATGGAAAATGAGAAGCCGCCTACGATGGCTAGGATACGGCCGGTATGCGGGTCCATGACGGCTATACCGCCGCCGACCTTCGGAATCTGCATAAGCTGCCAGGCACCTTTGCGTTCGTCCGGCTTTTTGGGCGCGACATAGATAACATCGCCTGCAGACACAACCTGAGACGGCTTTTTAGGTGCC
>CAYUYL010000363.1:0-1807 GCA_964449195.1 uncultured Filomicrobium sp.
GTCCTGACTGCGAAGCAGATGACCTTACCGAGAATATGCAGTTCCGTTGCGACGGCTTCCGTTTTGCAGATCCGGTCTATGAGATTGTGACTGTGATGCTGGCAGGAGTCGACGATCCGCTGGCGACGACTTCATCCTATGAAGACTTTATCGGCAAGAACATTTGTATCCCTGAAGGCTACGGTGCTTTCGTGATGTCAGCGGGTGGTATTCCAGAAACCGAAGTGACCTACACTAACCCAGCAACCTCAGAGGACTGCTTTTTGGCGCTTGCAGCGGGCGAGGTTGACGTCGTCGAGATGGAACTGCGTCAGGCCGCTGACATTCTGAGCCGTCTCGACCTGGAAGACGAAATTGCAGCGAACGATCAAGTGAACTCAGTCAATGCGTTGACCGTGTACATCCACAAGGGTAACCCTGACGGCGACATAATTTTGGAAACGATCAACAAGGGCATGGAAAACATCCGCGCCAATGGTGTTTGGTTCCAAACTGTTCAGGCTGGCTTTCAAGAATTCTACGCCGAATAAGTCGTCTACCAAAAGACTGCGTTTGCCCGGCAATCAAGCTGCCAAACGCGGTCAAAGGCGACGTGCTTAACTTGGGTAATGAAGATGATAAATAAGTTAGATCCCGTACGAAAATCACGTCACCCATCTGCTATCCGTCTTGTCCACGCTGTTCTGTTAGGCAGTGCGCTCTGCGGTGGTTTTGCGACGACAGGGTTTGCTCAAACAGAAAATACAATCACGCTTAGATATGATGGAGGCGAGAACATTACCGGTGAATTTATCGATTTCGCCGATGATCTGATCAAAATTAACTCTGCTATCGGAATCGTTGCGGTCCCAGTTGAAGGCCTAAGCTGCATCGGGGCTGCTTGCCCCGAAGAAACGCGCCTGGCATTGACAGGCCCGACACTTACGCTCACGTCGATCGACGGAAGCCTCAAGTTGACGGGTCAACTGCTTGAGATCGACAACCGCGAATATGTGCTCGCAACCGATATCGGCGAGATGCGGGTCAAAGCCGATCTGGTCTCCTGTGAAGGTGAAGGCTGTTTGCCGGAGACAGAGCCATTTTCCTTTGGGGGCGTGGTGTCGCTGGTCGGTGATGCTGGCACACTGAATGGCACGTTGGCAGGGATGGAAGAAGGGGCTTTCGTCCTCGATTCCCCGGATTTGGGGCTTATTCGCGTAAGCTCAGATATGTTTAAGTGTGAGGGGGAAGGCTGTCCTTGATATGCAGCCCGCGGCTGGCCTGCTTTTACAAGTGCAGCAAAACCGGGTATACCACTCGCAACAACGGCAAAGGTGGGCTGTCGGCCATCGCTGTCGCCGTTAATTTAGTACATTGGCTATGACGCATGAGCCTCGACAAGCTGTGTCTGAAAATCCCCGCGAAGTGCAACCTCTAGCAGTTCGAGATCTTCTGAGCATTCAGTGTATTGCGAAACAGAGCCGAGTGGGATGACAAAAGCATCACCGGCTTCAAGCGGCGGGTGCTTGCCCATCGGCCACAAGGGTCATCGCGCCATTCATAACAAAGTTGAAATAGATGTCGGCGTCATGCTTGGCAGGGCGTGTTGCCCCACCATCAAACTGTGCCACATGGATACCGGCGACGCCTTTTGGACCCTTTGTGATACCGGTGTCATGTGATCGAAGACCTGGTAGCCGAAACGCCCCCCATGCCGCCTGATCCTTGATGTGGTGGACAAAAGTCTGGCCATCCCATTCTTTGTCAGGATCCCGGACACCGTTCGGCAACGTAAAATCATGATCGATCGTTGTGACATGTTCCGCGG
>CAYUYL010000364.1:0-1805 GCA_964449195.1 uncultured Filomicrobium sp.
GAGTATATCCTTTGTTCTTTCTAATTGATCGCATAGTCTGTCCTATATTGTTAAGCAATTTTAATGTCCCCTTTCAGTCTTATTTGACTAAAATGTTATGAATGGTTCATACCATAATATAATAAATCCTGGAAATTGAAAAAAGCGTAGAGAACTATTTATAAACAGCATTACAAATATAGAGGAGAGTTGACTAAATGATAATTTGGGCTTTAATCACTACAATAGTATCTTTTATTTTAATTTTTTATTTTTGGAATGAAGATAGAAAAACATCATATGTATTCATAATGGCGACAATTTTTCTTATTTTTCTTGACCTTGGTTTAATATTTATTTGAGTATTAAAATTGTGTTTATTTTGCGGGTTGAAATAAGAATATTTGTCGTGATGATGATTTCTCGCCTAATATTAATAACTGCTACGAGATGAAATCAGGAAAAGTTCGACTTAAAGAGTACCAAAAATTGTCGTGTTGCAACTTTATGTGAACTCTATGTTCCACGGAAGATGTGGAAAGGTATCTTTGGAAAAGATAGTATCAAAACGAATTAAGATTGATTAAATCAAATGAATGGAACATTCGGAGTTTATAAAAATAGGAGAATTCAGGAAATATCTAAGTGGAAGAACTCTTATAATGACTGAGCGGAAGGCTTGTAATACTGATATAAGTTGAACCCCCAAAATTGACTTATTACATATAGAATGCAACAAATATAAAAAGGGAGTTCAACTGTTGATGAATTGTGCAATATTAAAGGAATGACTAGTTTACACATCAATACGCTCTGTAAGTTTTATAAATTACTTTGAAATTTATTTATACATATGGTTTATTGCGTTGCTTCTGTATCCTTTGAGTTTTCAACTTATTTGTCCAAACGATGTGCGGAATGTTTCGTTGGTCCGATGTATTCGTTTAGTTGGAAAGAGCCTTTAATGGCAGCTGTGATGAATTCTTTTGCTGCATAAATGGCTTCTTTCACGTCTGAGCCGTTTGCTAGTTCAGCTGTGACTGCGGCTGAGAATGTGCAACCTGCGCCGTGTGTGTATTCTGTGTCGATCTTATCTGTTTCAAGGCGTTCAAAAGTTTGTCCATCATAAAGCAAGTCAATCGCTTTATCAGGGCTTAGCTTACCGCCGCCAGTGATGACCACATACTCTGCACCAAGTTCATGGATGCGTTTTGCGGCTTCTTCCATTTGTTCCATCGTTTTGATCTCGCCAATGCCGCTTAATTGACCTGCTTCGAAAAGGTTAGGTGTGATAACTGTTGCTAGTGGCGTGAGCTTTTCGCGCAATGCTTCAGCGTGCTCTGGGTAAAGGACTTCGTTCGCACCTTTACATACCATAACAGGATCAATGACGACATTTTTCAGCTCATATGTTTTGATCGTTTCAGCTGCGAGTTCAATGACGTCAACTGTTGGCAGCATACCTGTTTTTAACGCATCTACACCGATGCCTTCTACGATCGTTGAGAGCTGCGCGCGGATGGTTGATGTATCGATTGGAAACACTTGATGATCCCAGTTGTTATGAGGATCCATTGCAACGACAACGGTTAAAGCTGTCATCCCGTAGACGTTTTTTTCTTGAAACGTTTTTAAATCTGCTTGGATACCTGCACCGCCGCTTGAATCCGAACCTGCGATGGTGAGTGCTTTATTCATAGACATAGTTGCAGAACCTCCAATGTGATGTGTAACAGTTACTGTTCTATCCCTTATTATAATCAGCTTTTCCATTTATCACAATGAAACGGCATAAAAAAGCGTTCCACTCTTCATGGAACGCCTCA
>CAYUYL010000365.1:0-1800 GCA_964449195.1 uncultured Filomicrobium sp.
TTTCTAAATTTGAAGTGCTGGAGCCATTGAAGCAAGTATTGCCAAAGCTGAAAGGCCGTCCAGTTTATGTGACAATTGACATCGATGTACTTGACCCAGCTCATGCGCCTGGTACAGGAACGGTAGATGCTGGCGGTATTACGTCAAAAGAACTGCTGGCATCTATTCATGCCATTGCTGGTTCTGATGTGCATGTCGTCGGTGCAGACCTTGTAGAGGTAGCGCCTGTATATGATCATTCCGATCAAACGGCGAATACAGCAAGCAAACTTTTACGAGAAATGCTGCTTGGATTTGTGAAATAAAAAAACCTGTCCAATTCCTAATTGGACAGGTTTTTCAAAAGTAATTTTTACCAATTTATACAAACGGCTAGGCCGCCAACACCTGTGATTTCGGCAGCAAGTCCTTTAAAAGCTTCTCCGCCAATTTTTAACTTTTCCTCCCATGATGTAGCACCAGCTAATAGTTTTGCAGTCTCTTTTATTCCACCTAATTCTTTTACGTATTTTTTTACTTTTATAATTTTAGCTGCAGCAAACAAGTTAGAACCTATAAACCAAGCTATTGCTGCTGAACATGCAGCGATCTTAGACCAATCTGGATCAGCAATAATTGGGAAAGCAGTTTTGCTATTAAAATCTATAACTTGTATTAGTGTATTTCCATCAGTTTTATAATAAGTAGGGACATCTTGATTATTGGCATCCTTTGCCCAAGCTGGACTAAATATAGAAGTGATCATATTTTCTTTGTTAACTACATAAACTTCTCCTGTGTCGAATTCACTACCCAAATACTCCGCTGCAGTTACCAATTTACTACCCCTAGGCAGATTCATTTTAAATCGATATTCTTTAGGAGCTTTTTGGTCATTAATCTGTATTAAACTCTTTAGACCGTCATTTGTCGGTTGAACAGCGTAAATTACATTTTCCTTATCATTATTTTTATAAACTACAGTTCCATTTGGAGAAATTACACCTTTTTTAATATTTCCGGAAGGCAAAGATATATTAGTTGAGACATCAAGTTGAATAGGTTTATTGGGATTGTTTGACACTTCATATCCTTTTGTAGTATTTCCATACTTGTAAGTATTATTACTTTTGATTGATTTCAATATTCCGTTTATTCCTGTAATATTTTCTATATCACTAGCAGGGTTCATTTCTTCCTTAGCATGCGTTATTTTAGGGTTAATAATCGTTCCAATTAGAGCTAACGTGATTAGAATAGGGATTGATAAGTACAATTTTCTTTTCATAAAAACTCCTCTTTCTTAAATTAGTAGATTCCATATATAATATTTAACATAAATTATATTATAAGTAAATGGAGGAATAAAATGTTATCTTCTATATTCATGGTGTTACTCGCTTTATGTGTTTTAGCGGCAGGCTTTATTACACTGAAAAAAGAGTTGGCAACTGATCCACCAGTTTTTGCTTCTAAAAAGGAAGCAAAGGAGGAGTTAGTTGGTTTATTTCAGGATCGAGGTTTTTTCTATCTTACGGCCATTGCTTTATTTATGCAGGTGGTATTTAAAAAGGGACAAATCGTTCCATTTGATTTTTTTCAAGTGTTCTTGGCGAGTTCGGGAATACAAGCTCTTTTTTATTTAATTAAAAGAAAAGATTTGGGGTTAAAGGCAGTACTTGTTGTGTTAGTCAGTTTTATCTTCCTATTTTTCTAAAGAGCAGTTTATCTGCTCTTTTTTTATGTTAGAAAAAGTTTAATCACCGTGAAGATGAGAAATGATGGGATGATAGGCAATCGGGATTATGGTATACTATTTTA
>CAYUYL010000366.1:0-1787 GCA_964449195.1 uncultured Filomicrobium sp.
ATGTGGATGTGCATATTTTAAACGAATTGAGAGAAGATGCCCGCTTATCAATGAGGGAATTATCCAAACGAGTGAATTTATCAGCACCTGCGGTAGCAGAAAGAGTGCGAAAACTAGAGGATGCAGGGATTATCGAAGGGTATTCTGTTCAAGTCAATTATAAAAAGCTGGGTCTGATGATAGACTGTTTACTGGAAGTCACCGTATTAAATGGGGAGTATCAGCGTTTTGTGACATTTATGAACCAGCATCCACGTGCGTTCTTTGCTTATCGAGTGGCAGGACAGTCCTGTTTTTTCATTAAGCTGTCTGTTTCTTCTCTTGAAGAAATTGAAGCGTTTATTCAAGATGTGTCTGGCTTCACAAAAACGGTCTCTCATATTGTCTTATCAGAGCATTCCTTTACCCATCCCATTCAGGAACGTGTGAAACAAATAGAAGAGCCAGAAATGACCGTGGTGAAATAGAAAAAGGACCTGCCCTCAGGTCCTTTTGATTCGTTTATCTGACTGATAGCTCATGATCGTAATGATCAATCCAATGAATGTCACGCCTGCCGCAAAGAGCGGGACAAGCTGTAAATGTGTGATTTCAATAGCAAGACCGCCAAGCGCTGCACCGCCAGCATTTCCAATATTAAAGGCAGAATGACTGAGCGTTGATGCGAGTGTCGGGGCTTCATGTGCCATGTTCATCGTGCGGAATTGCAAGGTAGGAACGAGAATAAATGAAATAATTCCCCACACAAAAATCGTCAGCACGGCAGGCACTTTAAAGGCAGATGTATATGTGAATAACAACAGAACAGCCATCAGCAAGATCAATGTGATGATAATACTCGGCATCAGCTTCCAGTCGGCAAGCTTTCCGCCGACTAAATTACCAATGGTGACCCCAAGCCCAAAGAGGACAAGAATGAGGGTGACCCCGTTTTCCTGAAAGCCAGTCACTTGCAGCAGGATCGGGCTGATATACGTAAAGGCGGTAAACACACCCGCAAAACCAAAAATCGTCATCGCAAAGGAGACGAGGACCTGCGGCTTTTTCAACACCGATATTTCATTTCGAATATCTAATACTTCTTCTTTCGATTGATTTGGTACTAAACTGATAATACCGATTAAGGAAATGAGACCAATGACGGCAATGACGAGAAATGACATGCGCCAGCCGAATTGATTTCCGATAAAGGTGCCAAATGGCACACCCAGTACATTGGCTACTGTCAGTCCTGTAAACATGAAGCTGATCGCACTTGCGCTTCGCTCCTTAGGAACGAGCCGTGCAGCCATAATGGCGCCGACACCAAAGAAGGTACCATGAGCAAATGACGTTAAAATACGTGCAACCATCAAGAGACCATAAGAAGACGATACAGCTGCGACAGCATTTCCTGCTACGAAAAGAATCATTAATAGAATGAGGAGACGTTTTCTCGACATTTTTCCAGTTGATAACGTTAAAATAGGGCCGCCAACTGCGACACCGAGTGCATATCCGGTAATCAACTGACCTGAAGCAGAAATAGATACATGAAGATCATCTGCGACATTTGGCAAAAGTCCCATGATCACAAATTCAGTCATGCCAATCGAAAACGCACCGAGCGTTAACGCAAAAATAGCGATGGGGAAGTTTTTCATGATGAGATCACCTTTCTAAACAAATACATAAAAAGGCTTCGGAGAGATCCGAAGCCTTAAGAGTTTATCATACATGGAAATAAGACGCTAGTTGCTCGTTTGCTAATCGGTTTCCAACAAAGAAGGAACCAAATTCGCCGTAAC
>CAYUYL010000367.1:0-1783 GCA_964449195.1 uncultured Filomicrobium sp.
CAGCGGTCTTGGACGTGCTGCCGCGAACTTTTTAGCAGAACGCGGTGCCAGCGTTGTCGGCATCGCCCGCCGGAAAGACAGGCTGGTGGAATGGCGCGAGAGCTGCAACGGTAATGCCGCCATTGTCACTGCAGATCTGAGTGTGCGCCACGAGATCAGCCAAGTAGCGCATGCCGCCGCCGAACCATTTGGCCCGCCGGATATTCTCATTAATGCGGCAGGTATCAACACGCGGCAAATGGCAGATAATGTCACTGATGACGGCTGGAACCAGACGATTGCTCTTAATCTGTCTGCCCCTTTCTTTCTTGCCCGGGAACTTGTCCCGGCGATGAAGGAACGCGGCTGGGGGCGCATTGTCAACTTTGCCTCTTTGCAATCGCGCCGCGCATTTTCAGGCGGTATTTCCTATGGCGCCTCAAAAGGCGGCATTGAACAATTGACGCGCGCCATGGCGGAAGCCTGGTCGGCTGACGGTATAAACACCAATGCCGTGGCTCCTGGTTTTTTCCCAACGGAACTAACCGGACCGGTTTTTTCGAACGAGGCACTGGCAGCGCAGCTTGCCGGGCAGACCTGCGTGGGCCGTAATGGTGAATTAGCTGATCTCGAAGGTCCGCTGCTGTTTTTCTGCTCGGAAGCGTCTCGTTATGTCACCGGCCAGCTGTTGTTCATTGACGGAGGGTTTACGGCGAAATGAAAGCACTCGTTTACACCGGCCCGCATGCCATGGAACTCCAGGACGTTGAACAGCCACGGCCCAAGAGTGATGGGGATGTCCTCATCAAAGTTGAGGCCTGTGGCATATGCGGGTCCGACATGCATGCCTGGCACGGCCATGACGAGCGCCGTCCCGCACCGCTTATTTTGGGGCATGAGGCTGCGGGAACCATCGTCGAAGGGCCGCGTGCGGGCACGCGCGTGACGGTTAATCCGTTGGTAACCTGTGGCGTCTGTGAGGCATGTATCAACGGTCGCGAGAATCTCTGTTCGAGGCGCCAGATCATCTCAATGCCACCGCGCGAGGGGGCCTTTGCGCAGTATTTGATGATGCCCGAGCGTAACCTTGTCGAGGTGCCTGACGGTATTACTCCGGAAACCGCAGCTCTTGCAGAGCCGCTGGCCTGTGGCTGGCATGCCGTCCGGTTGGCAGAAGCAGCTCTATACACTCCTTTACAAAAGGCAAAGGTGCTGATCCTAGGCGGCGGTGCCATAGGGCTTGGCGTGGCGCTAGCACTGGCGCGCAAAGCGCCGGGAGAAATCTGGATTGCTGAGACTAATGAACGGCGCCATGGTTCCCTCAGTAAGGCGGGCGATTTCAAGTTTTTCAACCCGGCAACCGGCAATGGTCTGCAACCTGGGTCGGCCGATCTGGTTATCGATGCGGTTGGCTTTGCGGCAACCCGCGCCGCTGCCTGTGACGCTGTGTGCAGCGGCGGTGTGATTGTTCACATCGGGCTCGGTGATAATGCCGGCGGTCTTGATGTACGCCGCATGACGCTGCAGGAAATCACGTTCATTGGCACCTATACCTACTCGGCGGCTGATTTCCGTGACACTGCACTGGCCTTATTTCATGGCGGTCTCGGCTCAGTTGATTGGGTTGATATCCGGTCGCTGTCTGATGGCCCTGCTGCGTTTCATGAGATCAATAATGGTTTGGCAACAGCGCCCAAGATTATTCTGAAACCCTGAGGTCTGCTCCATAAACGGGTCGGCCAGGAATATAGGTGGTGTAACGTGAGGTCTGTAAATTCTCTTGTTGGTATGTCTTCATTTCCTT
>CAYUYL010000368.1:0-1776 GCA_964449195.1 uncultured Filomicrobium sp.
CACTACGTGTGATCCATTCCGTCGCGTACCGCCTCGGCCACCCTCCTCATCCTCTCTGTTTCTTTTCCCCGCCCCACAATCCGCCCCATCCCTCTCCATCATGTACACCTGGCGTTTTGAACTGCAGGTTATGTCTCAGCTGGTCCAGCTGAGACATAACCTGTAGTTCAAAACGCCCTGTCATTATCACCTTGAAATGGTCACCATTCCAAGGTGAGAATGACAGAGCTATTTGAACCCCGATGGAACAAGATTTACAAATGTTGACTCGCCGTGTGCGCTGGCTGGAAGCGTTAATGGACGTCAACTCTGTCGATACCGTTCATCACGCCAGAAGGGCACTTCAGAAACAGGTTCCAGAGGAGGCTGTCACTGACCATCGTGCCCTCTACATGCTCAACAATACCGCCACTCTCGATGGAATTACTCGCTGGCCGCACCCAGGGTGTCACCAAAGTCGCCTGCCTTTGTGGGATTTTTTTTAGTTGACACTGCTCTAAACTCCAAATTCCAACACTATCGCCCCCTGAATCACCTTTATTTCTTTATTAATATATTGTTTTACTGTCTCAGGCCTGAACCAGAGATCAATTTTGTAATCAGCTTGACACTATTATTTTCATC
This sequence comes from uncultured Filomicrobium sp., assembly GCA_964449195.1. Classification (GTDB taxonomy): domain Bacteria; phylum Pseudomonadota; class Alphaproteobacteria; order Rhizobiales; family Hyphomicrobiaceae; genus Tectiglobus. Next base: position 625 of record CAYUYL010000368.1, read on the forward strand.
AACCTCTACACAGTTACCAGATGCACTATCATGTGCCTAATAGAGTCCTTGTTCATTATCATTGGCATCTGAGTCTCCAGCCATCACAATATGATTCTTAACGAAGAAAGACTCTTTCATTTTACAAACTTCAGTTAATGAAATCCTTCGACATTCAGTACTACCACAGATCATTGTCTTTAATGTATCCTCGTATATTTTTTCTGAAGTCTCTTCATCTCCCAGGAACCATGATTACTTTTGTTGAGAAATGTGTTTCGATTCGTCGGCCGATGAGTTTGTATCCATGTGTATAATTTCTTTTTCATGGTCCATCCTATCTCTGGTAACTAGATTACTACCACCATACTTTAATACACTTCTTATGACAATGGCCATGAAATAAGCAACAGATAGAATATGTTTGCTTACCATCATCATTTCTGGCATACCGACATTTTGTTCAATTCCACACATATCACGAATCAAAACCATACCAACTTCAATTAGTGATATCTTGCGTCTAAACATCCTCTTCGGCCGACTATCCTCGGAATCATTTGGTATGTTTTCTTCACAACGTTTTCTCTTGGTACCTGTCCTGGCCAGTAATTGAGTTATTATTATGGGATAAGTGACATATATTATCATTTCTTCCCGAGATAAAATAAAGTCAGTAAGAACTTTCCGATTATACTCCACCACATCACCATCTTCATTTATAGTTTTACCAGTGGGAACATCTGACGGCCGTAGGATAATACCACTATCATAGGGCACATACCATATAACACTAACATCTTGCCACACCTCAATGGCCTGGATTATGAGCCGAGTCTGATCCCATATATGCCAGCGTCTACCTCACAGAGAAATACGCAAGTAGAATAAAGGTAGGTCATCATTCTGTAGCGGTATATCTAAAGAACTGGCCAGTCTTTCTAGATAGTCCATATGATCTAGATAAATGACGTCCCATGCGTCTCTACAAAAAGTTCGAGCAACCAGAATCTTCTCAGGTAGCTCAAACCAAACTCCCAGTGCCACTAGTCGAGCCCATAGGATTACGCGGTCTCCAATGTTTATGTTGAATATACGAAGCATATCAGCCCTCCTATTCTCGTTTTGCTCTACCCAAAATTCTTGTCGCATTGATCGTACACGATCAAGTAT
>CAYUYL010000369.1:0-1764 GCA_964449195.1 uncultured Filomicrobium sp.
AGTAGGCATGGTGCACATCCGTAACGTTTACGATTTCGATGGCTCGAGCCTGGTGAACAATGCCGCGCTGGCCGATCCTGCGGTAGCGACGGCTGCTGACCGTCCGGCCCGTTTCGTCAGAATTACCAAAGCGGTTTCCATGCCGGATGATGACCTGGTTGATCTGGACGGCACCGCATTCGGCCGTTCTCAGGCGCAGCTCATGCGTGAGGTGCTTGGTTATGCGCCCATCGAGCCTGATGGTTCAGTGGCGCTGAAGGTTCCGGCCAACGTTGCCTTCTGGCTTGACATCCTGGATGCCAATGGTCGCCGGGTAGCCGGATTCCCCCGGCATCAGAACTGGCTGCAGGTACGACCTGGTGAGGTGCTCGAGTGCAACGGCTGTCATCTGCCCACCTCAGAAGTCCCGCACGGCCGCATGGCTGCGGAAGGCCCGTCTTCCAACCCTGGTGCACCGGTGGATGGATCCCCGTACCCGAATACGGAGCCGGCTCTGTTCGCCAATGCGGGCGAAACCATGGCTGAGGTCTGGACTCGAATCAACGGGGTCCGCACCCCAAGCGTAAATCTGGCTTACGATGATGACTGGACGGACGAAACCGTGCGTCCTAAAGACGCCTCGTTCATCTACAGTTACACCTCCATGGCCACCACGCCGCCGGTGGATGTGGGCTGCGTGGCGATCTGGACCGCGCTGTGTCGGATCACCATCAATTATGAGATGCACATTCATCCGCTCTGGAACGTGGACCGTCCGATTCTGGACGCAATGAATGTGGAGATCGGCAATGACCGCTGCACCAGCTGTCACGCAGAACTTGATGACATGCTTGTGCCAATGGTGCCGGCCGCTCAGCTCGATCTTTCTGATCTACACAGATTTCTCGATCGTGCAGACCTTTCTGGTCACCGCGATCGCCTTTGCTGGCTTGAGCCTTTGGGGCTACACAACCAAGAAAGACATCTCCGGCATGGGCGCGTTTTTGATGATGGGCGTGATTGGCCTTGTCGTCGCGATGCTGGTGAACTTCTTCCTGCAATCGCCGGTGATGATGTATGTGATCTCGGCGATTGGTATCCTGATCTTTGCCGGTCTCACCGCATGGGAGACGCAAAACACCAAAAACACCTATCTGGCGCATGCCAGCCATGGTGATCAGGATTGGTTGGACAAAGCGGCTTTTGACAGCGCTTTGGGTCTCTATATCTCCTTCCTGAACATGTTCCAGTTCTTGCTCATGTTCATGGGGCAGCAGGAATAACGCTGACTTAAATATCTTAAGGAGGGTCGGCCGTTGGGCCGGCCCTTTTCGTTTCAGACATTATCGCCTAAAACATGAGCAGAATGACCGAGACCATTATAGAACGCTGCGAAGCCAAGGGGCTTCGAATGACTGGGCAAAGGCGTGTCATTGCCGGCATCCTCGAACAGGCAGACGACCATCCGGATGTCGAAGAGCTCTATGGGCGCGCCAGCAAGCAAGACCCAAATATCTCGCTGGCCACGGTTTATCGCACAGTGAAGCTCTTTGAGGAGGCCGGTATTCTCGAAAAACTGGAATTTCGCGATGGGCGCGCCCGCTATGAAGATGCCGAGCGCGATCATCATGATCATCTGATCGATCTGAATTCCGGCGAGGTCATCGAATTTGTCGATGCCGAGATCGAAGCGCTTCAGGAAAAAATCGCGCAAAAGCTCGGCTATGATCTCAAGGGCCACCGTCTGGAGCTCTACGGGGTCAAACAGAAGCTTTAGGCAGCGTG
>CAYUYL010000370.1:0-1755 GCA_964449195.1 uncultured Filomicrobium sp.
CATTAAATTTATGGCGCGTTCTTGTCATGATACGCTGCAGAACCGCACGTTTTTCCTTCAGTGAGGATGCATCATAGATCATACACTCACACTCGGTATAACCGATCATTTTCTTTCGATTTCTTGCATAACGAATGATTCCATGACATCACCTTCACGGATATCATTGTATTTCTTAATAGTAATACCACATTCATAACCTTGTGAAACTTCTTTCACATCGTCTTTGAATCGTTTTAATACGTCGACTTCGCCTTCAAAGATGACGACGCCATCACGAATTAAGCGGATACCACTGTCTCTAGTAATGGTACCTTCAGTGACATAGCCACCAGCAATTGTACCGATTTTTGATACTTTGAACGTTTGACGAACTTCAACTTGACCAATGACTTTTTCTTCATATTCAGGGTCAAGCATCCCTTTCATCGCAGCTTCAATTTCATCGATGACTTTGTAGATGATGCGGTGTAAGCGGATATCTACGTTTTCTGTTTCAGCTGTGCTCTTCGCATTGCCATCAGGACGTACATTAAATCCGATCACGATCGCATTAGAAGCACTTGCTAAAATGATATCAGATTCTGTAATCGCTCCAACACCCGTATGGATGATTTTCACTTTTACGCCTTCTACTTCAATTTTTTGAAGAGCTGCCGTCAGTGCTTCAGCAGAGCCTTGTACGTCTGCTTTTACGATTAAGTTGATATCTTTCACATCACCTTGTTTGATTTGCTCAAATAGGTCATCGAGAGATAATTTCGCTTTGTCTGAACGCTGTTCATCAAGTTGTTTAGACGCACGCGCCTCACCAACTTGACGAGCTGTTTTTTCATCTTTGAATACGAGGAACTGATCCCCTGCATGCGGTACATCATTTAAACCAGTGATTTCAACAGGTGTAGATGGTCCTGCTGTTTTCACGCGGCGTCCGATGTCATTGACCATTGCACGTACACGGCCAAATGTATTACCGACAACGATTGGGTCACCTACTTGAAGTGTACCAGTTTGAACGAGAAGGGTTGCCACAGAACCTCTTCCTTTATCAAGCTCAGCCTCGATCACAGTTCCTTTTGCTGCACGATTTGGGTTGGCTTTTAGTTCTGCTACTTCGCTGACAAGAAGGATCATTTCGATCAATTCGTCAATGCCTTCACCTGTTTTTGCAGATAAAGGAACGAAAATGGTTTCGCCGCCCCAAGCCTCAGGTACAAGACCATGCTCAGTTAATTCCTGCATCACGCGGTCAGGGTTCGCTGTTGGTTTGTCAATTTTATTGACAGCAACAATGATTGGCACCTCTGCCGCTTTTGCGTGGTTGATCGCTTCAATCGTTTGCGGCATGACACCGTCATCTGCTGCAACAACCAAGATCGTCGTATCTGTTACTTCAGCACCGCGTGCACGCATTGTAGTGAAAGCTGCGTGTCCTGGTGTATCAAGGAACGTGATTTTCTTACCGTTTTCTTCAATTTGGTATGCACCGATATGCTGAGTAATTCCACCCGCTTCGCCTTCAACAACTTTCGTTTTACGAATGCTGTCAAGAAGCGTTGTTTTCCCGTGGTCAACGTGTCCCATAATTGTAACTACTGGAGGGCGTACTTGCATATCTTCTTCTTTATCTTCAACTTCATACTTCTCAAGTTCAGTTTCTTCTAAAATGATCACTTCTTCAACAGGCACGCCATATTCAGAAGCGATTAATTCAACTGTATCTTTATCAAGTTCTTGGTTGATCGTAGCCATGAC
>CAYUYL010000371.1:0-1753 GCA_964449195.1 uncultured Filomicrobium sp.
AGGAAATGAAGACATACCAACAAGAGAATTTACAGACCTCACGTTACACCACCTTGGCCAACGAAATGAAGAAGCGACTGATGCTTGGCCGAGCATTTATCCGGCGCCGTCATGGCTGCGATGGGCTCCACGGACTTGCGCTCCAGCGGCATCAGGAGGCCGGAGCAATACTCGGCCATCTGCTCGGCCCGCTTCGCCCGCCCCATTGTCTCACCAAGCCCCGCCATGTATGCTTGAAACCGTGCCGTAGATGTGTCCTGCTCCGCCATTGCATTCCCCCAGCTGTGCATGCCGAATCAACACAATACTGATTCGACCGAACTTGCAGTGGTATGATCAGCTTGGATGGGATGATGTGACTCAGTAGGACTAGAACCTTTTCGCTTCAACTTCACCATCGTTCTCCCCCGCCCGGTTATCCAAAATCATGATTGTGATGGGTGGCATGTAATTTACGCGGAAGGGGAGAGGGTTGACGACACAACGCAATCTGTTCGGAAAAACTCTAAACCAGCTCCGCGTCGGTCATAATTTCAACCAGCGCAGGACCGCTAAAGGCGATAGCATCTGCGATAGCGGGAGCCAGGTCAGCAGGATCTATAATACGAATGCCTTTGGCGCCGCAGAGACGCGCATAAGCGGCGAAGCCAGGATTGTGGAGTGAGGTCTCCCATACCGGCCATTGGCCCGCGCGCTGCTCTTTAGAAATTTTTCCGAGCTGCGCGTTGTTGAGCAGGATATGTGTGATATCCATGTTATATTTAACGGCTGTTGTCAATTCCGCCATGTATTGGCCGAAACCACCGTCACCGCTCACTGAGATGACTTTGCGCGCCGCATGTTCGGGAAAGTCCTGCGTGGCAGCCCAGGCGCCGATGGCCGCTGGCAGCGAAAAACCGATGGAGCCAAGATAACCGGACATCAGAACGCGCTGTTCTTTACACTCAAAATAGCGCCCGAAGGAATAGGTATTATTGCCCACATCCACGGCGATGACAGCGTTGGCAGGCGCAGCGCGTGTTAATTCATCAAATACAGCCGCAGAACTGATGCCTGAGCCCAAATTGTCAGCGATGCGGCTTTGTTTTTCCTCGCGCCACAACCGCCATCGCTCTGCAATCTCAGGGATCTGATCCGTTGCAGCAATTGTGTTTGCAGTAACGGCGGGGGCAGGAGGCGCGGCAGATGCCGTGCCATGCCACAAGCGCACACGGCTGGAGTCATTATTGGCCGTCTGTTCGCCGGTTGTTTCTTGATGGGCCCCGTTGAGTTGATCAAGCATCAGTCGGGCTGTTGTCGCAATCTCTCCCCAAACCGGATAGGTCACGGGGTGAAATTTGCCCAGAGCCATACGGTCGAAATCCACCTGCACAATCTTACGGTATGAGTAAATACCCGTATGATTGGAAAACGAGCTGCCAAAAGCCACCATCAGATCTGCTTCGTTCATAAACCAGCTGGCAATCGGGGTGCCGGAACGGCCAAGAACACCGGCCGCATGCGGATGGCTGTCCGGAATTTGTCCCTTGGCTTTGAAGGTGGTGAGCACTGGAGCTTTCAGGCGTTCAGCCAGCGTAATTATCTCAGCCATGGCATGGCGTGCACCATAACCGACAACAATCGCTGGGCGTTCGGCCTCTTTCATGGCCGTAATGGCGGCGTCCAGTTCCTCTGGAGCAGGTGAGATGGCGTGGGCAGAAACGCGCCCGGTTGGAGTGCCGGGCTCTGACGTGTCGTCAGGCAGTGTCTGTAC
>CAYUYL010000372.1:0-1748 GCA_964449195.1 uncultured Filomicrobium sp.
CCGATACTCCGGCGCTTGGGCTGCGAGCAGCCGGCGCACCAGATCCGTGTCGATCGGTTTTGCAAAGCGCGCATCGGCTACCGTTATGTGGACACCTTTCTGGCTGAGCCGGACTGCGGCGGCAAGCGTATCGGCCAACCGGCTGCCATAGGAGAGGATTGCAACCCGGTTACCTTCGCGCACAATACGGCCTTTGCCGATTGTGACCGGTTCACCCGGCAGCTGAATGTCCATGCCAATCATGGCACCCCGCGGGTAACGCAAGGCCGATGGACGGTCATCGATCCCTGCCGCGGTGGCAACCATATTGACCAGTTCCTGTTCATCGGAGGGGGCCATAAGTATAAAGCCCGGAAGGCAACCGAGATAGGCGATGTCATAGGCACCCTGGTGGGTGACGCCATCGGCCCCTACCATGCCAGCACGGTCAATCATAAAGCGGACGGGAAGCTGCTGGATCGCCACATCATGGACGACTTGATCATAACCGCGCTGCAGAAAGGTGGAGTAGATGGCGCAAAATGGCTTCATACCGTCAGCGGCCATACCCGCGGCGAAGGTGACGGCATGCTGTTCGGCAATACCAACATCATAGGCACGGCCGGGATGGACTTTGGCAAACATATCGACGCTTGTGCCGGACGGCATCGCGGCTGTGACTGCGACAACCCTGTCGTCCCGGTTCGCCAGATCAATCAGAGCTTCCGCGAAAATTTTCTGGCAAGCGGGCGGTGGTGCTGCAGATTTCTTTTGCTCGCCGCTTTCTACATCGAACGGGGCGACACCATGGTAACAATCTGATGCAGATTCAGCAGGCGCATAGCCTTTGCCTTTCACAGTATGCACATGGAGCAGGATTGGCCCATCATAGTTGCTGGCCGCCTCTAGAGCCGCAACGAGTTGCCGAACATCGTGACCATCATAAGGGCCGGCGTATCGCACACCGAATGTTTCAAACATGGTAGGCTGAGTGGTGAGTTTGGCGAGTGGATCTGCGGCCAGCGCTTGCGTCCGCACATCGCCAACAGTACCGTGTGCACGCAGGTCGCGCAGGTGATTGGCAAGCGCCCCGCTCGGCGGAGCGATGGACATGTCATTGTCGTTGAGTATGATGATGAGGCGCCTGCCGGCGGCGCCAGCATTGTTGAGCCCTTCAAAGGCCATGCCGCCAGACATCGCGCCATCACCAATAACAGCAATAGCAGCCTCATTTCCTCCGCGCAAATCCCGTGCCGCTGCAAAGCCAAGAGCCGCCGAAATAGATGTGGAACTATGGGCTGCGCCAAAGCAGTCATGAACGCTTTCTTCCCGGCAGGTAAAACCTGCCAAGCCGCCGCCCTTGCGAATGGACGTGAGGCGATCATCGCGTCCGGTGAGCCATTTATGCGGGTAGCATTGGTGGCTGACATCCCAGATAATCTTATCTTCCGGAGAGTTGAAAACGCGATGCAGGGCAACTGTTAATTCGATAACGCCCAAATTTGATCCCAGATGACCGCCTGTTCTGGCGACCGCCTGGATGATGTTATCCCGAACATCATCGGCAAATTCCTCAAGGCCACTTAAGGGCAATGATTTCAACGTTTTAAGTGCAAGCGGCAATGATGCGTTTTCGGCATTCCGGGGATCAACGCATGACAGGGAGGCCAGATTGGACACCATTGATAGTTATTGCTTGCTAGATGGATGGTTATTAAAAGATACTGCACAATAGATTATTTTATGTTACAGAAGATTTCTAGTGTTTA
>CAYUYL010000373.1:0-1740 GCA_964449195.1 uncultured Filomicrobium sp.
GCTTCACTCGATCATTGGAACAGTGCTGTTTCTGAAATATGGAGCCGGACTTGCAGATCATCTTCAACCCGCTGGTACGTTCTTCATTGGCATTGGCGTGTATGCCTTCCTTGTCCTTTTCAGTACGTTATGGTTAAAGCGATTTAAGTCTGGACCGATGGAATTTATCTGGCGTCAGCTGACGTATGGAAAGGTCAATGACAAATCGAAAACAAATACATTTCAGGCGGCGAAGTAATAGAAAAAAGGCGAATTACGACAGTTCGCCTTTTTTTAATGTGTTAAGTTTTTTATGATTCAGATACAATCCGTTCATTTTTAATATTGATCCATCATTTCTTGCAATTGAGTCAAATAACTCTCTTTTAATTCATCGGGGTATTCAATTTTCACATGTTTCCCAAATGAGATCAAATAGTGAGTCATATACGATAATTCTTCTTGGTTGTATCCCCCTACAATATAAGGCGTATCTTCAATGATCTCCAATCTCATATTCGGATAATGATTCTTCAAAAACTTCTCTTTCCCTTGTTCCGTTAATCGACATTTAAAAGAGATATCATGATAGGTTTTTTCGTACTCGAGCTGCAGTGCTTTTAATTCTTCCTTCGTAAAAGTGTCTTTCGTTTCTTCTTCGATCATCAAGTCCGTCATACAATCACATCTGTAGATGCCCCACTTTTTATTCTGAACATCATATGCTTCGGTGAACCAAATCCCATTTCGATAAAACAACTCAAGAAATTGTAGCCTGATCCTTTTATGTTCATATTGAGTGTATGTCATCTTCACGATTTGATCTTCCATCATTGCCTGCAATATCAAATCCAAATGATGTTGTTCACTCACTGGTGCGACATGATAGTAATGAATCACATCCAAAATCTCCGTGATCCGATGTTTTCTCTCATCAGACATTGTAGCAAACAGTTTTTGGCGAATCTGTGAGTAAGACTTTTTAAATGGTGTTGCTGACAACAGATCTAAGGCTTTAAGAGCAAAAAAAATGGCTTGAACTTCATCTATTTGAAAATAGATCGGAACCAATGGAGATTGATTCACGATCCGATATCCTCCATGTCTGCCATTTTCAACATAAAAAGCTAAGCCCATGGACTCTAGCTCTTCCATATCTCTTAAAGCCGTACGTTTAGAAATGCCAAATTCAGTTTCTAAATCTTTTAATTGAAATGAATATTTATCACTTAAAAAAATAAGCTCTTGGTTTAAGCGTTCTGATTTTTTCATTTGATTTTCCTTCTGAAAAAGGTGACATGTTTTGTCACCTTTATATTTTATACTCAGTTTATCAAAAGAAAAGGAGCATGCATATGAAAACATTCATTATTAACGCGCACCCTGATTTCACTCATCAAGAAAGTTATTCAAACAAACTGCAAACACTATTTTTAGAACAGTTTAAAAAAAGATTCCCTCATGAGGAGCCAACCATTTTACATTTATATGGAACTGAAATTCCCCGTATCGAAAAAGAACAGCTACTAGGTATTTGGGATAAGCAAGCATCTGAACAATCATTAACAGCTGCGGAGAAAAAAATCGCCGCTTCTTCTGCTGCTTTATTGGCTCAATTCAAAGCACATCATCGAATCGTGATTGTATCACCTGTTCATAATTTCAATGTGACGTCACGTATGAAAGATTATATAGATAATATCTTCATTGCTAGAGAAACGTTCAAATATACAGAAAATGGTTCAGTTGGTCTGATGACTG
>CAYUYL010000374.1:0-1739 GCA_964449195.1 uncultured Filomicrobium sp.
ATCTTGAGATCAAGGAGAAGCAGAATGGAGAGATAAAGGAAGAGGGTCACAGTTCCGAGTTTTCAGTGGCCTGGAACAGCATGACAGAAGCCTATCAGAAAGAATTCAAAGGTCTTGCTAAAGGGGATCAGCTTGAGGTCAATGTGTATGAGCTTGAGAAGGACATGGATAGGGACAGTGCAGTAAAATACTTCCTGAAGATCAACACTGAAGACGAAGCAGCGGAAATACCTGGATCTGAGATCTTCAATGCAGAGATCACTAAAGTAGTGAGAACGGAGCAGGCGGAAATGAATCAGGATTTCTTCGATAAGTACTTTGGAAAAGATCAGGTGAAATCTGAAGAAGAGGCCAGAGAAAAAATTAAAGGCTTTTTATCTGAACATTTCAATAAAGAGTCCGTTAATCTGCTCAATCGCGAGATCATGCACAATCTCGTAGAGAGCAATGCTTTCGAACTTCCAAGTGATTTCCTTAAGAAGTGGATCAGCAGGGAGCAAGAAGTTACAGATGAGCAATTCGAATCATTTATTCAGGAGCTCAAGTGGAGAACGATCAAGAGAAAACTGACCAAAAGCCACGATATTAAGGTAGAAGAGAAAGAAATTCTGGATCATTTCGTTCAAATGATAAGGAATTATTCTCCTTATATTGATGAGGCAACACTAAAAAACACTGTATTTTCATTAATGAAAAACAGAGAGCAGGTCAATCAGGCTGTAGAAGCTGTAAGTAGTGGCAAGTTATTTGATGTTTTAAGAGATATCGTCAAGATCGAAGAAAAAGAGGTCTCTAAAGACGATTTTATGGCTAAAGTCAAAGAGATTAATGAGATGGCCAATTAAAACAAGCTTGGTCTTTGTGTGTTAAGTATCTAAAAAGAGAATTTATGTCATTTACAAATGAGTTTAAGAAATATGCTAAAAAGCACCTGTATCTGAATGCTGATGCAGTTGATCATCATGTTGATTCGATCAATTCTATACCTGGAATTACAGGTTTTACACCGCAGGTGATCGAAGAAAGACAGATGAATATAGTAGGGATGGATGTATTTTCAAGACTGATGATGGACAGGATCATTTTTCTGGGGGTACCGATCAATGATTATGTAGCGAATGTAGTACAGGCTCAGCTTTTATTCCTTGAATCAACAGATCCTAAAAGAGATGTACAGATGTTTATCAACAGCCCGGGTGGGTCTGTGATAGCGGGTTTGGGTATCTATGATACAATGCAGTATGTTACACCGGATGTATCTACCATTTGTACAGGTCTGGCAGCGTCTATGGGAGCGGTTTTACTGATGTCTGGAAAGAACGGAAAGAGAACCTGTTTGCAACACAGCCGTGTAATGATACACCAGCCTTCTGGTGGTATGCAAGGGCAATTCTCGGATATGGAGATCACTTACAACCTTATCAAAGACATGAAGAGAGAGTTGTATGAGATCATGGCTTTGACTACAGGACAGGACTTTGACACCATAGAAAAAGACAGTGACAGAGATAACTGGATGACAGCTCAGGAAGCTAAAGAATATGGCATCGTAGACGAGGTATTAACCAGAGACAATCCTAGAAAAGACAAATAAATTTTGGCTAGTCAGAAAAATAAAGGACAAAAATGTTCCTTCTGCGGAAGAGACAAAAAAGACACACTGCTGCTTATAGCGGGTGTTGAAGGTCATATCTGTGAAGCCTGCGTGGAGCAAGCCTCTGAGAGCGTCGATGAAGAAT
>CAYUYL010000375.1:0-1729 GCA_964449195.1 uncultured Filomicrobium sp.
GAACGTCCATTCCCCCTTACCTCAACTTCCTGCCTTCAATTGAATGATCCTGCTTTTTCCATCGATCTGTTTCATTTCCATGCCAGTACAAGATGGACAGGCGTTCTCCCAGCTGCATCGCACAATCAGCTTAGTGGCTCCACGGGCAATTTCATCAAAGCGAGCCTGCACCTCTTCACTTAAACCGATTCCCGCTGGGTAATGATCATATAAAAATACGGTCGGTTTCCCGGTATGGGCTGCCTTTATTTGAGAAATGACATGAATGTCTGAACGGTCACACATGACAAACGCCGGAACAATATGCTGAAGAACATTGGCAATACCGAGCAAGAGCTGTTCAAGTGTTTTTTCTTCAAATGTCCGCTCTGCTTCATGTAATTCAAACCAAGCAGCACTCGTATGAATCTCTTCTTCAGGTAAGTGAATCGGGCCGGAACCGATATTTTCCCCGGTTGATAATCGAATTTTTTTGAAAATAGTCGGCATTGCATTGACGGTCACATCACCGTAGTGAACAGATACCGCCTCTTTTTCTGTTGTTTGATCAATTTCAAGCACCTTGAGCTGAACTGCTAAATTCGCATCTGTATAATATTCTACATCGACTTGTTTCACATAAGCCTTAAGATGCTCATAATCTAGCTTTTCCACTTGATACTGAACCCCTTCATGTAAATAAATCGCTTCATCATGAAGTAAGGTCATCGCACTGAATCGATCCATCTCCCCAATAATTCGAACGTTCGCTACATCGGATTGATCGACAATGACGACATTTTCCTGACTTGCAGATCGCAGACTGATGCCATGAGCTGGGAACGATTGATCTGACCAATAATAACGGTTCCCGCTGAAATGGAGAACCCCTTCTTCATGTAAGTATTGCAAGATTTCTTCTACTTCCATACCGCCAAACTGTTCATCTTCTCGAAACGGTAGCTCGTAGGACGCACATTTTAGATGATCGACTAGGATGATAAGGTTCTCAGGATTGATTCTTGCCGATTCAGGTGGTCTGTTAAAGAAGTATTCAGGGTGTCTGACAATATATTGGTCAAGTGGCGATGATCTTGCGACCATGATAATGAGTGCTTCCTCATGACGCCTTCCAGCTCGTCCAGCCTGCTGCCACGTACTCGCTACACTGCCAGGATATCCGGTCATGATACAGACTTTTAGCTGTCCAATATCTACTCCTAATTCTAGTGCGTTTGTGCTGACTACACCGAGAATGTCTCCTTCCCTTAAGCCTTTTTCAATCATGCGCCGCTCTTTCGGCAAATAGCCCCCGCGGTAACCACGGATCGATTTAGGACCAATTTCTTTTTTCACTAGTTCTTGAATATGACTTAGGATAACTTCAACTCTTACCCTACTTCTAGCAAAAACAATCGTTTGAATTTTTTCTTTTAAAAATGTTTTAGCGAGCTGATTCACAACAGTGGCCGCACTTTGTCTAATATTTAATGGCTTATTGACGACTGGCGGGTTGTAAAAGACAAAATTCTTTTTACCGCTAGGCGCTCCGTTTCGTTCAATGAGATGCACCTTGCTTCCGGTCAGCTGCTCTGCAAGCTCTTTTGGATTCGCAATGGTCGCTGAAGTACAAATAAAGGTCGGGTCACTTCCATAAAATGCACAAATTCGCTTTAGTCTGCGAATGACATTGGCGACATGACTGCCAAACACGCCTCGATATGTATGAAGCTCATCAATGACAATATAC
>CAYUYL010000376.1:0-1714 GCA_964449195.1 uncultured Filomicrobium sp.
CGTTTAGAGGAAGCATCTGCGAAACAAGCATCAGATTCTGCTCATCAAGTGATCTAGCTTATAAATCCGGTAAATTCTTTCGGAGGTGGACAGTTATGAATCGCCGAGTACATCCTGCTTTTACCATTATTTTCGCTTTAGGTGTTTTGGGATTTGTGTATTTACTCACAACGAATCCAAGCAGACTCTTTACAATGCTGCTATCAGTTGTGATCGTTGGAGCGGCTCTATTTTTCTTATTTAGATGGCTGATGAATCGAAGAACTGGAACAGAAGGAAATCTTTATCGCAAAGCAGTCAAACAATCAAAACGTCGCTACCAGCAGCCTAAACCAAAAACGAAAAGCCAGATGAAAAACCGGGTCACTCATTTGCGAAGCGTGCCGACTGACCACAAGTCGAAGCCCGTCCTTCTCAAAAAGAAAAGCCAAACACATTTGACAGTCATTGAAGGCAAGAAAAACAAAAAGAAAAATCGCGCCTTATTTTAAAATGTCCAGCTCTTTAAAAATTGCTCGGCCTTCTGTCTGCCTAGATCGACGAGCGCCCTTTTCTTTTCTGTCATGAGATGAAAATCAGTGGCAATGACGTGTTCTACAGGAATAAAAATAATATGACGTTCGTGTTTTGTGGCAATATGTCTTTCGTCATGAGCACCACGCATCGTTTCAAATAGAGCGCCAAACAATTCAAACGCATTGCGGATGGAATGTTGAGGGCGTTCTTTTTCGTTTGGGGTTAATGTGACACCGACAAACGGTCTTTTTTTCTCTTCAGCAAAAAGCCAAATAGGAAAGTTACTGAGCACTCCGCCATCCACTATGGTACAAATTCCTTTTGAAGACCTCAGTTTGACCGGTTCGAAAAAATACGGCAGACTGCAGCTCATCCGAATGGCTCTGGCAACAGAAAACCGTTCTGGATTTAACCCATAGGAAGGAAGGTCATCTGGAAGGACAAGGATTTTGCCATTTGTTAAATCAGAAGCGACGATTTTGAGCGTATCTTTTTTCAGATCCCCAAATACGGTGACGCCTTTTCGTTTTAATACGTCTGTCAGCCATTTTTCAAGACGGTCACCTTTGTAAAGGCCAAGACGCCAATAAATAGACACCCATCTGAGCATTTTAAACGGGATGAATTGGCACCTTCGATCCAGCAATTGATGCTCATCCATTTCGTCTAACAGCTCCCGAATCTCCTGACTCGTAAAACCCGCTGCGATGAGTGAAGCAATGATCGCTCCCGCACTTGTTCCAGCGAGACGGACAAATTGAAATCCCCTTGCTTCAAGCGCTTCATAGGCGCCTGCAAGTGCTGCACCCTTTATGCCTCCACCTGAGAACACACCATCTATCTTCATCAAGGAGCCCCCTTTTCTGTCACATTATTAATAGTGTAGGAGCAATTGCCTTTCATTAGAACTATATTCAAAAAGGACACCCTTCGCTAGGTGTCCTTTCAGCGTGTAGACAAACCCTCGCATTCGGTGTTAGTCCTGCACTCCGGTGCTCACGAATGTCAAATTCGCTCCGCTCCGATGCTCGTCCTTCCTAGACTGCAAAGGTTTTCTTTCACGCTGAGCTGAAAAGAAGACAAAGAGCTAAAATAAAGTACATTTTAGCTCTTTGTCAACAATTTAAAAGGACACCCTTCGCTAGGTGTCCTTTTTCTTAAGATTCTTGATTTGTTTGTTCGTTTTTCTTTTGAATCG
>CAYUYL010000377.1:0-1697 GCA_964449195.1 uncultured Filomicrobium sp.
GGACGTTTGTAGATCGGCAATCTCAAAAATCTTGATGTCTAAGGATACGTATAATTTCGACGCCATCCTCAATGACACGGTAGTAAATGCTATTCACCCCGTACACACTACGGCGGTAGCCTTGCTGAACATCGTCTACGGCTTGATAGAGATAGGGTTGGTGTGCCAGCTTCTCAAAGCGTTCGAACAGACCGAGAAGATAGGCATCTGCTTGTTGCTCACCGTGCTTGCGCACACCGTACACCCATATGTCCGTCAGGTCTTCATCCGCTTCGGGCGTTAATTTATATGTCGCCACGTTGGCGTGCCCGTGCCTTGATGTCCGTCAAAAACTGTTCAGGCGTCTTTTGCACAAAGCCGTGTTGCCTGGCGCTTTCCTCGCCTTTTTCAAGTTCAGTGCGTATCCAGTCCAATTCGGCTTGGCGTTTTTGCTCGCGGCAAATCAAGTCGCGCATAAGTTCGCTATCATCGTCATACTGACCCTGAGCCGTTTGGGCGTCCATCCAAGCGCTTTGTTCTTTGGTAATGTTTATGCTCTTTGTGACCATATTCATATTCTAACCCCTTCTGTTTTTGATGGGCAATACCTTATGTCAGTCTGCTCAAGCAGCCCCTGTATTCCAAAGCTTTAAATCACGACAGCCTCAGCCGTTGCCAAAGCGTCTTCAAGCGTGACGCCGAGATAGCGCACTGTGGTAGTGATGTCTTTGTGTCCAAGCAAAATCTGCACTTTTCGCATATTGCCGGTGGCCTGATAGAGCGCGGCAGCCTTGCTGCGCCGGATGCTATGCGTTGAATAATCCGCCGGTGGCAAGTCAGCAAATAGCACCCAGCCTTTGACCAGGCTGCTATATTGGCGTTCGGTCAGATGCCCCCGCCCGTCACGGCCTGGGAACAGGTGCAGCCAGGTGCCGGGCGCTTCCGTTGCCAACCAATCATCTACAGCCTTGCGGGTTTTGTCAGCCAGGACGGCTTCAACCGGCTCGCCGGTTTTCTGCATGCGAACGCGAATGCGTTTCGCGCACGTGCCATCAGGGGCAATATCAACGGTTTTGAGCTTCACCAGATCAGAAGCCCGCAGCATTGAGCAGATGCCGATGCGGAATAGCGCCAGGTCACGCAGTGCGCCGGTGCGTTTTAGGCCACGTTCAATATCAATCACGTGGTCAGGCGTTAGGTGCTTTTTCGGGCCAACAAGCTTGCCCTTGTTCCACGGCTTTGCAGGCATATTTTACATCCGGTTTGTTCGATTATGAGAAGCTTACCGGAAGTGCTCAGCAATTGCCAGATGCAAAAGCCATATTTTATAGGGGTTTTGGCACGAGTGCCCACTTCCGCTTTTTGCCAAAAGCGGAGATCAAAGGGATGGTTGCAATCATCATTTGGCGTTGCGCTGTTCGATAATACTTTGAACACGTTTTAAGCCGTTTTTCACAACCTCATTGCCATGCGGGTGCGCTTTGGGTGTCATTTCTTCCAATGCTGCCCGGTATGCGGTGACGGCCTCCTCAAGACGTTCGGTGCCATTCTCCCGCTCGCCAAGCGTCGAAAGCGCAGTGCCGAGGTTATTCTGCGTCATGGCCCAGTCGAGCGGCACCCGCTCGCGCGTCCTTTCTTGCAAGGCGTTGCGGTAGGCGGCGACGGCCTCCTCAAGACGTTCGGTGCCATTCTCCCGCTCGCCAAGCGTCTGAAGCGCA
>CAYUYL010000378.1:0-1683 GCA_964449195.1 uncultured Filomicrobium sp.
GTCATGTCCTTATTGTTGGAGCTGGTGCACTTGGAACAGCGTCTGCTGAAGGGCTTGTCCGGTCTGGAATTGGTACTTTGACGATTGTAGATCGTGATTATGTCGAATTCTCAAATTTACAGCGGCAGCAGCTGTACACTGAACACGATGCAAAGATGCATGTGCCAAAAGCGGCAGCGGCGAAAAAACGTCTCCAAGAGATCAACCATGAAGTGACCATTCACGCTCTTATTGAAGATGCAGGAGTAGAGCTGTTAAGACCTTTATTCCGAAAAGCAAATATCGTCATTGATGCGACAGATAATTTTGAGACAAGAATGGTGATGAATGACTTATCTTTAGAAACAAATACGCCTTGGATTTACGGTGCCTGTGTGAGCAGTCAGGGAATGTATATGAGTGTTTTGCCGGGCAAAACACCTTGCTTATCATGTGTGTTTACCTCAGTGCCTGTTGGGGGTCTGACATGTGATACAGCTGGTATTATTTCTCCTGCTGTCCAAATGGTGTCGGCCTATCAACAAACAGAGGCATTAAAATATTTAACAGGGCATGAAGAGCAAATGGAGCGAAAGTTTGTCACGTTTGATTTGTGGCAGTCGTCTTCGTTTAAAATGGATGTATCTCGTACGAAGCAGGAGAGCTGTCCATCTTGCGGCATAAATAGAACGTATCCATATTTAGATGAACAGCGAAAAAAAACAGCGATTCTTTGCGGGCGTGACACCATTCAGATCATATCGAAGGATTTAGAAAACCTTTCATTTCAGCATGTAAAAGAGCGTCTGTCCTCTATTTGTGAGGTGGAAGTGAACGATTTTTTAATTCATATACGCTATGAAAGACACCGTATCGTTTGTTTTAAAGGAGGACGTGTATTAATCCATGGGACAAATGATGAAAGAGTAGCCAATTCATTACTAGCAAGACTGCTAGGCATATAGGAGTGAGAAGTGATGGAAAGACGACAGCCAATTCCAGTAGAAGAGGCAGTAAAGAAAGTCCACCAATTTCAAAAACATGGACAAGTCGAATGGGTTCCTTTAAAGAACAGCCTTGGAAGATGGATTGCACAGGATATTTTAGCAGATCACGATGTTCCTGCCTTTGATCGTTCTCCGTATGATGGTTTTGCACTTCGAGCAGAAGATACAAAGGATGCATCGAGCGAGCATCCGATTGAATTTGAGGTCATTGATCATATAGGGGCAGGTATTGTTTCTGCAAAAACGATCGGTCCTTTTCAAGCGATTCGCATCATGACAGGAGCGAAGATTCCAAAAGGAGCAAATGTTGTGATCATGCTCGAATTGACGAAAACGTTTGAAAAAGACGGTAAATCAATGATGTCACTTAAAAGACCTCTGAAAAAGGGTGACAATATTTCTCGGCAAGGAGAAGAGACCCTCAAAGGGAACGTCATGATCAAAAAAGGCTCAAAAGTGACCCCAGGCGTGACGGCGATATTGGCAACGTTCGGGTATGCGGTTGTGCCAGTCGTCAAAAAACCGGTGATCGGTATCATCTCAACAGGTACCGAGCTCCTACAAGTATGTGATGCCATGGTGGACGGTAAAATTAGAAACAGTAACCTAAGTATGGTGTACGCTCAGGTTCTTGAAGCTGGAGGAGAACCGCTTGATTTAGGCGGTGTATCCGATGATTTTGATCAAAGCTATGAAG
>CAYUYL010000379.1:0-1681 GCA_964449195.1 uncultured Filomicrobium sp.
GCCTGATATTGAGGATCGTCTTTTTGTCGAGCCCAGTTTGCTTGGCCATAGCAGCACGGCCGGCACCTACGGCATCAACCGCCAACGCCGTGCCGGTGCCCGCCAGGTTCTTGTGACTTACATCAAACAGTGATTTGCCGTCGGCCATGGCCGGGTTTGACGTAATGATGCTCCAGACCACATCGCTTTCAAGCTGGGCGATGGAGTTGCCGTACATGGCAGGAATGCGTGTGAAGGCATCAAGATCATCATTGATCAGCACCTGCCGGGTGATAGCGACCACACGGCCATAGGTTTTAACGCGATAGCTCTCTTTGGATTCTCCAAGCGTGCCGCGCTTGAACTCACCGCTTTCTCCGACTTCCAGAAGCTGCGGCGCCTCGCCAAGCTGCACCCGATGCATGGCCTTGAAGTCCGTTGCCAGCACCTGACGACAGAATAATGTAAAAGTGCGTGGATAGACATCATACGCTTGGCGCAGCGTTTTGTTGGTCACGGCGGCCAGGATCTCTGGAAAATCAGAGGTTGAATGTAACGCCCGCGTTGCCACCTCATCACGTGACAGCCCACGTGTGTTCGTCCCAGCATTGCCGAGACTTTCACGGGCCAGCTCCAAAAGCGTCATGCCGCGATATTGCCGTGCCGCATCTTCCAGTGGAAACAAAGTGGGACTGTACCGATGCAGAAGCGCATTTGCGACGGCATCCCGGCGGTTGAGGCTCTCGTCTTGGCCACCAAGCGGCACTGAAACATGGGGAAACGTGCGGGTTTCTTCTGATTTAGCAGCTACCTGATCAAGAATAAGACGGCGGGCTTCATCGATATCTGTGCCACGGGTGACCAAATCTTCGGCAAAGCTGCGCTCGAGGTTCAGACGTCCGGTCAGATCATAAATGGTCGATACTCGTGTCCGTTCAGCTTCACGAGCGCGGGTTGCGATGATTTCGGTGTCGGCAACTTCAGGTTGCGCTACCTTGGGCTGGACACGTGTCTGCGTCTCAGCTGTGTTGGGAACTGGATCGGTTGTTTTGTCTGCTTCCGTTACATCTGCCTGGTGTGGCCCAGCGTCTTCTGCCAAGGCTGGGTTTTGTGGTGTCTCCGTCATTAGTGATGGTCCTTGTGGGTTAGAGTGCGCATTCTGTCGATGCAGAATGCAGTCATGGCGTTCTGCCTGAGAGCGAAAGCCTGCAGCAGGATCGGCGCCGACGGGAACGGCTGAAATCTCAAACGGTGTCCAATCGACCGCACGCCACAACTCACGGCCGCCGTCGGGCTTCGAAATATCAAAGCGATGGACCTGGTAGCCAATGGAGATTGCCCGTATGTGGCCGGCCTGGATGTCACGCCAGATCGGCTCGACATCATCACGCTCACTGATGCGGACCTGCGCGATGCCGCGGCCGTTTTCGATGCGCACAGAGCCTGGAACCACGGAGCCGATGACAGCATCGAGCGTGTCGATCTCGTGAACCTTCAGAAATGGCGCACCACCATTCAAGCGTTCCAGACGGACATGATCGGGATCGAGGCTCAGCTCTTCATCATAGGGCTCACCAAACAGGCTGGCGCGGCGGACGCGGGCGCCGGTCGACCAGATGACTTCCACAGTGCGGGCGTCCGCATCGGCAGTGTTCGGCGCAAGCTCCGCCAACCGGTGCAGTGCCGGCAATTCAATCGTTGT
>CAYUYL010000380.1:0-1260 GCA_964449195.1 uncultured Filomicrobium sp.
ATATCAGCTAGATTAAAATTCGTTGTACCATCTGTTAGCTGATTACCTCGTGTTCCATCGACTTCGGTTAGCTCAACAAACGAACCATCTGAATTTTGGAGGTTTGGTCTAAAGTCTGCGAATTGCGTAGCATCGGCTCGAGATTTTAGCTCATTATTTGAATAACTTGCCAACAATCCAAAGCGACCATTGGCTGTATCCCATTGGTCTGACCACAAGCCGGAATATGATGGGGTGAACTCCTCAGAAAAATCTGAATATGTTCCATCGATCGAGAAAGAAAGAACACGGCCAGCTGAGTCAAATGGCAAGCGCGTATTCAAATCAATCGTACCCGCAAGGCCACCTTCGATCATATCTGCTGATTGGTTCTTGAAAACTTTAACAGCGCCAAGTAGTTCTGGTGACACATCTTCAAAACCAAGCGCACCAGAATTGTTCGCGCCAAATACCTCCCGGCCATTGAGCTCTGAGCGCACGAATGGCAAACCGCGGATCACAACCCCGCTACCTTCAACTGCGAAATGGTCTGGATCGTTCGGCCCTGCAAAGCGCAGAACGTTCACGCCTGGAACACGATGCAATGCTTCAGAGACTGAACGATCAGGTAGCGCGCCAATATCAGTTGCGGTGATTGCATCTACGAAGACGTCGGAATCTCTCTTAAGATCTTGTGCGCTGGCAATTGAACCACGAATGCCTGTAACGACGACTGTATCTTGACGAGCTTCTTCCTCATCTTCGCCAGAGGCATCTTGAGCCAATGCAACACCTGTGAATGCAGCCGCAGTAATCGCGAATAGTGACGCCGAGCGCATCAAACGAAGCGCTGAACTATGAACACGCAAAGTTGGTTTGTTTTTATTCGACACTGAATTTTCCTCCCGAAGTCATGCGCATTCGAGGCGCATTTACACGATTGTATGATCTCACAAAACTCAATTGTCTTACGTTGTCAATTTTATTTTTTCGGTTATAGAATGATGGAAAGAGCCGTTGCAAAAACGTAACACTTGAGGTTGGCGCGATCGGCAAAAACGATAACACACTGTTTTGGTAGTGTTTTTAGTTTCGATTAGGGAGGTCGAATGCGTCGAGTACTAATATGCATGTTTAAGTGTATTGCAGCAGGGTTCGCTGTGAGCTCATGCGTCTCGACCCCAGCAAAGATTAAAAATGATTCCACTGACATCCACTATAATCAACTCGGATTTGAAGCTGGAGGATATCAGTCATTTACAATTGACAGCGCTCACGAGC
>CAYUYL010000380.1:1270-1681 GCA_964449195.1 uncultured Filomicrobium sp.
ACTGATACAGAGCGGTAAATCCAACGAATTCGGACTTTCAAAAGCAGCGGGAGAGGTGGTCCATACGGTGATCATTGAACCGCCAATAACCGTTCCAGACTCCTATCAAATCAAAATCACTGGACGAAAGATCGAAAAATTTGATGTCCTAGGTAACCCATTTTCAGACGTCGCCAAAAAAAGTCTGAACTACTTTTACTTAAACCGCGCTGGAACAGACATACTTGAAGCGCACGCACCATCAATCGAGTGGGCGCGCAAAGCAGGTCATACTCAGGAACACGTTAGGTGTTTTGAAAGCGGAGTCAAAACCGTACTGTAATGGCCAGGCTGCGGGTATATGCTAGACGTCACTGGTGGTTGGTATGACGCAGGAGACTAAGGAAAGTATACTGTTAATGTCTGAAGTTT
>CAYUYL010000381.1:0-1654 GCA_964449195.1 uncultured Filomicrobium sp.
CATATGCCCCTGCTTTTGTGACCGTATATACACTCGTATCCACGAGCCGCCCAAGAGGGATGCCGGGTTCAATTTCTTTCAACAGCTGAATCCCGCCTGCTCCAAGCTCATGGCATATCGCACGCGCCGTATCTCCACCAGTTAAAAAAAGGCGTTTCACCCCTGTTAATTCAACAATGTCTTTTGTGATCTTACCAAGACAGACAGATAAGGTACTTCCTACTTCTTGTCTTGTCATATCATTCGCTTCACCGTATGCCAACATCTGTTCAACCATTTCTGGCCTTGCGTCTGTATAAAGGAGAATATCTTCATCCTGACGCATGAGCAGCTGATCCATGACTGATTTCCTTTCCCATGCTTCACGACCGTTTAATACATTCAACGGGTTCACTTTCACCTCGAGACAATCGTGCTTTTCTCTTAAAAAAGCAAACTGCTCATTTGTTTTTTGAGAAGCACTTCCTGAAACGATGAGAACAGATTCATGCTTTTTTGCATGAGAAAGATTGCGGTATTTCGCGATATAGGATGATAATGCGCCAGCGAGTCCGGCTGACCCGACCCAAAGCACTCTTTGATTGATCTTCATAAACAAATCAACGATCTGTGTTAAATCATGGTTCGTTTCTGCATCACACACAAACCATTGATGACCATGTTTTAATAAAGATGAAACGTCATGACTCGTTTCGTTTAGCTCTGAATAGATCGCTTGCTGCGAAAGATGTTTTGGCTTGATGTTTGTCTGCTCGTCAATTAAGTCTGAAATACTGGATGTCAGGACAGGCGTTTTCGGGTCCTTTGCTGCTTCTGATAGATGAACAGGCACACCCTCCACATAATGAATGCCATAGGCCGTAGATCTATTCGCATCGGGGTAAGCGGGGGCAATGACTGCCGCATCAAACCGGCCAAGATCCATTAGTGCCTGAAGCTCTATTCCTATATTTCCTCTTAACGTTGAATCTATTTTTTTAAAGAAAAGGTGCGAATCCCCTTGTAGAAACGGCTGAACCACTTGACTGACCTCATTATACGCTCTTTCAGAAGACATACTTCGTGAGTCTGTATCGACAATCAGTACATCTTCCTCCTTGTACCGGCTCATATCCTCAAATGACGGCTGGAACAGCACAGAGGCTTTTAAACCGGCCTTCACAAATTGAACACCTGTATCACTTGCGCCTGTTAAATCATCAGCCACAATGATCACCTTTTGCTCTAAGTTCGCTCCTTTTTTTAATAGATCGTTTGTCATTTAGACACCTCGGTCTCATTGCATATTATTCCTTTAACTTTCTCCACAGCGTCGTGCGGTTAATATTCAGCCGCTTTGCTGCTTTTGATTGATTCATATTTTCTTCTTCTAGCACCGTCCGAATGATTCGTCTTTCAATCTCGTCAAGCGTGCCATGTAAATAGCTGGACAGCTGTTTTTCTTCATTCTCAAAAGCAAGTTGCTCAATTGCCGGCTTTGCTTTACTCAACGTGATATATCCACTTTTTGTTGTCAGCACCAGTTCCTCCATAATCCGCTTGAACTGCCGGACATTTTCTCTAAATCGCTCGTTTTGAAAGGCGGCAATCACATCTGCTGACAGCCCAACAACCTGCGTCCCATAAAGAGAATTTAATTCAGCTATCAATAACC
>CAYUYL010000382.1:0-1649 GCA_964449195.1 uncultured Filomicrobium sp.
TTCCGCTTGCCCTGCTTCTCCCATTTGCCGGACCGGTTGTTGCTTATGTTTTACTTGGACTTATTGGGATCATTCTGACTTCAAGCTTCTCTGTCACCGTAGTCTATGCCCAAGAACTATTTCCCGGGAAAATTGGCACAATGTCTGGTTTAACTGTTGGGCTTGCGTTTGGTATGGGAGCGATCGGATCCGTTGCCCTCGGCTCATTAATTGATGCAGTCGGTTTAACGCCTACCATGATCGGTGTCGCCTTTTTACCGATATTAGGCATCCTAGCCTTTTTACTGCCAAGCGATCAGACCATAGCGAAATGGAATGAATCATAAAAGGTAAAAACCGCTCAATAAATGAGCGGTTTTTTCATATCTTATAAAAATGCGTGTCAGGAACATGCTTCTTTGCAATAAACCCCTGCTGAAAGTCTGGAAAGACCTTTTGCACCTGTTTAATTTTCAGATGAATCAAATCCGCATACGGAATATACAAATGATCCACAAGAGTGTGTTCTGTCATATAGTAATACCAATTCAGATTAAAGTTTTTTTCATCAATGATCGTAAAGGCAGAAAAATGATAGAACAGCAGTGGACATTCGTCGAGATACATATCTCCTTTCACAACGGAAAGCTTATAGTTTTCAATATTCCAAATTGCTGCATTGGCACCTTTAGATGCCACCACATGGACACCCTCAAAATCATCGACCCATCTTTCAACATACCGCTGATCACCATATGTCTTTTTTTCCGTATCCATTTCTACTGTACAGTGCGCAATGCAGTTCTCTTTCCACTGCGTGACTGCCTGTTTGGCAATATCTGTGTTACGACAGCCTACAAACCCAGTATTAAAGCGGCCGGATAATTCATAAAAGTGATAGAATCGCTTGGAATTCATATGATCTGTCAAAAATACATGAGCGAGTGGATTTTCTGCAAATATCGCCTCTGGATCATGATAAAAATACAAATCCGTATCCAAATGAGCGAGATAATCTGCATCAGAGGACTCAAGAATTTTGAGTAGAAACGCAGGCTTAAGCGTCCAGCAATACTCGTGGAACGTACGATCCGCCTTTGCTTTTCGCAGCGAATCATCTTCCACATCTTCAAGCTGTTCATATTGGACATGTGGATGAGGAAATTGACTTAACACCTTGTAAGCCAAAGGATCAGCACATAAGACAGAAAGTTTGTATGATTGAGCCGTCTGCTCAAGTGAATGAATCAGCGCCAGCAGCTTAAATACATGGGTATTGGACACAATGGTTGTGAAATGATAGGATGCCATCTACAACACATCCACTTGGAACAAGTCAACATGCAGCAGCTCTTTTGTGAGCCCTTGAATGGCTTCTGCCAGCACCGTGCAGCCATGTTCCTGCTTGGCAAGCTGGGCCGCCTCTGACAGCTTTTTCAAAGGGAAATGCTTTGCCGTCAGCACGTCCTTTTGATCACGTTTAATGCCTACATTCCGCTCTGTGATCATATGAAGCAGCTCCAAAAAATAAGCGAGCAGATCATCATATGCTTCATTCTTACGCAGCTGGCGAATGTCTTTCACGATATCATTTGTCACGGTATGAGAAAATGGTCCAGAGAAAGCCAAATGAACATCAATCGAATCAATATTGTTGTACTTCTCGCACA
>CAYUYL010000383.1:0-1643 GCA_964449195.1 uncultured Filomicrobium sp.
GAGAATTGTAAGATTGAGAAATGCTTAGATTTTTATTGGGACAGACTCTTAGACGTTTATAAAGCGGCAATCCAAAACAATGCAGGGCTTTAAAGTCCTTAGAGCCTGTCCGTAAAAATGTTGAGTCATCAGAATCACTTATGATTCAGATCCTTGAGTGAGCGAGGTCCGTAAATATGAAATTTACCCCCTTAGTTGTGCTTCTCTCTTTATGCCGACTATCCCACAATCAATAATGCAGAGCATTGAGAGGCGTTGATTTTACTGGCTAATTTTAAGGACGGACTCTTAGAGTTTTTCTGCACCAAGTTGCATTGTATCACCTGCTTGCCCCTCCGCCCGACCGCCCATGAGATCATACCGTTGAGTGGTCGAGCCCTCCGCCTCCGCGATCAATCCTTGGCGCGCTCCACGTAAGATCCGTCCTCGGTCATGATCACCACACGCGTACCGGCTGAAATGTGCGGCGGGACCATCACCTTAAGACCATTGTCCGCAACCGCGGGTTTATACGATGATGAGGCCGTCTGGCCCTTGACAACGGGATCAGCTTCTACAATTTCAACGGTTACCCGCTGCGGCAGTTGCAGTGAAACAGGAATGCCCTCATGCAGCATGACGATGCACATCATTTCCGGCTGCAGATACACGGCGGCATCGCCAACAATATCCTTGGGCACCGAGAATTGATCATAGGTCTCAGTATCCATGAACACATGCCCGGCGTCATCTTCATAAATATATTGCAGGTCACGCTCTTCCATGAACGCACGCTCGACCTGCTCGGTGGTGCGGTAGCGTTCCGTGATTTTGACACCATCGGAAATCCTGCGCATTTCCAGATGCGTAACCGGTGTGCCTTTGCCCGGATGAATATTCTCAGCCTTGAGGACGGAGCATAATTTACCGTTGATTTCGAGAACATTACCTTTGCGGACTGAGCTTGCAATAACTTTGGCCATGGCCGATCTCCTGCGTGTCTTATTGTTTACGGCAGCGGACAGACAAGGCCCGGATGTCCACCGGCAGTTTGCAATTTGTTAGTGGGAGTTGTACCCGGTTCGTGTGTTAACGCAAGCCTTACCGGTGGCGCATGTCGCAAAGCGCTCAAAAATGCGGGATGTTGATAATGACTGCAAAACAACACGATGAACCATCCTGGTGGAAACAACACCGTCACCATGACCGCCGGCCGTTCCTACTGGCACGCATGCAGATCAAAGAGGCTTTGCGGGCTTGGCTTTTGGAGCAGGGCTTCATTGAAGTGGAAACCGCATGCCTCCAAGTCTCTCCAGGCAACGAGACACATCTGCATGCTTTCGCGACTGAGATCATCACGCCGTCCGGCAGCAGTCACCCGCTTTATCTTCACACTTCGCCCGAATTCGCCTGCAAAAAGTTGCTGGCTGCCGGTGAGCACAAGATATTCACATTCGCTCATGTTTTCCGCAATCTGGAACGCTCCAAACTGCATCATCCGGAATTTACGATGCTGGAATGGTATGAGACAGACGTGAATTATGAAAAGCTGATGGAGGATTGCCACCAAATTCTTAAGATTGCGGCCGAGACAACCGGCAACCGGCAGTGGCGCTTTGCAAACAGAACATCGGACCCAGCAGGTAAGCTTGAACGCATGACAG
>CAYUYL010000384.1:0-1643 GCA_964449195.1 uncultured Filomicrobium sp.
GCTGCCCTTGCGGTGTATAGAGCCAAATCAGCCATAAAGGTTCGTCCCCTGTGTTTACATGCTGATGCGGGACACCATCAGGAATAAACATAAAGTCATTTTGCTTAAATGATTGTCTTTCTCCATCGCAAATGACTTCGCCGGACCCTTTAATCACATAATCAAATTCCTCTGAACCCGGGTGATTGTGTACCGAGCTTGCTTCGCCCGGCTCAAAAATAGTGAGTCCTGCCATCATATGCTCTGACCCTACGGTATCTGGTGTGATCGTTTGAAACACTTTCCGAATCATTTTCTCTTCTGGATGATCTAAACCTAACCATAATGGATGACCGTCTTGAAATGGATTTAATACTTTAATTTTCATTGTTTATTCCTCCCTAGTAATGTTTAGTTCACACTGACATGTGAGCGTTTTGTATTTGGTGAATAAATATCATTAATGTTCCAATGTCCATCAGTAGGCACTGGATCATTTTTCATCGCTACATCAATGACACATGGTTCCTGAGAAGCAATCGCTTCAGCCAAAGCTTCTTTGAATTCAGAAGCCGCTGTAATTTTGATCCCCTTCATCCCATAACCTCTCGCAATGGCTGCAAAATCAGGCGAATAGCTTTCTCCATCTTTTCTAAAAACAGTGCCGTAAGTCGTTTCATAGTGTGCCATTTGCAAGCCGGCGATTGTTCCAAACGCACTGTTGTTCATCACAATCCACACGACAGGAATGTTTTCTTCCATGGCTGTTGCGAGAACAGATGGATTTTGACCGAATCCGCCGTCCCCAACAAGTGATACAACGACACGGTCAGGCTGGGCAATCTTTGCTCCAAGTGCAGCGGGAGCGCCAAATCCCATCGTCGCAAAACCACCTGGGGTTAAAATAGTGCCTGGCGTGTATACAGGAAATTGCTGTCCTACCCCATTTTTATTCCAGCCAACATCGGTTGTAATGAAAGCATCCGGCGGCAATACTTCCCGCACTTCCTGCAAAATACGCTGTGGTTTCATTGGAAAAGACTCGTCTTGAATATTCGTCAAATTGCTCTTCTGAAATTCCTCACGATATGCCGCAATGTCCTTTTTCAATTCAGGGCGATCCAGACCTTCTGGCAGCCTTTCTTTCGCCACACGATTGAGTACGGTCAGTGCCTGCTTGAGATCTGCTACCGCTCCAATTTCAACAGGATAGTTCCGGCCAATTTCATTCGGATCAATGTCAATATGAATGAGCTTGGTTGATTGGAAATTGAACGTATACTCCGATTCCCACGAACTCGCATCTGCTTCAGCAAAACGGGTGCCTAAAGCCAATATATAGTCCGCTGCTTTACACTGATCATTGATAAATTTCGTCCCCCAAAACCCTGTCATGCCAAGGGTCATTGGATGATCATCTGGCATCGCCCCTTTCCCCATCAAAGAATGGGCAACAGGGATACTCAAATGGTCAGAAAATGCCTTTAACTCTTCTGCGGCATCGGCTAGTAAAATGCCTCCCCCTACATATAAAAGCGGTTTGTCTGCCTGCAGCAATCGATCTATTATCCGATTCGCTGTTTGATCATCAATAGATGGTTTTTCAACGGTGTGTGTATGATGAGCGATTTGTTCAAATAACGACACATCTAAGTCTTTTGAGA
>CAYUYL010000385.1:0-1643 GCA_964449195.1 uncultured Filomicrobium sp.
GTCAATATAAAAAAAGAGATTTTTCAGACAAAATAGGCGGTTGATTCTATCAAATGAGCCGTTTTCTTCCATAAATCCTTTCCATGACCCATCCCCAAAATCTGAAACTTCGTGAAAAAATGAACATTTGCCTTCATTCTGACATAAACAATTTTCAGTTTTTGTCGATATATCTTTTGTATTACTAAAGTCCTAATAAAGAATTATTTATAACTGTAAAATATTTCAAAAAAGTATGGAAGAATGAAAGGAGTTATTGAAGATGTTTATGAGAAAAGCAAGTGATTCATCGTCGGGGGCCCTTCTTAGTGAAAGCAGTCAATTAGTTGAACGAATTGAGAAGGGAGATTTTTCAGCCAGAATTGATACTGCTGCATTCTCTTCTAGTCAAACAATAGAAGCAGTGGCTCAAATAAATGAAGCGTTGCAAAAGATGCAAGAAGCGCAAGAAGATATTCATATGCGTATGAATTTAGTGACAAAAGCGATTAAAGTGGGTCTATGGGATATGACGGTTGTAGCAGGAGATCCTGTGAATCCAAAAAACGAATTCACATGGACAGATGATTTCCGCAGAATGCTAGGTTTTCAAAATGAAAACGATTTTCCTAATGTCTTAGACAGCTGGGCATCTCGAATTCATCCAGATGAGCAGGAATACACCTTGAATGCATTCTCTACGCATTTATTGGATCATTCTGGCCGTACACCGTATGATATCGAGTATCGTCTGAAGTTGAAAAATGGCGAGTATCGCTGGTTCAAAGCAACTGGAACGACGATTCGAGATCGAAATGGGGTACCTCTTCGTGTGGCAGGAGCTCTTTTTGATATTCATGATCAGAAATTGAAAGAAGAAGAGCTGCAAGCATTCGTGACAAGATATGACTTGATCAACCGTGCGCTTGTGGAAGCGCCTTGGGATATGGTTGTAGAGGCTGGCGATTCTGTCAATCCAAACAATGAATTCTGGTGGTCTCCACAGTTTAGAAAAACGCTTGGTTTTACAGATGAAAAAGATTTCCCGAACGTATTGAGCAGCTGGAGTGATCGTTTGCATCCTGAAGATAAAGAATCGGCTCTCCAAGCCTTTGCGGATCACTTAAATGACCATTCTGGGCGCACACCATTTGACATTGATTATAGATTGCAGAGTAAAAATGGCGAGTATCGCTGGTATCATGCGGGCGGTGAAACCATTCGTGATGAGAAGGGTGTCCCTTTACGTGTCGCAGGAACGATTCGTGATATTACGTTAGAAAAAAATAAAGAAAAAACAGCCAATGAAATGGCTTCCCAAGTAGAGCAGCTTTCAAGTTCTATTAGTGAAATGGTATCTGGCATCAGTTCTGTGACAAACCAAGCACAAGAGCTTGCTGTCGCCCAAGAGCAGTCAACGTCTGCTGCTAATTTGGCGAAAAACAGTGCAGATGAGACGAAGAACATTTCAGACTTAATCAAAGAAGTGGCAAACCAAACGAATCTGCTTGGTTTGAATGCCGCAATTGAAGCAGCAAGAGCAGGCGAGCAGGGCCGCGGTTTCTCAGTCGTTGCCGATGAAGTACGTAAGCTAGCGCTTCATAGTGCCAATGCGACAGAAAATATCGAATCTAGTTTAACTGAAATGAAAACACAAATCGATC
>CAYUYL010000386.1:0-1638 GCA_964449195.1 uncultured Filomicrobium sp.
CAAGGAGATCGATTGATTGTGTCAGCTCTCCCGAGGCTGAACTGCCGCCTTCCAGGTAAAAGTCGCCAGTTACCGGTAGCAGACTACCATTGGCGGAGTCATGGACATCCCAATCGCCGGACACCTGGGGCCATCCGGTAGGCGTGAAGCTTGAACCATCGCCTGCACCATCTGCTTCGAAGCTGCCGTTGACAATCGGCACGGCAAAGCTGACCGGTGTGCCTGTCGTGCGCACACACATCACATCACCGACGGCATATGCCGCCAATCGAGCGATTTCAGGCGGATTGACCGTAACCTTGCAACGGTGATCACCAAGATCGGCGCGGCATTCCGGGCTGTAAAGCTCGCCGATGCGCTGCTGCAGCGCCTGTGTCATGCCGCGCAATTCCGTCCTGAACACGCCATGCTCCGTCAGCACAACCTCGCCAAACCAGCCGCGGCGCATCCTGAGCGCACCCATCGAGGGATCTGCCCAGCTGACCAGAAAAATGCGCACCTCCGCTTGATCAAACAAACCGGCGCGCAACTCCTCTTCGGTGGTCGCGGCGCTGTCGAAAACGCCTTCCACATCGAGATTGTCAACGCTCAGGCTGGCATCATTGGCGATAGCAGTGCGCGAATAGCCGGAACTTGCTTTGTAGACGTTGCCTTCGAATGGCAAATCTTGGTCGTGGTCTGTAAAGAAAAACTCTGTGCCGTCTACGCGTGTGATGCGCCAGCAGGTAGCCAGTGTCGTCACCGGACCTGCGAGATGGGCCGCCAACTCTGTTGAGGTTGATTTCATTGTCAGATGTCTCCCTTTGAGGTGGCAGGACTTGCAAAAGGGCTGCTTTATGCGATATCATGATATCAATCATGGAGATACTTATGGCTCAATTGGTAGTTCGTAATCTGGATGATGACGTGAAAACGAAGCTGCAACGCCGAGCCGAGCGGCATGGCCGCAGCACCGAGGAAGAAGTGCGAGATATTCTGCGCAACGCCGTGCGTGAAGATGGTGCACCTTTGACACCGCTCGGCACGCGGCTGAGAGACCGCTTTGCCCAGCTCGGGTTAGATGACAATATTCCTGAGCTACGCGACCAACCAGCAACGCCCGCTGAGTTCGACGCGTGATTGTTCTTGATACAAATATTCTGTCCGCCCTAATGCGCCAGGAACCAGACACGGCAGTGATTGCATGGCTTGACGCGCAACCGCCGGAATCGATCTGGACCACATCCATCACAGTCTTCGAAATCCGTTTTGGCCTTGAGATTCTGGCAAAGGGCCGTAAGCGGAAAGCTTTGGAAGAAGCTTTCGCCCATGCACTTGTCGAGGACTTTGACGGTCGTATTTTAGCGTTTGATCAGGCAGCAGCCGATGCTGCCGCTGTCATTGCCGCCAACCAACGGGCAGCCGGGCGTGCGGTCGAAATACGCGATGTGCAAATCGCGGGTGTTACCGCCGCGCGTAAAGCTACACTTGCCACACGCAACACACGTCACTTTGAAGGAACAGGAATCGCACTCATTAATCCGTGGTTAGCTTAAGTGCGAATCTCTAGCACCGGGATCTGTCCCCAGCTGCCGAGTTGATAAGTCTCGATGGTGATATCCATCTGATCGCTGTCAAAACGCACCGGCACATCGAATT
>CAYUYL010000387.1:0-1601 GCA_964449195.1 uncultured Filomicrobium sp.
GCATTAATTTATGTCTGAACTCCATGAGTGAGAAATACAATAATAAATCTTGATTTTCTTCCATATCATCGAGCAAAGATTTTATTTCTTCTTTATATGCTTCGGCGTCCGGTACGTTAAATCTTTGAATATGGTAATACCATTCATTGATTTTCAAACCGACATGAGAAGAAAGAACTTTCTCCATAAGACCCTACCCCTTCCTTGCTATTCCCTATAATGACATATATTATCATTTTCCGAATAATTCCACACCGAAAACAAACCGCAATTTATGTCTACATATGAAAATGAAAAAAAGTGGAATCATGGTTAACTTGAAGGGGAATTGTCTAAATTAAGGGAATTTTAAGGTAACTCGCCTTGTTTTGAATTCCTTTTATATGTACATTTGTAATTAAATACAATGGAAGTAGATGGTAAAAAAACAGCTCTATGACCACTTTTCGGGCATTTCCTCTAAAAAATTTAGCAGCTTGGGCTCATGAATTTCTGATATTGCAAATTGAATAAAATCTATATCATCAGTGCCGGGGAAATGAAATAACTGGATACTATAATTTGATGTGTTTTCACCAAGTAAACTGGCTATTTTTAAAGCAATATCGACATTTTTATAATCAACTTGGAAAATAATTTTCCCCCCGGAAATGTGGAAGTCTTGAATTGCATTTTCAGTTTTTTCAGGGTTTACCATTAAGTCGAGAAAAGTCTTCAATTTATTCGCATGTTTAATCATCTTTGTTTATTACCTCCTAGATTTTCTATGAATTATAACTCAAAAATAATTTGTAAGGAAGTGTAAATAGTGGTTGAAAAAATGATTAGCCTTGCTTTAGTTTCTGTTCTAGCTTTAACTGTTTTTTCGAGTTCCGTTTCAGCAAGTGAGTCAGAAGTCGTTTTTGGTGGGAAATATGATTCTGTTATAAAAACATTGCCTAACACCTCAATAAGCGAACTTGCTTTACAAAAGAAAGCCGGGGAAGTTTCCACTAACACAACACAATGGGGACCGGGTGGAACGGCTTCATTAAGTGTAACTGGCGATCGTAGGCATATTTATTGGAGTGTTAAGCCAGCCGCAAAAGGTCCGTGGGTTTTTCATGGAAAATTAAAGTTAAGATATAAAAGTGGTTTTAAAAGAGACGTTCCTATTAGAGGCTTTGGCGTTTCCGGGGTTGGTTTTTCAAGTGTTGTAGATATTAATAAAAACAAAGGCGGAAAGGTTTTTCTAACAGGAAGTGCAGAAGATTCCTTTGGGGATAGATTCCCTGTATTACCTGATTTCTTTGTAAGTTTTTAATAAGGTTTTCTATCACGTAAAAGAAGACAAAGGGCTAAAATCAAGTTCATTCTAGCCCTTTGTCAACAATCTGTTTTTCTACTCGTTTATTTAGACAGCACCCAATGCTGAATGGCTTTTGCTACCCCGTGCTCTGTATTAGGAGCCGTAATCCAATCAGCGGCTTCTTTCACAACTTCTTGTGCATTGCCCATTGCAATGCCTAATCCGGCTTCTTGAATCATCGCCATATCATTCAGACTGTCGCCAAGTGACATGACGTTGTCCATTGTACAGCCAATGCGTTCTGCTACTTTTG
>CAYUYL010000388.1:0-1600 GCA_964449195.1 uncultured Filomicrobium sp.
GGATAAAGCAAAGAGAGCCGGGTTCCACAATGCTTACATGACCCTTTCAATACAACATAAGAAACAAGCGGGAGCATATCGTGAAAAGAAAGCGACTCTTTACAAGCTCCGCAGTGTGAACGAGGAAAAAGAATAGACCGCTTCATTGGAAGCCTCTCACCAACTAGATGAAAAAATGACCCCATGACCATGCCTGTGAAAAACATAAAAAGATCAATCAAATTAGGTGACTCCTTCCGGAAATAGAATAGACCGGATTGTACCATAGCGATTCACCTTTGATCACCTTGCGAAAAAGTGAATTTCCCCCTCTCCTACAAATCAAAAGAAAAAAGACGCACACTGCATAGAAGCAATTTGCGTCTTTTCCTTACTGTAAAATACGACTTCGTACATCTGAGATAAAATAAAGCGAACCTGTCACCAGAATCATTGCTGCAGGGTCAGCGCTTTTTTTCTGAATAAAGTCAAGCACTGTACGAGGGTCTTCATCAAACGATTTTGCTTCTAAATGACTGCAAGCATAAAGCTTTTCCGCTGATTCAGCTCTTGGAAAGTCAAAGGAAACAAAATGAATCGATGAACTAATCCTTTCAAGCTTTTCGATCATTTGTTTGTAAGGTTTATCTTTTAACGCACTAAAACATACATGAACCTGTTTACTGGAAAAATGAGCTTGTACAGTTTCGATTAAACGGTCCATTCCTTCTTCGTTATGAGCACCATCTAAATAAACAAGAGGCTCATCTTGGATCTTTTCAAATCTTCCAGCCCACACCGCTTGCCGAATTCCTTCATACACTTGCTCATTTAGCACATGGATATATCCTTCTTGCTCCAGCCATTCGATCAGTAGAACGGCAAGGGAAGCGTTCTGCCTTTGATGCGTTCCGATTAACCCTGTCTCTAGCTGCGAGTACTCCCTTTTTGGGGTAGTGAATGTGAAACGTTCACCTGTTTCTGTCGGCTGCTGGTCCTTAAAGGTACAAGTATCATATAACGAGATAAACGGCGCATTCTTTTCTTCGGCTTTGTGTTGAATCACAGTAAGAGCATCCGCTTGATGAACGGCCGTGATCATCGGAATCCCAGTTTTAATAATGCCAGCTTTTTCTGCAGCAATCTGATCAAGTGTGTCGCCTAAAATGGCCATATGATCGTGACCAATCGACGTAATTGCTGTTAAGATGGGCGCTGCCACATTTGTAGAATCAAGTCTTCCGCCAAGTCCTGTTTCCAAGAGGACAAAGTCTACTTGGTGCACATGGGCAAAATAAGCAAACGCACATGCTGTAATGATCTCAAACTCTGTTGCTGCACCAAGCTCTGTATCATCTAATTCATCAACTAAAGGCTTGATGTCGTTCACCAAACTCAGCCACTCTTCGTCCAAAATCGGCTCCCCATTAACACTAATTCGTTCATTGAACGTTAAAATAAATGGTGAGGTGAAGGTTCCAACTGAATAGCCCGCTGACTGTAAAATGGATCTAGTAAATGCAATCGTTGATCCTTTTCCATTTGTTCCAGCTACATGCACCGCTCTTATTTTTTGTTCAGGATGGTCTAGTCTGTCCATCAGCCATTTCATTCGTTCAAG
>CAYUYL010000389.1:0-1599 GCA_964449195.1 uncultured Filomicrobium sp.
CATCGGTTTGGCGCATATAGTGGGCGTTAATGTCCGCCAGTTTTTTGAAGTCGAAGCGTGCCGGTGACTTTCCAAGACCGTCAAATTCGAACCATTTTATAATCTCTTCGGTTGAAAAGATTTCATCGTCGCCATGGCTCCATCCGAGCCGGACGAGATAGTTGCGCAGTGCGGCTGGTAGGTATCCCATATCACGGTAGGCCTCTACGCCAAGCGCCCCGTGGCGCTTTGAAAGCTTGGCTCCATCTTCACCATGGATTAGCGGCACATGAGCAAATTCCGGAACTTGCCAGCCAAGAGCGTTGTAAATTGCAGTTTGACGGGCGGCGTTCGTCAGATGATCAACGCCGCGGATGACATGGGTGACCCCCATGTCGTGATCATCGGCCACAACAGCAAGATTATAGGTTGGCGTGCCATCACTGCGCAGGAGTACAAGATCATCAAGATTTTCATTTTGGAAGATAACGTCGCCCTGCACTTTATCGGCAATAAGGGTTTCACCTGTTCGCGGTGCTTTAAGGCGGATTGCGGGTGAGACACCGGCTGGCGCATCTTCAGGGGAGCGGTCACGCCAGCGGCCATCGTAACCGGGTTGCCGCCCCTCGGCTTCCGCTTTGCTGCGCATGCGTTCAAGATCTTCCGGCGTGCAGTAGCAGCGATAAGCACGCTCGTTGGCAAGAAGTTTTTCCACCAATGCGCGGTGCCGATCAGCGCGTGCAAATTGAAATGTGGGTTCCTGATCTGCTTCAAGTCCAAGCCAGGCAAGGCCATCGAGAATGGCTGTAATGGCCTCGTCGGTGGAGCGTGTGCGGTCCGTATCCTCGATACGCAGCAAATAGGTGCCGCCATAATGCCGGGCATAAAGCCAGTTAAAAAGTGCGGTGCGGGCCCCGCCGATATGTAGAAAGCCTGTTGGTGAGGGGGCAAATCGTGTGACAACAGGGCTGGAAGGCGCGGAGTTGCTCATGGTTCCATTATGCGGTTTGTTGCTATTTAAGCGGGCCAGTGGCCGACTGTCTGACTGATTAAGGGCTCGTTTAACATATCTGCCCGCCGCCGATAAGGGCTGCTGTATGATCGAAGTCCGAAAATATAAGTTTGTAAGCTTTATAACAGCGCACTGGGCACATTGGCGTTGGCCATCGCCCAGTACGCCTCTTGAGGCGGAGCGCGATCGTTGGTTTCTTTGGTATGTTGTCTTTTTTGGAGCTGGCATTGCGGCGTATTTTGCTTTGCCGGCTGAGCCATATCTTGTGAGTGCCGTCATTCCCTTTGCTGTTGCATGTATTTTCGCTGCAATCTGGGGACAAGGGGCAATAGCCCAATTCTCTATGAGGTTGCTTATTGCTATCGCCGCCGGATTCGGGTGTGCAAAAGTCGAAACACTCCTGGTAGAAGCCCCGGTTCTTAAGCGAAAAATTTTTCAAGCTCGCATCCAGGGGCACATTGAACGTATTGAGCCAAGGCCTGAGCGAGGCCCCCGGATCACCTTAAGGGTTGCCGGAATTGCAGGCCTGGCTGCCCATGCAACGCCTTACCGTCTGCGTATTCGTCTTATGAAACCAAATGAGGACTTGCGGCCCGGTCAGGCTATTG
>CAYUYL010000390.1:0-1598 GCA_964449195.1 uncultured Filomicrobium sp.
GTACAATATCCCGAATATCCATTGTAATGTGAAGGCAGTTTACACCAACACGGTGCCGGTGGACGCCTATCGCGGGGCAGGGCGCCCGGAAGCAACCTATCTGATTGAACGGGTCGTTGAAACGGCAGCGCGTGAGCTGAATGTGGACCCTGCAGACCTGCGCCGGACCAACTTTGTAACCGAATTCCCGCATCAAACGCCGGTCATCATGTGTTATGATGCAGGCGATTATAACGCCCATCTCGATCAAGCTCTGCAAGCCGCTGACTATACGGGCTTTGCAGCGCGCAAGGCGGAAGCCGCTTCCCGGGGCAAACTGCGCGGGATCGGTCTTTCTTGTTATATTGAGGCCTGCGGTATTGCGCCATCTCAAGCTGTTGGCTCTTTAGGAGCTGGCGTTGGTCTGTGGGAATCGGCAGAGGTGCGGGTTAACCCCGTTGGCACCATCGAGATTTTAACCGGCTCTCACAGCCATGGTCAGGGTCATGAGACCACATTCGCCCAGCTGGTGTCTGAGCGGCTTGGTGTCGGTGTAGATACTGTGTCCATCGTTCACGGTGATACCGACAAAGTTCAATTCGGCATGGGAACTTATGGCTCGCGCTCAGGTGCTGTCGGTATGTCAGCAATTTCTCGCGCGCTCGATAAGGTTGAAGCGAAGGCCAAGAAAATCGCAGCTCATCTGCTGGAAGCATCGGAAGCTGACATCGTTGTTGAAGGTGGTGAGTTTAAAGTCGCCGGTACCGACAAAAAGCTTGCCATGCATGAAATCGGTCTTGCAGCTTATACGGCACATAATCTGCCAGAGGGTATGGAACCAGGCCTCAAAGAGGGTGCTTTCTATGACCCAACTAACTTTACCTTCCCATCTGGCACTTATGTCTGTGAGGTAGAAATTGATCCAGAGACCGGCAAAACCACCATCGTCTCCTTCACAGCAGCTGACGATTTTGGTGTGATCATCAACCCAAATATCGTGGAAGGTCAGGTTCACGGCGGCTTAGCCCAAGGAATTGGACAAGCGTTGCTTGAGAATGTGGTCTATGATGATCAGGGGCAGCTGCAATCAGCATCCTATATGGACTATTGTATGCCGCGCGCTGACGATCTACCGTCTTATCAGGTGTCGCACACGACCACGGTCTGCCCGTCCAATCCTGTTGGCATTAAAGGCTGCGGTGAAGCGGGAGCGATCGGCTCACCACCTGCGGTGATCAATGCGATCACCAATGCGATTGGCGACAATTCGATTTCGATGCCGGCAACAGCTGAACAGGTGTGGCGGGCCATCCAAGCAAACGCAATGCCCGCTGCGGCTGAGTAGTATAGTTAGAAACGATGAAGACCGGCGCGGGCCTTTTCCCGCGCCCCAGAAACCCATCACCAGTTTTAAGGGAGATCCATCTCCATGTATGAGACAACCTATCAAAAACCAGCCACCCTGGCCGAGGCCAAAGAAATCTTCGCAAAGGGCGATGACGCGGCATATCTGTCGGGCGGTCACACCCTCATTCCAACACTCAAACAGCGTCTGGCGTCGCCAACGGTTCTTGTCGACTTATCGGATGTTGCAGACTTGAAAGGGATCGCAGTTGACG
>CAYUYL010000391.1:0-1596 GCA_964449195.1 uncultured Filomicrobium sp.
AATAACTGATTTGAACGGAAATGGGAGCTATCTGTTAGATGGGCAACACTAGTGCTTGACTGACGAAGACCTCTTTGCCGCCTGCGCGGCGAGCGTCCGATCACCGGTTTCCCACATTGCCGTCATTGTCAGCGATGTGACACGCCATGCCCCGCCCGCCTTCGAGAGCTTGTAGTCATAGCGTCCACCAAGCACCCATAGCGCTTTGCCGATGCGATGGGTGGCGGTGAAATTGGCGTGTGCCGTTGCGGTATCTCCCTCAAAGCCTGTCACAACGAGACTTGCAACCATATGATGGGTGCTATCAAATCCCGGCAGAAATCCGGCCCAGGTTCTGATCAAATCATCAGCGGGCTGGGTTACGGCTTTGCCACCAAACAGGCTGGTGTAGTCCGTTGTGATTTGGTCAGCCATCACAGCCCTGACACGCTTCCAGTCATGGCGGTCTCAGCACCACTTGCGATTTCAGCTGTCACGTGCTGGAGAGCGCTGTAAATACCTGGGTCTGCGGCTCTGGCCTGAGGCGCAGCCATCAGAATGGCCGCAAGCAATATGCTGTAAAACACTTTCATCTTATCTGCCCTCAACCTGCTTTAAAGTGCTTGGCCACAGCGTCAGCAGCGCGTTTGACGTCTTCGGGGTTGTCATAAAAGTCAAACTGCGTGACATCTTCCAGCCATTTGACGGTTGCTTTGCCGGTCCAGTCCTTGAGGAAGGATTTCACCCCTTGGGGAATCGCAGCAGCATCCGAATGAACGATGGCAAGCGGCTTATCCAACCGTTGCGGGTTATCGGCTGGATAGTACGTTAACCAGCCTTTCCATGAGGTTTGATTCCACTTGTTATCGTAGGCAGGCACAGCACCACGGGCCGGATCATAATAGTAGCCGCCGATTGGCATCAGCACGCCTTGCGCACCCTTTGGTCCGGCGGCAGGAATAATTTCACCACCTTTGACCGCGGCCGCCTGGCTGATATCAATCAGATCTTTCACGCCTTTGGCCCCACCATAGACTATCTCAACAATTGATTTATTTTGCAGCCATGGTGCAACAAGCCCAACTCTATTGACCAATTCATTACCGGCGACGGCATCCACCATGCACCCGGAAGATGCACAAATCCCGAGGCCGTTGATGTTAGCTCGATCAACCTGGTCCAGTGCCGAGACAAAACGGAAGGCTGCACGAATGTCAGATATCTTGGCTGCGGGATCTTCCTTATAGCGGATACTCTTTGGCAGGTCCCCTGACTTGCCCCAACCACGAAAATCGAAAGTAAAGGCAGCAAAGCCATGCTTGACCATCTCTCTGGCGTACACCTGCGGCATCTGCTCTTCAACGCTGGTCCAGGCCCCTGTCACAACAATAATTGGTAACGGCTTGCCGGCATATTTTTCAGGTAAATACAGCGTTCCAGACAGCTTGGCACCGTCATTTTCAAAGGCCAGTGTTTGCGTTTGAATCTCGGCTCTTGCTGTTGCCCCAGCAAAAATAATGGCGGCGGCTGTTGCAATGGCAGCTTTCATGGTCATCCTCCATGTGTGAACGACCACCGGCTAAAAGCCGGTGGCTTCCTGTTACGGCTAAAAGCCGG
>CAYUYL010000392.1:0-1592 GCA_964449195.1 uncultured Filomicrobium sp.
GACACTCCCTACGATCCAAGCTCTCCATATTCGTCTAGCAAGGCAGCTTCGGACCATATTGTTATGGCCTGGCATCGCACTTACGGTCTTCCTGCGCTGATTTCTAATTGCTCAAACAACTATGGCCCTTATCAATTCCCGGAAAAACTGATCCCACTAATGATTCTTAATGCCATGGATGATAAACCGCTCCCCATTTACGGTAACGGTCAAAACGTGCGCGATTGGCTATACGTTGACGATCATGCCGCCGCACTCGTCATGATCCTGACAAACGGCAGGCTTGGAGAGAAATACAACGTTGGCGGGCGCAATGAGCGCAAAAATATTGATGTTGTGAAAGAGATATGCCGGTTGATGGACATGTATCGCACGGACAGCGCCCCACATGACCGGCTTATAACCTACGTGACAGACCGTCCCGGCCACGATGCGCGTTACGCGATTAATGCCACAAAGCTTGAAACGGAACTGGGCTGGCGCGCCCAGCAAACCTTCGAGAGCGGAATTGAGACAACCGTGCGTTGGTATCTGGAGAACGAGGCATGGTGGGGACCGTTACGCGGCGGCTACAAAGGAGAACGGCTAGGTCTTCCAGCAAATAATAAATAAGATTGGCAGCGGTTGGCCGCCGAGGCAAAATAGAAGACAATGGAGCGATACTATGAAGGTGCTCATTATCGGCCGAAGCGGCCAAGTCGCACAATCGCTTATTTCGGCAAAGCGGCCTTCGGGCATGGAACTCATCGCCTTGGGGCGGCCCGGATTGAACCTGATTGATCAGGCTTCAACCGCCAAAGCTTTTGAGGCAGTCACACCGGATGCCGTTGTCAATGCCGCCGCTTATACAGCGGTTGACAAGGCTGAAAACGATGAGGCCGAGGCTTATGCATTGAACGCTGCTGGCGCCGCCAACGTTGCTCATCTGTGCGCACAGACGGATATTCCACTGGTTCATCTTTCAACGGACTATGTCTTCGACGGTACAAAAACAACACCTTATGTGGAGATTGACCCGGTGGCGCCGCTGGGTGTCTACGGACACACCAAACTTGCCGGCGAACATGCGGTTGCAGAAGCCGGGCCCAAACATATTATCTTGCGCACGGCCTGGGTGATTTCTCCGTTTGGACACAATTTTGCAAAAACCATGTTGCGGCTGGCGAGCAATCGCGGACATCTCAATGTTGTCGACGACCAATACGGTACACCAACCTATGCACCGCATCTCGCGATCGCAATTCTTCGTCTGCTAAAGCACATTGCAAATTCATCCGCTGCCGATATCCCCTGGGGTATTTATCATGCTGCCGGTCGCGGCGAGGCGACCTGGTGCGATCTGGCCCGCACTATTTTTGAGATATCTTCGGCACGAGGGGGGCCGCACGCAACGGTTGATGCAATCACGACCGCCGAGTATCCGACACCAGCAAAACGCCCGATGAACTCACGCTTAAACACTGAAAAGCTCGAAAAAAACTTTCGTATACATCTACCGGATTGGCAAGACGGCACCGCTGAATGTGTGTCGGCTCTGATTGGCAAAACTGGCGCGGGCTAGGGCCTGTTAACGTTCAGCACACTTTTCCGGC
>CAYUYL010000393.1:0-1588 GCA_964449195.1 uncultured Filomicrobium sp.
ACCATATACAGAGCTAGTTTACATAAAACGTATTATCAGAAGCAAGCCTTTGGGATTGATTCCAAAGGCTTTTTTATTAAAAATGAAATATATTTTTTGCTTACAATGGGACCTGTTATAGAAAACCAAATGTTATCGAAACCATCTCATGTAATACCAGTAACAGAAAAATTCATGGAATAATTACTAAACATTTGAAGCATAATT
The DNA here is from genome assembly GCA_964449195.1 of uncultured Filomicrobium sp. Classification (GTDB taxonomy): domain Bacteria; phylum Pseudomonadota; class Alphaproteobacteria; order Rhizobiales; family Hyphomicrobiaceae; genus Tectiglobus. Next base: position 208 of record CAYUYL010000393.1, read on the forward strand.
AAATTAAAAATGGAGGTATTATGTGATGAAAGATAAAAACCCTATGAGTTCATCAGAAGTAGGTACTCTTTGGCTTACATATCAAGAAAAAACCATGATCTTAAGAATATTAGAATATTTCATAGAAAAATCAGATGATCAAGAAGCTAAAAATATAATGGGAGGCTTATGGCAGGAACTAAGTTATTATGTAACAAAAATAAAGAAGATTTTTCAGGAACAAGGTATAGCTATTCCTATTGGATTTAGCCAGGAAGATGTGAATTTAGAAGCACCTAAGTTATATGATAATGGATTTGATATTATGTGTGTACGTATTTTAAAAGAAATTAGTATGGGTATGTACACACTTAATATGAATATGGCCTATCAAGATAATGTGATGGAAATTTATGAAGGGCTCACTTCTACCACTCAAAAAATTTATAAATCATCTACTCTTTATTTATTGGAAAAAGGAATTCTTACTCTTCCGCCAAAAGTAACAATGCCTAAATCCTCAGAGTTTATTGAAAGTAAAAGCTATTTAAATGGATTCACTCCCTTTAATGACAAAAGGGCTTTGAATGCTCTTGAGCTAGGTTATCTTCATCATGGAATAGAGACAAATAATATTGGCATGCAGTTAATTACTGGTTTTGCCCAATGTGCAGAAGACAAAGAAGTAAAACAGTATTTTGTAAAAGGAAAAGAGCTTGCTAAGAAACAAATAAAAGTATTTGGAGATATTCTTCTTGAAAGTGATGTTCAGTTTTCTGCGACTTCTGGGAGTACTGTGACAACTTCTAAAGTAGCTCCATTTTCACAAAAACTCATGATGTTTTGCATTTATCTCCTGAATGGTTTTGGAATTGTAGGAAGTAGTTTTGGAACAATTTTTAGTTTAAGGAAGGATGTATCCATGAAAACAGCATTAATTGCAAAGGATATCTACTTCTATGCTGATGAAGGGGTGAAAATTATGATTAAAAATGGCTGGCTAGAGGAACCACCTCAAATGGAGGATCGACCAAATTTAATAAAAGAATAAGCAGAGCAAAAGTAAAGTATAGATCAACTACTCTCTAAAAAATAAGACATAGAAGTGAATTAAAAATGACCAAAGAAAAAATAGAAAGTCTTTTTTGGAGCATAGCGTTGCCAGGTTTTCCTCAAATTTTAAATGGGAAACTAACGAAAGGAATTCTGTTTATTGGATTAGAAATATTAATTAATGTTCAATCCAATTTTAATACAGTTATCATGTTAAGCTTTCAAGGAGAAACTGAAAAAGCAATCGAGCAAACTAATTATCAATGGTTAATGTTTTATCCCTGTCTTTACTTTTTTGCAATGTGGGACGCCTATAAAGATGCAGACGGCAAAAATTACCCTCTTATGT
>CAYUYL010000394.1:0-1569 GCA_964449195.1 uncultured Filomicrobium sp.
GATCTGACGAATGCGAGATTTTTTGCCGGTAGTACGATTGATCATTGTACTTTTAGTCATTCAGACTTGCGCTCTGTGGGCATTGGCAAAAACGAAGCTGTCTTCACCAATTGCGAATTTTCTTCCTGCGATATGAGGGGTATGACATTGGAGAATGCTACGTTTATCGATTGTACTTTCTCTAATTGTAGATTCAATGACCGTGTTTTACAGGCAGCGAGCATCGTCAATTGTACCTTTGCTGGTAAGCTAATAGATATAACGTTTGAGGGAAATGGCAAACAAAAGCTGATCGCCAATTTTGAAAACTGCACCCTTGATGGTGTTCGTTTTATAGACTGTGACCTAGCGGTATGTATTCCGCCAGCATCCAAAAACCATTTATATGTTGAACATGTATCTGCACGTGTGAAAAAGGCCTTGGAGAAGATAGATGATGATGATCCTACTCTTTCTGACGATGATCGTAAAATACTAGTACGCAGTCTGCGGAAGCTTGAACAAATGGAACAGTATATTTTTAACACGAAGGGCCGCTTTTGTTGAACGCTTTTTCAGTCACCTTGGATGTAGCAAGGATCACATGTAACGTTTGCTACATCTCTTTTCCTATTTTATCTTTATGTGGTACATCAGTTTCGAGTATATTTGAGCGGAATGAGTTCTTCGATTTTCACCTTGACCAGCTCCCCATCCATATCAAGGATGACAAAACACGTTGGTCCAAAGTCTGAAATGAGCTCTCGGCAGATGCCACAAGGGCTGACTACTCTAATTCTTCTATCTTTTTCATCTGAATAAGGGTGTCTCACTGCAACAATTGTATCAAAATCTTTGTATCCATTCGATAAAGCGCTGCCAATCGCAATGGCTTCTGCACAAACAGTTACCCGTCCGATATAGGCTTCTATATGGACAGCTGATATGATTTCTCCTGTTTTCATGCGGATCGCTGCCCCTACATGATGCTTGTCATCTTCATAAAGACTGATAATCCTCTTTTTTGCTTCGTCTATTAATTCGATATCTTCTTTTGATAGATCAAACGTTTTCATTTCGTTCCCCTTTCACCTCACTGCTCGTATGTATTATACCAAACATGAGGTGATGAACTAAACTTCACTCCCCTTTACTAACCAGCCAAAAGACCGTTTAATCTGTAGTGAATGGCCATTTTGAATTTATTTCATATTCAATTGAAAAAGGCTGCTTTCAAGTAAGCAACCTTTTCCCTTATTTACATCAGAACATTTACCCTTTCTAGGTGTGAACTGAATCCCTATCGATTGATCACTTGAATGATTTTCTTCAGAGCATTTGCCGCTTCTGGAATTGGCATGACAACAAACACATGCAGCATTTCAGGATAAACAAAGGTTTTGATGTCTATTCCTTGTGCTGTTAATTTTTCATCAAGCTTGATGGCATCTGGATATAACATATCATGTGTTCCAATGAAATGAGTGATCTTCGCTAGTCCTTTGAAGTCGCCGTATATGGGACTGATCAATGGGTCTGTGAGACTTTGATCAGCTGCCCACATTTTTGTGATGACTTCCATTCCTTCAT
>CAYUYL010000395.1:0-1565 GCA_964449195.1 uncultured Filomicrobium sp.
GCCCGAACACCCATTGGTAAAGCTTATCGAGGAGCGTTCAACGCTACGACACCGCAAAGGCTGGCTGGCCATGCCATACAGCATGCTGTTGAAAGAGCAGGTGTTCCTCCAAATGAAGTTGATGACTGCATTATCGGTACTGCCCTTCAACAGGGGCACCAGGGCAGCAATATAGGCCGTCAGGCCGCAATGCGGGCCGGATTGCCGACAACGGTCGCCGGAATGACACTCGATCGGCAATGCGCTTCGGGTATGATGGCAATCGCGACAGCCTGCAAACAGGTGAGTATGGACGGCATGGATGTTGTGGTTGCAGGGGGCGTGGAAAGTGTCTCATTGGTTCAGACCCCGGTTCTGCGAATGCATCCCGATCCGGCACTCGAAAAAAGCTTACCTGCTCTCTACATGAGCATGCTGGAAACCGCAGAAGTCGTTGCAGATCGCTATAACATCAGCCGCGATGCACAGGATGAATATGCGGCAATGAGCCAAGCACGGACGGATGAAGCCCAGAAGGCTGGCCGTTATGACGATGAGATTGTGCCAATTTCCGTGGTGATGAATATCAAAGATCGCGAGACAGGTAATGTGTCTGATCACGCCATCACACTGGAAAAGGACGAGGGCAATCGACCCGGAACCACGGCAGAATCCTTATCCGGCTTAAACCCTGTGTTTAAGGACGGTCAGAGGATCAAGACTGGTGAATACATAACCGCAGGCAATGCAAGCCAATTGTCGGATGGCGCAAGTGCGGCGGTTGTCATGCCAGAGAAGCTGGCGGAGAAGCGCGGACTTACGCCACTAGGGCGCTGTGTTGGGATCTCTGTTGCTGGATGCGACCCGGACGAGATGGGCATTGGACCCGTCTTTGCTGTGCCAAAGCTATTGAAAACCCATGGGCTTGGGATGGACGATATCGGATTGTGGGAGCTGAATGAGGCATTTGCCTGTCAGGTGCTTTATTGCCATGACCAGCTCGGCATCCCAATGGACCTTCTCAATGTCGACGGTGGTGCCATCTCAATTGGCCACCCCTATGGCATGTCCGGTGCACGTTTGGTTGGCCACGCACTCATTGAAGGTAAGCGCCGCGGGGTTCGCTATGTGGTCTGCACAATGTGCGTTGGCGGCGGCATGGGTGCAGCGGGTCTGTTCGAGGTCTTGTAGTAAGGGCAACTAGGGGTAAAAAACCCGCCTCTATAAGTCAAAGAATTCAACGCGTTAGGCCGTCTCATCATGAGATGTCAATGGAGACTTGCAGCAAGCCGCTGAGTTTGAAGAGGCAAAAAAGTACTTCTGATTCCATCAAATTCGAATTTACTCTAAAACGTCTCGAGTTTATCTTAAGTCGCCCCTACCCCTTTTCGCTTTCGATCGAACGGAGAGACAGCGAAGAAGTGATCAGGTATTACTGGGAGCGCTATAGGTGATGCTCTCTGTTTCAGTGATTTCGTCGAATGCTCTGCGTGCGTGAAGTGCAGAGCAACGACGGCATTTGTTGGTATTTCATATGATAAAAACGCTTGTTTTCTCTTTAGCGCTGATACTGATCGCACCTGCGG
>CAYUYL010000396.1:0-1557 GCA_964449195.1 uncultured Filomicrobium sp.
GCAGATCAGCATCCTTAAGAACACGCGCGATTCTTTGAACACCTGAGCCTATAAATCGCCAGACTCTAGCTTCTGATTGCCGTATTTTCGAGAAAGCGGTCGAGGTGAATGCCGCCATCTGGGCAATCCGGTCATACGAAAGCGGATGGGTTGCTGAAGTTTTCAAATGCCGCTCCCACTCTTTTTCGCTGGCAAAGTCACCGCGGTGAGACATGCGATAGACCTGGGCCTGAAAAAACAAGATAGCGCCCATCGGAGGCGTATTTGTTTTGGCAAGCAGATTGAGCGCGAACTGGTCTGATTGCAGTTCATCCGCCCGTGCTTGGGCCGTTGTAATTTTCGCATACGGCTGGTGGCGAAACAGAATGTGGCCAAGCTCATGAACCAGAATAAATGCAAATGCTTCATTGCGCAGCGCCAATGACATGCGGTCAACGCCAAGCTCTTTATAAGCCAGCTTGGGAACACCTAATGCGCTTAGAATATCGGGTATTCTTGCGCCGGGCCAATTCTCTTCCGGCTTCTGGCGCAGCATCGCAAAATAAAGGTCAATCGTTGAGAGATTATATCTGCGGGTATGTAACCATGCATAAGCCGTCGTCAGATCTTCAAGCTGCTTCAGCGAAAGCACCGGCATGACAACATGGTTCTTCCGGACGCCGCGATAGGCATAGAAATTGAGTATATCGCTGTCCGCATCGGGAATTGGAAATTCAAAGACGAGATCGCCCAGGCCGCGGTGCTCCTGCGGTGTCAGGGCGGGTTTTATGCCAAGTTCGTATATTTTCCGAACTGCGGTAGCAAGCCTTGGCGCATCCCTCCGGATTTCATGCGCCGGATACATACCGTCATATGCCAGGGTTGGGCTTGCCGGCAGCAACCAACTGATGATCAACAGACATATACGCATTGCACCGCCTTATGAGACTTGATATGAAGTTTATGCAGCCGGATCACGGAATATTTAAGCGCAGCGATGCAGCCTGGCCATGCTATGACGTACAATCAATAACGACCTTCATCATGATATGATTTTCAGAAAATCGTAATGACATGATGTTTAATCAGCCAGATCTTCCTTCCATGATTTGCGATTGCCGCGCTTGCTGGTTTTTTAATATAGCAAATTAGATCTTTGTAGAAATATGCCTGCAGACATACAAATCACAGACGACCTGGATGCATTTTTTGCCGCTATTACTCCGCCGTCACGGTTGTTGGGACTTGATCTTGGCACCAAAACGATTGGCCTTGCCCTCTCTGATCTTAGCTGGATGATCGCATCGCCTCTGGAGACAGTTACGCGGAAAAAATTCACAATAGATGCGACATGCTTATCCAAGATTATCGATGAGCATGGTGTGACTGGGCTCATCTTGGGGCTGCCGCGCCATATGAATGGTGATGAAGGACCTCGAGCACAGTCGACCAGAGCGTTTGCCCGCAACTTGCGGAAGCACCTGGTCTTACCGATCCTGCTTTGGGATGAGCGCCTGACGACTGCCGCCGCTGAAAGGGTGCTGCTGGAAGCGGATACCTCGCGGGCCAGGCGTGCAG
>CAYUYL010000397.1:0-1551 GCA_964449195.1 uncultured Filomicrobium sp.
CCAGATAAGTCATTCGCGGAGAGTAAACAATTCAGTACTGGTATTGACGGTATTGAGGGAACCCGTAACGCTCAAAATATTGTCAATCTGAGCTGGATGAATAGTTTGTTTTGGGATGGTCGGGCGGAAAGTATTGAGAAGCAGGCGTTAGAGCCGGTAGTCAATCCCATTGAAATGCATAATAGTTGGTCTGATGTTGAAAATGAATTAATGTCGGATGACGAATATCGGCAACTGTTTAAGGCGGCCTTCGGTACAGAAAACATAGACTCAATTTTAGTAGTAAAGGCCATAGCACAGTTTGAGAGAACATTGATCTCAGGAAATTCTGCATTCGACAGATATTTAAATGAGGAACCCACCGGATGGAAACAAGAAGATTTTGATGCAGCCTTAAGAGGTTTGGACGTTTTTATGGCCGAGGAAAAGGGAGATTGCTTTCACTGTCACGGGGATCCCACCAATCCATTCTGGACAGACAATTTATTTCATAACAATGGGCTGGATGCAACCTTTTCAGATCTTGGATTGGGGGCTATCACAGGATCTGAGAGCGATAACGGAAAATTCAAAACCCCAACCCTTAGAAATCTATTGTTTACTGCGCCGTATATGCATGACGGAAGATTTAACTCATTGGAGGAAGTAGTGGATCACTACAGCACCGGGTTGAAGAACTCTCCCACAATCGATCCATTGATGAAAAAGATTGACCAGGGAGGTGCACAATTATCACCACAGGATAAATCAGACCTGATTATGTTCATGAAGTCTTTAACCGACAGCAGCTTTGTTAACAATCCCAATTTTCAGGATCCGGAATAAAGAATTTGTCCTGCCGTAACGCGCCTACTTTTTATCGACCTCAACAAGTTCATCTTGCTTCCAGATTCCACTGGCTATAATCTCGCCATCTTCATTGTAAAAGGTACCTTTCCCATTCCGTCGGTCATTTTTCCACCCGCCGGCAAATTTTTCACCATTGGGCCAGAAATAGGTGCCCTCTCCTTCACGCCGGTCGTTCACATAGTTGCCCTCATAACGCTCCCCGTCCGGCCAATAAAAGGTGCCATCTCCATGTCTCAGGTTGTCTTTCCATACTCCCTGGTACCGGCTACCAGTGCTGTAAAGTGCTACTCCTTCTCCATTTGCCTTATTATTGCGTACTTCTCCAACATAATAAATAGTATTCCCCTTGCTGTTGGTAAAAGTCAGATATTCACCAAACTCCTTTCTTTTGAGTTGGCGCTGTGCATTGTCAAGTTGCACCTTCATTTTTTCCATGGCAAATGCTAGTGAATCGAACTGTCGGATTTCATCAGGGGTTGGCGTGTTGGCAATTGCTGTAGAATCAACCGTTGCTGTATCGTCTTTTGCCCTGTCATTCTCGTAAATCTTTTGTCGCATGGCCATCAGATTTCTGGTGAGTTGGATCCGTTTTTCGATTAGAGGGGTATCCGTGGAATCAGCCGAAGCAAGTTGGCTTTCATAACCCTCTAATGCTTGCTTGTACTGACCTTGCAAAAGAAAATCATCAATATCCTGTAAAGA
>CAYUYL010000398.1:0-1550 GCA_964449195.1 uncultured Filomicrobium sp.
CCCAACGTCAGCGCGATGTCTAACGCTGCAATCGATGTCCGCGGCAGGCTCGCGTAAGACCAGCCTTGACTCCACCGATACCCACGCGGCAAATCAATGGATAAAACCGGTTCATTCTGCCCCCGGCCGCGCCGCACCTGCGCCTTGATCGCTTTGAGATAAGCACGAACAAACGCCTGAGGTTCTGGCCAGGCATCGGGGACCTGCTCGCCTGCTTTCATCCACGTATGCAGCCGGTCCATCGTGCGCAGAATCGCGTCTTGTTGTATCGAATCGTGATCTTGTTCCATGGCCACAAGCTGAGCATTCGCTACCGCAGCACCCAGTTCATAGAAAGCCTCTTTGTCAATTTTACGCATTAACCCGGAAGCAATGCCGATCCGCGTCCCCATCGGTAGATCCCTTTGCGTCACAATTTCTGCCAACTGCTGATCAAGCGATGCCAAGGCACTGGCATAATCCTCTTTCCGGTTCTCCTTCAGCCAACGCAAAGAATCCAGCCGGATCGCAAGCCCCATGGCTTGCCGAAGAGAATCAGACACTTGGCTCGTTTCAATCGCCTGGAGAACCGGCTCGTAGGCCTCACCCATTTTTCGCATCTGGTCATTCACCAGCTCTGCAAGTGCCGGAAGCAGGACCATTGAATCCACTTCAGCAAAACGTTGATCCAAACGATCCATCAACGCCACGCACTTCGCCGCCCAGGCATTTGCGGATTGACCACGTGACGCTTCGTGGTACAGATTATCGAGCACATTCACAATCGGGTACTCAAGATTATTCGAATAGATAAAACCGCTATCTGAAGCACTCACCAATGAGCAAGCCAACACGGCTGCATCAAGACGATACTTATCATCTACGTTGTTAATCAAACCCGAAGGGCGATCCTTAAATGATTGCCCGCGTCCATGCCCGAAACGCTTGGCATATTTTTCGATTAAAGCCTCATAATGAAGCACCACCTCCTTAGCCTTTTCTGCACGGCCTGCTCTAACAAGCTGAATTGCCATACCGGGCACGGACTGGTGATAAGTCCACTGTTGATTGCCGTGTCGGCTGAAAGCATCGATCTTTAAAAATTGCTCCAACTCGGCCAACACGCCTTGGCCACTGCGCTGCTGAATCATCGCAAAAAGTGCTTGAGCTTCGCCGCTTAATCCCTTAGGGTTCGTTTTAAAACTTGGCAGTGCGGCAGATATTTCTATCCAGCCCGCCTCCGTCAAGCCATTGATTGTGTCGCGATGCGCGACCAGCGCTTCGAGTACTTTATCGCCAGGCATTTGCGTTAACGCCGCATGAGTTAATACCGTGCCTATCGTTTGAGGCTTCTCACTAATCCACTGCGCCAATCGATCTTTTAAGACGACGGGGCAATATTGCTTATCTTTAGAAGCATCCATCAATATTACATGCAGAGACGTCCGCCGGACATGCTCTTGGTTCGGGCAAGAACGCTAATCATCCCCATCGGCCAACCAAGGCGAGCCTTCGAACCAATGCGTACTAAGGTCAAAAGCCTTTTGCACGCGGACGTCGTTCTAAACGAC
>CAYUYL010000399.1:0-1545 GCA_964449195.1 uncultured Filomicrobium sp.
TTGTTCCGTCTTGATCCTTTGGTTCTTCTGTTGTTCCATCACCTGGCTTTGTTCCATCCTGATCTTTCGGTTCTTCTGTTGTTCCATCACCTGGCTTTGTTCCATCCTGATCTTTCGGTTCTTCGGTTGTATCATCACCTGGCTTTGTCCCGTCCTGATCTTTCGGCTCTCGGTTGTACCATCACCTGGCTTTGTTTCATCCTGATCCGTTGACACTTTTTGCAGATCTTTTAATGGAATAGAGATAACAGATTTAAAATTGTTTTTGACAGAATGACTACCAATTGATTCAGCATAGTCTCTTCCACCAATAACATATAATTGATCATCAGCAATAACTGCCACAGATCCAACTCTACCTTCAGGGATTTCATATAAAGAATCTTTAACTTGACTAGTTTTTGGATCAAATATTTGAACTTGTTTTAATAATTTGCTAGATCTATCTCCAATTTGCTGTCCACCAATGATAAATAGTTTATGATTATATGTCGCAAATGCAGCTTCATAGGCAAAAGAATTTAATTGAACATCCTTTAAGCGTTGCCACTTCCCTAGCGACCTATCATATTCTAAAATGTCTTTATCTTTCCCTCGGCTAACATTAGCCTCACCACCAGCAATATAAATTTTCCCATTTATTTCTGAAATACTTCTACCTTGGTGATTCACTAATAGGGAACTATCTAAAGATTCCCACTCTCCACTTACCGTATCATAAGAATAAAAATTTTCTTGATAGGATGATAAAGAGGATACGATATAAATCTTTTCTCCAACTGTAACAGCTCGTAAGGCACCTGTTGTATAGGATTTATATATAAATTTATCAGGCATCTTAATCGGTTCTTCCGTCCATTGGTCAAGTTCTGTATCATAAACATCCATAGTTCTATGAACTGTTTTAGTCGTTTCATAGAGACCGCCAATGACATAGATTTTTTTATCTACTGTCGCATAAGCAGCACCTGTTCTTGACCTTGGCATAGCTGATTTTTCTGTCCACGAATCAGTTTTAGGATCATACATATATGTTGAATCATTGAACTTAGACTGCTGGCTAGCTCCACCGAATACATATATTTTTCCGTCAACTACACCTACACTTGCTCCGATACGTTCTTCCGGTAAGTCCGCTCGCTTCGTCCAACCATTTGTCTCAGCTGCATGAGCATTTAACGGATGAATTGTGACCATCATAAAAATGGCTAAAAACACTAAAAATAATCCTTTTTTCATCGTTTCTTTCCTCCATCTCTTAAATTTCCCTCCTTTTATCGACATATTTGTAATAAAATTTAAATTTCACCGTTGTGCCTGTCATAAATTTAGGGCGCACTTATTTCTATTAATATCTTTCTACATATATCAATTTTATATGACATTACCTTTTCATAATCGCTTCTTCATCTTTCAGCTGAATCATGAGTGAGGATTGAATATATAATAATTTGATAATACGGCGTGCCATTTCTGAGGGAGATGCATTGTAGTCATTTCTGATCCATTCAATGATAAAACCAAAGATGCCGTATGAACGATACT
>CAYUYL010000400.1:0-1544 GCA_964449195.1 uncultured Filomicrobium sp.
CAAGTTCTGCAGTATCCATGCTTTGCGCCGAAGGAGCACAGCAATGTGTCCGAGTTGTCGAAGCGTTTCCTGATCGCACACAAGTTCTTTGCGTTATTGTCGTGGGTAATTGCGGATCATGACGTCTGAGAGTCGATATAACGAATGCTGATTGCGAGAGCTGTTGAAAAAAGGGTCGTCATCTTCCATTTGCAGGTCATCATCCAATTCTTTGTCCGTTTCGTAGATAGAGAATCTGCTATCGGCTTCGCTAGTAATCCTTTCATCAGCAGTGGAGGTTTGTCCTGATGAACTTCCAGTGTGTTCAACGCTCTCCTCATCTCGTACGTCCATCAGGGTCATGCGTAGGCAGCGCATTCGTTCCTCTCTGCTCTTCTCACCAATGGAACGTACTGTTGAGAACTACGTATAGCTCACAACGATGACGGATACGGATGAACTGGAGAGGGTGAACAGCTTGCTCAGACGAGAGTTGTATGACTTTGGGCAGTGCAGGGTGTTTCCGAGACGGAAATCCTACGGTAGAGCTGGCGTTAGCACTTGACTGGATAAAGAGATGATGGAAAAAGACGGTGTTCATGATCGGGGTTGGCACACTGTAGAGCATTGATGGTTTTGCGAATATTGACGACCGCCCTTTCGAAAGCAAGCTCAAGACGTGAAGTCCCTGTGACCATGGAATCGTTAGCAGACCGCACACCAACTAGCTTAGTTATGGCAAGGTACGTTTTACCAGCCAGAAGCAGCTCGAAGGACAGATCATGTGCGCTCCTCATAAGGTCCAACGTACAGATACACACCGCAAGCAGTCACTGTCACGTGATAGAAGACGATTGATTAAACGAGCTCCGCTTCGAGTAATGTGGCGAAGCAAAATGCAAAGTTGGGTATGGGTAGATAGTGGAGACGACAAGATTTGCAAGACGGTACACAACGCATTTAATGTTGGAGCAACACTTGACAGGGTAACGTTCGAAGGATGGTGGATGACACTGCGCTGAAAAATTAGTAGTGAGGACTGCGTAAATAGTTGACGATGTTACATCTCGCGGTGTGAAGTAGAAGTCGAGCACTCGTTTAGAACATGTTGATGCAGCGATGCTTGTGCAGACCCTGTCTTAGGGACATATCGTCCACCTAATCGCCCGGAACTACCGTTGCTGGTTGGTTCAACTGGGGAATAAGTTTTGTCGATGATGGTTGAGGGATCGAATATCGGTGGAACATCAGCTACCGCTCGTGGATGTGTGCGCGACGCATTTGTTCGGCTCAAGAGTTCAACTTGGGCAGGAGAGATGAGGGGTGAGGTTGAGCTGGCTGTGTTCAAGAACGAGTACGAGGAGTGGAGGGGACGAAGGTGTAGGACAATGGCGCGGGCCAGGCCGCTTCTACTAAAGAAAAAATTCTTTGTTTATTTCAGAGAGGGAGTAAACGGGTAAACCAGCTTCGGAAGACAGAGTACACAGGTACACTGGGCCGGGAAGGGGCGAAACGCCGCCAGAAACTGACACGGGTCAGGACGAACCGCCACCTAAGGCATGAGC
>CAYUYL010000401.1:0-1541 GCA_964449195.1 uncultured Filomicrobium sp.
GAGAGGATGGCTTGAGTGAAACGGCAAAAACAGTCATGATCAAAAGCATTCACTATATGACGCTCGTTGGCTTATTTATCTTAATCATTCCCGCTGGACTCAATCCAGTCTTTTTTTATGTGGGAATGATTTTGTTTGGCATCAACACGGGAGTAAACGTCATAGACAGTTCTCTGAGCAGAAAAAAGATATTTGCGATGCTGGCCATCAGTTTTGCTGTCATATTGTTTGGGCTGTGTTTAAGCTCTTATATTAAATCTGTGCCCTTTTGAAAAAGGGCTTTTTTTGCTAGGATAGTAAAAACTCGTGTAGGAAGGATCTGATGGAATGAAGGGGCTTCGGCGTTTACAGAAGGGCGATAAAATAGGTATTTATTCTCCCTCAAGTCCAGCATCTGCTTCCTCGCCTCTTAGGTATGAGCGGGCGAAGGAATGGCTTGAACAAAAAGGATTCATTGTGGTACCAGGATCATTAACAGGGAAAGAGGATCACTATCGTTCGGGAACAATTCAAGAACGAGCAGCTGAGCTGAATGAGCTGATGGCGAGAGAAGATTTGTCCTGTATCATGTCGATGATTGGGGGGACGAACTCGAATAGTTTGCTTCCTTATCTCGACTTTGAGCTGCTGATAAAGCATCCGAAAATCATGATTGGTTATTCAGATGCGACGGCAATTCTTTTAGCGGCTTATGAAAAAACGGGCCTGCCTGTTTTTTACGGGCCTGCACTTGTGCCGTCTTTTGGAGAGTTTGAACCATTTGTCGATCATACATATCAATCTTTCGAGGATATTCTCATTCATCCGCAGCCCATCCCATATCAGGTGAAAAAACCGCCCTTCTGGACGGACGAACGGATCAACTGGGAAGAGAAAATAAGAGACAAAGAAAAACGTCCAAACGAGTGGATGTGCGTCATTGAAGGGCAGGCAGAAGGTAGACTGATCGGCGGGAACCTAAATGCCATGTATGGCATATGGGGAAGTGAATTCATGCCTCAAATCCAAAAAGGCGATATCCTTCTCATTGAAGATTGTATGAAAACCGCCTCCACCGTCGAAAAGAACTTCTCTCTGTTAAAGATAAATGGTGTGTTTGAACGGGTATCTGGTATCCTCTTAGGGAAACATGAGCTGTTTGATGATGAAGGGACGGGCAAAAGGCCGCACGATCTCTTACTTGAAGTACTGGGAGATACAAAGAGGCCGCTCATTGCAGAATTTGACAGTGCCCATACGCATCCGATGCTCACGATGCCAATCGGTACACAAGTAAAAATGAATGCAACGTCAGGAGAGGTTTGGCTGACAGAAGCGTGGATATAGAAAAAAGAGCAGCCCTAATGCTGCTCTTCTTTACGAAGCATGTTCTTTTTCAAATGGCTGTAGAAGGTCTTGTGCCTCTTTTCCTTCTACCACGATTAAATAGTCTGATTCTAAATGAGTGAGCCTAAAGGTTTCTAGCTCTACGATGTTCTTAATGTTGCACATTGTTTTTTTAGAATATACATATAAACGATGCTGAGCGTGCTGGCACTTTT
>CAYUYL010000402.1:0-191 GCA_964449195.1 uncultured Filomicrobium sp.
AATTCTTTGACCGCTTCTTGCAGCGTGTGCTCATGTCTTCCTGAGAGCATCACATCTGCTCCCTCTTTTGCTAAAGCAAAGGCAATCGCTTTTCCAATACCTTGACTGCTTGCAGCGACCAAGGCTTTTTTTCCAGATAGATTGACATGCATGTTAGCACCTCCTCTGTTCATATTTTATCATACAAAAAG
>CAYUYL010000402.1:201-1541 GCA_964449195.1 uncultured Filomicrobium sp.
TTGACTGCCTGACGCAGTGCCTGACTTGATTCGTTCAACAATTCTGTTGATGTTTTCGTTCTTTCTAAAGCTTGTACTTGTTCGTCTGTGGAAGCATGTACTTCCTCAGCTGAAGCGGCGGATTCTTGTGAAATGGCCGCAATACTTTGAATGGAATCATTCATTTTCTGCTGTTCTTCAGTCATTTCATTAATTTGTGTATGAATGCTGTCAATGGAGCCGACAAGTGCCTGCATTTCCATTGTGATACTGCTGAGTGCCTCTCCTGTTGAATTGATCGCATCACCTTGTTCTTCATTCATTTTGCTTGCTGCTGTCATCGCTTCAGCTGCCTTTTTCGATTCATCTTGAATGAGTTTGACGGTTTCACTAATATGTTTCGTTGATTCCGCAGATTGTTCAGCCAGCTTTCTGACTTCTTCTGCCACAACAGCAAATCCTCGTCCGCTTTCTCCTGCTCTCGCTGCTTCAATACTTGCATTCAGTGCGAGTAAATTCGTTTGATCTGAGATTTCAGAGATCGCTGTTACGACGTTTTCAATATTTTTCGTTTTATGTTCAAGGTCAAGGAGCATTTGCTCTACCTTCTTCGATTCTTCATTTGCTTGTGTTGATTTTTGGACGAGCAGACCAAGAGCATCAAGTCCTCTATAGCTTGCATCTTCCGATGATTTTGAGTTGGTTTGCATTTGCGTGGCAAGCTCACCCATATGACGCACTTTTTCATACAAATGCTCTGATTTTTCATTAATCGTTTCTGCTTCTGATGCCTGTTTCGTCGCTCCTACAGCGACCTCTTGAATAGCAGTTGCAATCTGTTCACTAGATAGTAAGGTCTCGTTTGAAATTTGTGTCACTTCATCCGTTGATTTCACAACTTGATCTGAAGACTCTTTCACTTTTTCAATTAAGTCCCTGATGCCTTCAGTCATTTGATTAAAGCTTTTCGTGAGGAAACCTATCTCATCCTGAGACTTCGACTCAAGCGTGCTGGTTAAATCGCCTTCAGACACTTTACGAACATGCTCGATGAGGCGTTTAATTGGTGTTGTAATGCTTCTAGCCAATAAGTAGCTTAGAATCATGGCAAGTATAATGGCAATGACAGATATGATGATACTTGTCTGATTCATTTGTTCAGTGATCCAAAGAAGTTTCTTTTTCTCGAAGCTCACACCGATCGTCCAGTTTGCCTCTTTAATTTTTGAGATGACGGTCAGCTGTTTGTCATCATCAATACCCGATTTGTCGATCGCTTTTTTCACAGAAGCGACTTTTGAGATATTTTTTCCTTGCTCTGTTGGATGTGCCAAAATGGTCCCTGTGCCGTCAACTAAGAA
>CAYUYL010000403.1:0-1535 GCA_964449195.1 uncultured Filomicrobium sp.
GGTATAGAGGTCAAAGACTTGCATTTGTCTGCCATTTGTGGCAGCAGAATAATACATATGTTTTCATTTCGCGGTAAGCATCATCGTTCTGAATACCGTTGGATATGGGAATAGAGGTATTAAGCAAGTACGGTAAAAACTCTATACATTTTGCTACAGTACGATTTAATACTGCAATAATGAGATTTCATTAGCGCAATTAACTTTTTATCAGCGTCTAAGCGGAAAGCACATCTCTTTGGATACCCCAAGCTTTGCCGAACTTGGATTGAGTGCAAAGGTCGAAGCCGCAGTCTCGGCTGCCGGTTACACAACACCGACACCTATCCAAGCCGAAGCCATTCCTGTAGCCGTCAGCGGACTGGACGTTCTCGGGCTTGCACAGACGGGAACAGGTAAAACTGCTTCTTTTACTTTACCGATGATTACGCGGTTGGAAACTGGCCGTGCGCGTGCGCGCATGCCAAGGTCACTTATTCTGGCGCCGACACGGGAATTGGCCGCGCAGGTTGCGCAGGCTTTTGAAAAATATGGCGTCAATCACAAGCTGAACGTTGCACTTTTGATCGGCGGCGTTTCCTTCGATGACCAGGAGAAAAAGCTCGACCGTGGAGCTGATGTTCTGATTGCGACGCCCGGCCGTCTCCTTGATCACTTTCAACGCGGCAAACTTCTGTTGACCGGGGTTGAGATTCTGGTGATTGACGAAGCCGACAGAATGCTTGATATGGGCTTCATTCCAGACATCGAAAAGATTTGCAAACTATTACCGCAGCGGCGCCAAACCCTGTTTTTTTCCGCGACCATGCCGGCTGAAATACAACGGCTTGTCGATCAATTCCTGCGCGAGCCTGTGCGTGTTGAAGTGGCCAAACCCGCAACGACAGCAACCACAATTACACAAACATTCAAGTTATGCCTTGATCACGAAGATTGGGCCAAACGCGAAACTCTACGTCAACTTATTCGTGCCCAGAATATCAAGAACGCAATCATCTTCTGCAATCGCAAACGTGACGTTGCCATTCTTCACAAATCACTTCTGAAGCATGGCTTCAATGCAGGCGCACTTCACGGAGATATGGACCAAACCGGCCGCATGGAGACACTGGAAAAGTTCCGGAACGGTGAGGTGGAGATACTCTCCGCCAGCGATGTTGCAGCACGGGGCCTTGACATCCCTGACGTGAGCCATGTTTTCAATTTTGATGTTCCCTGGGCCGCAGACGATTACGTCCACAGGATTGGCAGAACGGGGCGTGCTGGCCGGGAGGGGTTCGCAGCCACGATCGTCACGCTTGATGAGCTGCATTTGATCAAGCAGATTGAAAAAATCACCGGTCAGGATCTCACATGGGACGGTGAGGTACCGACAGAAGAAGATTTTGAAAATGCTGGACGCAAAAAACGCGGACGCAGCCGCGGCCGGCAAGGTCATGAAACGAAAGGCGCCTCACGAGGCAGGCGAGGCGGCAGCCGTTCCCGCAGACAGCAGCGCTCAGAGGAAACTTTTGAAGACGCTGGAAGTCCTGTAG
>CAYUYL010000404.1:0-1529 GCA_964449195.1 uncultured Filomicrobium sp.
TTTTTTTATTCATCGTAGGAAAGGACGGCATGAGCGAGTACCTTTGCTGCGACAGGCATTGCGTTTTCGTTAATATCAAATTTCGGATGGTGGTGTGGATACACATCTTGGCTGTTTTCTGGCATAGCGCCTGTGTAGAAGAAAGTACCAGGAACATGCTGAAGGTAGTAAGCAAAGTCTTCTCCGCCCATTTGAGTTTCGGCTTCTTTTACTTCTGTGACTCCTTCTGTCTGTTTGGCTATTTCTGCTATATATTCAGTTGGTGCAGGGTGATTTTTGACTGCAGGATAGCCTCTTACATATTCATAAGTATAAGAGGCATCGTGCATGTGGCAGACACCTTTCACCACCTGTTCAATTTCACGTTCAATGATATGGCGTGCACTCTCTTCAAAGGAACGTGCAGTACCTGTTAGCACGGCCGAATCTGCAATGACGTTAAAGGCATTTTCAGCGACAAATCCCCCTACAGATACCACCGCAGAATCAATCGGGTTGACTTTACGGGCCACGACCTGCTGAAGATTGGCTACAATTTGTGAACCGATGAGTACGGCATCTTTCGTCAGGTGCGGCTGTGCGCCATGTCCGCCTTTCCCTTGCACTTGAATAGAGAAACGATCGGCGGCTGCCATAAAGTTCCCGCTTTTATAAAGAACAGTGCCGCATGGCTCTGAGGACCAAAGGTGGGTGCCGAAAATGACGTCAACACCGTCTAAACAGCCATCTTCAATCATTGGTTTCGCACCGCCGGGGGCATATTCTTCAGCGTGTTGATGAATGAGGACGATTTTTCCTTTTAATTGATCTCGGTGCTCGTGTAAAATCTTCGCTAAGACGAGAAGTGTTGCTGTGTGGCCATCGTGACCGCATGCGTGCATGACGCCAGGTTTTGTTGAACGGTAAGGTACATCCTTTTCATCATGAATGGGAAGTGCATCAAAATCAGCTCTCAGCGCAATGGTCGGTCCAGGGGAAGCTCCTTCAATAAAAGCAAGTACACCATGTCCGCCTACACGTGTGCGTGTTGGGATATGTAATCTGTCATAATATTGAGCGATGTAAGCAGCTGTTTCCTCTTCCTGAAAAGAAAGTTCTGGATTCATATGGAGATGGCGTCTAATTTCAACCATTTCCTCATAATGTTCATCAAGACGTTCATTGATCCTTTTGTGTAAAGTGGATACTGTCATTGATCCGAAAACCTCCTTTAAGCTCTTTTACTGATTGTATGGTAATTGTTAGAATCTTTCAACAGAAGAGGATTTCTAGAATAACAGAAAAGGTCATTTCACACAAAAGTCGAAGGTGAAGTTATGAAGCTTGAAAAAGGGGGAGTGGCATTGGGAAGCTGTCCAAATTGTTCAAAAGCATTTTCTTTCGTCGAAAAATTTCATTTATCGCATACGAGAATGATGCTTTGTCCAAGCTGCCGGCATCAAATCAAAGAAACGTTTATTTCGAAGATGAGCTTTTTAATGATTTGTTTGATTCCACTGTTGGTACTGCTTATTCAGATGAAAGGTGCT
>CAYUYL010000405.1:0-1527 GCA_964449195.1 uncultured Filomicrobium sp.
CTGGAATGATCTGCCTGATCACCTGAAGACCATGCTGCAACTTGCCATTGATAGCTCGCACTACTACCGCCAGTGGTGGTACTGGGGCGGCGAAGCCTCTCTGCGCGTCAACGGCACAAAGCTCAAGCTGACAACAATCCCGGACGAAGAATGGGCACAGGTTGAAAAAGCTGCTGTGAAGTTCTGGGATGAAATCGCAGCAGAATCGCCAACCAAGAAAAAAGTCGTCGACATCCTGCGGAAGTACAATGCAGATATGGAAAAGGCTGGCCGGCCGTACCGCTACAGCTAAGCCGAAAGACGCTGCGGCGCCCTCAACGGGCCCGGACAGTAAAAATGGACAGAAAAAAACACCTCTGCAGGGCGGGAGCAATCCTGTCCCGCAGGGACAATTACCAATGAGCGGTGCCCAAAAAAGTGAAACCGCAACAGGTACCTCCTCAACAAGCGATGCTTCAACGGATGGGAACGCACTCATGGCTGGCAAACTCACCTTCGAACAGCTCAAAGAGATGGTGGCGTCCAACGAAATCGATACCGTTCTTGCTGTGCAAACCGACATGCAGGGCCGCCTTATGGGCAAGCGCTTTCATGCGGAATCCTTTGTCGAGAGTGCCTGGGAAGAAACGCACTCGTGCAATTATCTCCAAGCGACAGACATGGAGATGCTGACGGTCGACGGCTACAAATCAACGTCTTGGGAAGCCGGTTACGGCGACTATACCATGAAGCCGGATCTTGCCACGCTGCGTCGCATTCCCTGGCTGGAAGGCACGGCACTGGTGATGTGTGATGTGCTTGATCATCATACCCATGCAGACGTTCCCCATGCACCACGCAGCATACTTAAGCGTCAGATTGAACGACTTGACGCCATGGGGCTGAAAGCGATGATGGCCTCTGAGCTTGAGTTCTTCCTGTTCAAGGAAAGTTATGAGCAAATCGCGGAAGGAGCGCGGCCAACACTCATCAGTCCTTATAACGAAGACTACCATATCTTCCAAACCACCAAGGAAGAGGATGTGATGCGCGCGGTGCGCAATGATCTCAACGGTGCCGACGTGCCGGTTGAAAATTCCAAAGGTGAAGCGGATGCCGGCCAGGAAGAAATCAACGTTCGCTATGCTGATGTGTCAATGCCGGAGTAAAAGTGAGCCACCGTACCGGAGCAATATTGGATTGGAAACGGATCTTGTCGCCGCCGTCGGCGCCACGGTCACGCGTGCGTGGCATCTTCACTTTAACAGGGCCGATGCCCGTTTGCACCTCACGTTCCGGCAGCGGGCTGTGGCGAACGATCCGTTGCCGCCCATCCGGCAACTTAAGATGGCTGTATGCGGCCAGATGCACCTCAACCTCTGCTTCAACCGCTGCCGCCAGCAGCCGGGCTGCGCCATCACGCAAAACTTCTGTTAATGCATCGCTAGAGTCTTTTCGTATCAGATTGAATCCGGGGGATTCACATCTAGCTGCGAATATGATTCAAACTGCGTGCTGGAAGCGGAGGCCGGCATGCATGGCAAGACC
>CAYUYL010000406.1:0-1520 GCA_964449195.1 uncultured Filomicrobium sp.
GACCCATGACATTGATTTTTGACGAATCGATTTGATATTCATCTGCATGATCCTTCACCCATTTAATAGCGTTTGCCGTATCATCTGCCATCTGCTCGTAGTTGGCATCAGGGTGAAGCCTATAATTCATCGAAACAAACACATACCCTTGATCGGTAAAATAATCCGCCTTTGAAGCGACTCTATTCTTATCGCCGCCTGTCCAGCCTCCGCCATGGAGATAGATCATGACTGGATGCTTCTTCTTTTTGTCTTCATCTTTTCCCTTTGGCATATACATATCGAGTGTTTGCTGTTTGTTTTGTGTGTCTGCATAATGGATGTTTGTCGTCGGCTTAGGCTGGTTGAAACGGAACACAAAGAATGCGCATACCAATAAGCCAGCGATGACTGCTGCAAATAAGAGCCATTTCATGATTCGATTCAATGTCATTGCACCTTTCTATATTGGGATGGGGAAGCATGATTCGCACATATGTAGAGAGACTAGCCCGATTCATTTGAAACGACTTGTATGACTTGAATCGTTTCACAATAAAAAGAAAAATACTGTTCTTCATAATCTTCGACAAAGTAATTCAAATATTCCCAGCCTCTATCCAAAAGTTGAATGTTCAAAAAAAGAGAGGAATCGTTTGTTAACTCCAAATCTTTGATTTGAACAGAAGAGACGTTGGTAAATTTCAGATGAATGTCTGCTTTATGGGTTGCAGATTCGTATGGGATTTGTAGATGAATACAGTTGATCAAGTCGTAATGTTCATTATACTCTTTAAAGTAGTGAAATTCATTGATTTGCTTTAGATGGTTGATATTGAAATCAGGGATTTGTTTCTGGACTTTTTCATCTAAAAACCATGTCATCGTTTGTCCTCCAAGAGGTTATTGTAGAAGTGCAATGATTTGTTTTCTTGTTTCTTCATGGTATTGAACATAGGAGTGCAGTAAAGGATATGATTCAAGGATCTGTTGATACGATTTGATTTGGGGATATTGCTCTTCAAATGACTGACGCAGCACGTTTAACTGTTTTTTCGGTATTCGTTTATGATCGATCACATAACTTAGGCTACCTGTAACAAGTGAAAAAAATAAATAAAAGTCATCTGAAAATATACCAGTTTCTGCTTCAAAAGAGACGATTTCATCTGGATAAGATGAATCTAATAAGTATTGATAACGTTGTTTTACATCATCGAATAAACCTTGTTTATCACGGCTGATTTTCATGGATTTTCCCCAATCTCTCATTGTTTTTAATTCTTATTTAGACGCTAATGAGATCTTCCTATACACTGCAAATAAATTCTTGTGAATCGAAACATACGTTTTTCGATTCTATTGCGAGTAACATCCCATTGATGTTAAATAGAAAATTTGCATTTGAATCAAATTCTTCAAGAAGTACATTTTTAAGGTTCCCTATCCCATTAGGATGGTAACTACATTCAAAAATTTGCCAATTCATCTCTTCTTGTATCAATTCTTCAAATCTATCATTACCTTCACCCCCATTATAA
>CAYUYL010000407.1:0-1518 GCA_964449195.1 uncultured Filomicrobium sp.
CATTTACGACACAGGCTGATTCTGGAAAGCGAAGTTATTGATGCGGTGCTTGATCGTTACGCGCCATCCACCGCCGAAAAATTTATCCAGGAA
The DNA here is from genome assembly GCA_964449195.1 of uncultured Filomicrobium sp. Taxonomy (GTDB): domain Bacteria; phylum Pseudomonadota; class Alphaproteobacteria; order Rhizobiales; family Hyphomicrobiaceae; genus Tectiglobus. The sequence continues at coordinate 94 of CAYUYL010000407.1, forward strand.
GTGTTCTGGCGTGGTTATTTCAAAGGCTGGCTGGAGCAGAGGCCAACGGTGTGGAAAGCCTACCGCCGGGATGTTGCTGCTCTCAGTGCGGATCTTGAAGGTCATACTGACCTGGCGCACCGCTATCATAAGGCAATCGAAGGAGAGACCGGCATAGACTGTTTCGATGCCTGGACACAGGAGTTGGTTGAAACAGGGTACCTGCACAATCACACGCGTATGTGGTTTGCCTCAATCTGGATTTTCACGCTCAAGCTGCCATGGCAGTTGGGAGCTGATTTCTTCTATCGCCATTTGATTGACGGCGATCCGGCCTCCAACACGTTGTCGTGGCGTTGGGTTGGTGGGTTGCACACCCGCGGCAAAACCTATCTGGCGCGCCCCGACAACATTGAAAAGTATACCGCTGGCCGGTTTGCACCTGATGGCCAACTGGCCTCCGGCGCGCCGCCGCTTGAAGAAGACGAGCTGCATCCCAAGAGAACATTGCCCTTAGCAGCTGCAGAGTTTCAGCCTGAGCCAGTTGCATTGCTCGTCACCGAAGAGGATGGCTATAGCGAGGATCTGTTCAGGGATCTCAAACCAACAGCTGGCATCGCGCTTCTTGCTACGCAAGCCCGCTCGCCACACCCCATTGGCGCACAAGCGCAAAATTTTGCAGTGAATGCGTTAAAGGATGCGGCCGATCGTGCCGCAAATTACTTTCAATGCCCGATTAACAGTCCGTTGGAACCGGATGATTGGGGAGCGGCGCTGGAAGAGTTTGCAACGGAGCAGGGCGTGCAAACGATCGTGACAGCCTATGCGCCTGTCGGCCCGGTCGCCGAAAAACTTCGTGCAGCGCGATGCCGTCTCGCCAAGCAGGGTATTACATTGCACGAGGTGCGGCGCGTATACGATGACCTCACCTGGCCGCATGCCAGCAGCGGTTTTTTTAACCTAAAAAAGAAAATTCCTGACATTCTTGAAGAGCTGCAGCGAGTGTCTGCACCGCGCTTGCTTTGAGATAGCCTTATGTGAGCTTTGCAAGGAAGTCGGCGGCTGATTTTCGGTAGTCTTTTTTCTTGTCATTCGCCATGCGCCGCCAGGTTGCATACGGATTGCGCAATCTGGCGTTTGAACCGAGCTTGTCCTCGTTACGTGCCAGGAAATCCCAGTAGAGCGCGTTGAAAGGGCAGGCGCCGCCTCCGGTTTTCTTTTTTATGTCATAGCAGCATGACTTACAGTAGTTCGACATTTTATTAATGTAGCTGCCGCTTGCGGCATAGGGCTTGGAGCCGAGCAGACCGCCATCGGCGAACTGGCTCATGCCAATAACGTTTGGCAATTCCACCCATTCATAGGCATCGGCGTAAACCGCTAGATACCATTCATGCACCTCCCGTGGTGAGATGCCCGCCAGCATGGCAAAATTGCCAGTCACCA
>CAYUYL010000408.1:0-1512 GCA_964449195.1 uncultured Filomicrobium sp.
AACTGTCAAGGATGTTCCCGGTTCAAAGTGTCAAGTATGTTCGTGGTTTATACCGCGATGCGATGCAACGTGTTGAACGAACCGCACTCGCTTATGACCCGACTGAGAAATTCCGCGATGCAGCCGATAACGCTGAAAATTGCTTTCTTCGAAGGGGCGGAATTTAGCTCGGCGTCTTTGTTTAAAACAGAGTATTGACGTGCAGTTACCACTGCGAAACGCTGTAATACCTCTACACATTCGCTTCACGATCTTGCCATCCAATGTCATTTGACCCGGTTACTGCTATCACGTTTATAATCCAGTCCATCAAATAACAGTATATGGCCCATTTGTGCTTTGGAGGACTATTTCAATGCGTTTCGTATACTCTCATTCATTGGTTCTGGCGCTTTCGCTTTTAACTTTGGCATTCAGCTACACTGCAAATGCACAGAACATTAGCTCGGGAACTTTCAGTGGCGCTGGCGGTCACAAAGCCCGCGGCGCAGTAAGCATCGTCCGTTCCGGCGGCGCGGCGCAAGTTGTCTTTGCCAAAAGCTTTTGGTTTGACGGTGCTCCTGCTCCGCGCGTCGCGTTTGGCAACGGCCGGTATGTGCCTGGCACTATCATTGCGAAACTCAAACGGCGCGCGGGCAGTCAATCCTACACTGTACCGGCACGCATCGACCTCTCGAAATATTCACAAGTCTGGATTTGGTGTGAAAAATTCAATTCACCAATTGCTGTTGCGAACATTCGTTAAATGCTGAACAGATTATTTGCATTTGTTGGTCTGGCAGAAAGAAAACAACTGAAGCCAGACCTCACATAAACGCCCAACCTTGGTTAAGCTGATTAATACGATGTCTGCGATGATTAAATCTGAGTGCTATTAATAGCAAAAATCATGAACTCCTCATTGATGATCATGTCCCAATGCCTGTAAAAAATGCGCCCGGCTCCGGCGGGTCTGATTGGTGCGTGTGGTAATTGCTGTGCCTTACATCCCCTGCTTACGCACGCCGCTGACCTGCGCTTTCGGTCGGCTGACGCACGCCCGGCTACGGTCCGCGCCATGCGCCAGCCGGGGCGCAGAAATTTTTCGTGATGGTAAAATGGTAAAAGCGCCAATCATAATGTCCTCGCGAGACGGAAGCCAAGATTGTTGTTGCGGTAGTCCTGCGTGTTGTGGTCGCGATAAGCGGAACGCAGGAGCCTCGCGGTATTGTTCCAACCGCCGCCGCGGCTCACCCGGGCCTGGCCCGTATCAGGTCCTTGTGGATCAATCTGAGGTCTGGTCTCATAATCTCCATACCAGTCGTTCACCCACTCCCAGATATTGCCATGCATATCGTAGAGGCCGAAGCCGTTCGGTTTCTTCTCGCCCACCAGATGCGATTTGCCGCTAGAATTGTCACGATACCAAGCGTATTGGCCAAGATCGCTTTCAGCATCACCGAATGAAAATTGCGTCGTGCTGCCGGCACGGCAGGCGTATTCCCATTCCGCTTCGGTCAGCAGGCGATAGGG
>CAYUYL010000409.1:0-1504 GCA_964449195.1 uncultured Filomicrobium sp.
GATGATCAAGATAAATTGATTTTAAAGGGAGGAGAACAAGTTGTCAATAAAGAACGAGGCTGAAGACAGAGCAGCCCAGATCATACATACAATGAGGCGCCTCGCCACACGAACCGTTTTATTCCACCAAGCAGCCGCTCAATCGCTCGGCCTTTTTCCAACAGATCTCAAATCCGCCGATCTATTAAACGAACTCGGCCCCCTCACAGCGGGGGAATTAAGTGAAAAAACAGGCCTTAGCTCCGGTGCAGTCACAGCACTCATTGACCGGCTTGAAAAAGCGGGCTACGCAAAAAGAGAAAAAGACCCAAAGGACAAACGAAGAGTCATCATTGTCCCATTAACAGCAGGGAAATCACAGGTGAAAGAACTCTTCCAATCCTTATCAGCATCAACCAAACAGCTCACAAACGAATACAAACCAGAAGAATTAGATTTAATCATTCAATTCATTTCAGAAGCAGCTGAAATAATGGATCAAGAGCTGCAATTGCTTAAGTCTAAATCGTAAGAAAGCACACTGATGCGTTAACTATACCGAAATAAGTAAAGCGAGAAATGAACGAAAACAACAAAGATGCTCTCATTGCATCTCTAAAAAGAAAAAACAAAAAGTTGGAAGAGGAAAATAGGCAATTAAGAGAGCAACTGAAAGTAGCATATGCAGATGTCTATAAAAATTTATAAGAGAGAATAACGTTCACCCTCCTTCAACTAACGGAGCAGTATAGCGCAAGAAGAAGTTGCTGAAATAATGATAAGTATATTAGGATGCTTATCCTAAAAAGGGGAGGTATAACAGAAAGTGGAGATTATAAAGTTTAAGGAAACTGATACAAAAGAGATTATTTCATTGTTTTATGAAACAGTTCATTCCGTAAATTCAAAAGATTATTCCCAAGTACAATTGGATGCTTGGGCACCAAGAGATGAAAAAGAATCTAAAATGAATTCTTGGAAGGAATCATTGGAACAAAATATAACATTTGTTGCTAAAGTGAATGATAAAGTTGTTGGTTTTAGCGATTTAACGCATAACGGGTACTTAGATAGACTATTCGTTCATAAAGATTATCAAGGACAAGGTATAGCCACAGCTTTAGTTGATATGCTCGAATCTGAGGCAAAGAAACTAAAGCTTTTAGAAATTGATACCGAAGCAAGTATCACAGCTAAGCCATTTTTTGAACATCTAGGTTACAAAATTGTTTGTTCACAAACTGTGGAAAAAAAGGGGGTTAAGTTGGCTAATTTTAAAATGCTAAAAAAAATAAAATAATCATTTTTTTGTTATGCTAACAGGTGCGTTAGTTTAAGAAGAAAGGGTATAACATATTCGTTATATAAAATATGTTATACCCTTTTATTTATTTAACTTTTTTCAATAGTAGAAAAGATATAATACATTGCAGAGGTGATTCAATGAATGAGAGCTCTAGTTATTTAAAGAAGTTAGAAGATTTTTTAGGTGGGACATTTCATCAGGATATTGATTCACCAGAGG